>NZ_CAMHFP010000013.1 GCF_946184425.1 uncultured Methanobrevibacter sp. | reverse complement strand
ATTAATTAGCATTAAAAATGATTTGAATCGTGATAAAATAAACAAAAAATAAAAAAAATGTTAAAAAAATAATAAATATATAAAATTTAATTAAAAAATTATTCATCAATCCAAGATTTAACAGTGTCTTTTACATCATAGACATTTGCTCCAGGAATGGAAAGACCTTTTTTGATTTCAGCGCCTTCGCATAACTTTTCCACATCCTTCAGACTGGAACCGAAACCGGATCCTTCATGTGTCACAAACGGCTTTACTACTTTTCCTGAAAAGTCCAGTTGTTCAAGTTGGGTAAACATTGGCATAGGAAGTGTTCCCCACCAGTTTGGAAAACCAATGTAAATTGTATCATAAGCAGAAATGTCATCTAATGTTTCTTTAATTTCTGGCCTTGCATCTGCTTGCTGCTCTTTTTTGGCAACATCAATACATTGCATATAATCTGCAGGATATT
This sequence comes from uncultured Methanobrevibacter sp., assembly GCF_946184425.1. GTDB lineage: Archaea > Methanobacteriota > Methanobacteria > Methanobacteriales > Methanobacteriaceae > Methanocatella. Next base: position 43,092 of record NZ_CAMHFP010000013.1, on the reverse strand, counting down.
CAACTGCAGGTTCTACTTTAAATAATTCAGCACCATCCAATTCCTGAATATACTCAGCAATTACTTCAGTGTTACCTTTTTCAATGTTTTTAAGTTCACCACCGAAATAATTTTCACCGTTTCTTGAAAAATAAATTACTAAGCATGACATAATAATACCTCTTTATAATATATATTTAAAATATCCTATTTAAATGTTGTTATTTGCAACAATTTTTAATTTAGACACCCTAAAAAAAGTACAAGAGTTGGAATTTTGGAAATCCTAAATAATAATACTTCTAAATAGTATCCTTAAGAAATATTAACATGTGGATTATTAAAAGAATTTTGTTCATTGGCGGATGACTCATAAATTCTTTCCACACTCCCGTTCGTCTTATCTGAATTATATATTTCATTCGAATATTTTTCATGTGAAATATCAATTTCGTACTGACCATCAGAGATACTCAAATCCGTTGATAGCGTCGAATTATCATTATTCTGCGCATAGACCATGTTAAAACTTAACATTACAATCATTAAACATAAAAGTACCATAAATAGCTTTCCTTTCTTGATATTTTCACCCCCTTTATAATTAATTTAAAAAAAAAAGAGGAACAAATAAGCCCAAAAATGTCACTTATTTGTTCCTCTAATTAATTTTAGGTTCGCCTTATATATAAATGTTTAGGTATACCTAAACAATTTTATCGAATTAAAACAATTTTAAGAGTGAAAAAATATACAATAAAAAAAATAGAAAAAATAAAAGAATAAAGTTAATTATTCTTTGATAGAACGAGCGAGTTCAGCACCTTTTTCAAATGCTTCAGCAAGCACATCTTCATCAGGTACAAACAGAACATCTAAAGTGTCAGTTACATTAAAACCCGCAGTTTCCAATTCATCCTGGAGTTTTTTAATAGCTCCTCCACCCCATCCTTTGGATGAAAAGATTAAAGCGTTTTTCTCACTGGTGGTTCCTTTGAAATTGACACAGTCCAACCAGTACATCATGTTACCGATTCTTGGGAAAGGCTTGTTCATCATTGTAGGAGCACCTAGCGCAATAGCTTTGGAATCCAAAATATCTGTAATTACATCATCAGGACCGTCTTCCTGCATGAAATACATTGCAACCTCTACGCCTTCACTCATTATTCCTTCAGCAATTTGGAATGCCAATTTTTCAGTAGAGTGGTGCATTGTGTCATAGATGACAGTGATTTTGTCCTTACAAACACCTGACCCCCATTCAGCGTATTTTTCTACAATTGGAGCAGGATTTTTCCATATTTGACCATGGCATGGAGCAATCATTTTAATGTCATTAATCAAACCTGTATTGGTTAGCTCATCAAGTTTCATTCTAAGCATTGGAGAACCTAATGTGACAAGGTTAGCATAGTATTTTTGTGCCTGTCTGAGCAGGTATTCCAAATCATAGTCATCATCGAATCTTTTGGAATGAGCCACATGCTGACCGAATGCATCATTGGAGAATAATATCCCATCTTCAGCAAGCAAAGTGAACATGCTGTCAGGCCAGTGCAACATTGGAGCAGATACAAATTTTAAGGTTCTTCCGCCAATATCCAATTCATCGCCTGTTTGAACAGCGTTTATTTCCAAATCAGAGAAGTTGTGATATTGAGCTTCCAAGAATTTAATACAATTTGCAGATGCATAGATTTCAGCATCAGGATTGTATTTTGCAATGGTTTGCCTTAAAAATGTTGAGTGATCCATTTCAGAGTGGTTTTGGACAAATACATCAATCTTGAATTCTTTTCCTTCCTGTTCAAATGCATCTTTTACTCTTGCATCGAACTGTTCAAACATTCCTCTGTAAACGTTGTCAATCAATACTGTTTTTTCTTCACCAAATACCAAATATGCATTGTAGGTTGTGCCTGGGATTCCGTATCCGTGGAAAGTTCTGCTGTTCCAGTGGATTACTCCAACCCAATAAACACCATCAGCCATTTTAACTGCTTTTGCTTTCATTTTATAACCTCAATAATTTAAGTTATATAAATATATATTCTACGTATTATATAAATTATTATATGAACAAAAGAATCGATTTACATATGCACAGTTTATTTAGTGATGGAGAATTATTACCTTCAGAACTTGCAAGAAGAGCCTTAAAATTGAACCATGAAGCAATAGCAATCACAGACCATGTTGACTATTCCAACGTAGACACCATTCCAGCAATTCAGGATGCAATCGATGACATCAATGCAAACTGGGACATTACTGTCATCTTAGGGGCGGAAGTAACCCATGCACCAACAGAATCCATTGATGGAATTGCCAAAAGGGCAAAGGAATTAGGTGCCCAAATCGTTGTTGTTCATGGTGAAACCTTAAATGAACCTGTGACCCCAGGTACCAACAGAGCAGCTGTTGAATCAGAATATGTTGATATTTTAGGACATCCTGGATTAATTACAAAAGAAGAAGCAGAAATTGCAAAAGAAAATGGAATTTATCTGGAAATTTCAGCACGTAAAGGACACTGCCTTGGAAACGGACATGTTGCAAACATTGCACGTGAAGTTGGGAATAAATTATTAGTAAACACAGACACCCACTCACCGGACAATATCATTACATTTGAGAAATCCTACGAAATAGCTCTCGGTGCCGGATTGAGTGATGAGGAAGCGAAAAAGGCTATCATTGATAACCCTCGTGAACTTTTAAAAAATAAAGGAATATTATAAAGTTATTTAATAACTTTATAAGTTAATATTAAATCTTTTTCAAGTAAGTAAGAATCAACCAATTCTAATTTTACTGCCAAATCCATTAAAGGATAACCATCGCCATCAAACAAAGTTTTAGCGTTTGCACCACCAACAACCATCGGTGCAACACACAACCTTATTTCATCAATAAGACCTGCCTTTATCATGGAAAAGTTTAAGGTAGCTCCTCCTTCAAGCATTAATTTTTCAATGCCTTCTTCATGAAGGTAATTCATCAATGAAACGAGATCAACCCTTTTATCTCCACTCCAGAAAAAGTCAACTCCCCTTTTGGTAAATGTATCATATCTGTCCGATACAATAAACTCATATTTGTATTCATTTGCTCCCGCAATTATTGTGCGGGCATCCTTATTTGTAATCCTTGCAGCTATAGGAGTTCTGCATTTACTGTCAACGACAACACGGACAGGATTATCTTCAGGTGATGCATCAACTTTGTGAACAGTCAGCCTCGGGTCATCTGCAAGGACAGTTCCTATTCCCACCATGATTGCATCACATTCCTTTCTAAGCTCGTGGACTCGTTCTAAATCCTTTTCACCGGAAATGTTTGAACTGCCTGTTTCAGTTGCAATTTTACCGTCCAATGTCATGGCCGCACTTAATATTACATAAGGTTTCATTATATCACCTATATATGATAGAACATCTCTTTGATTTGTAAGAAATTCATTAAAGTTTTACTTTCAAGCATTCCAGGCATTATTAAAGCAACAATAATACCCAATACTCCAAATACAATACCAATTGCCCAGATTATTTTTACTGCATCCTTTTCAGCAATTGGACGTCTCAATATTAATCTGATTAATGATTTAAAACCTACATCAGGCCTTACCAGTTTTCCATCATCGTTCAATTGTGTAGGTTTCTGCTGAGAACGGTTCATTACTCCTGCAGAATAGAATTTTAAAGCAGCGTCAATGATATTCGGCATCAGCACAATAAGTGCAATCAGTTTTACCCTTCCAATAAATGCAATACATACAACAGCTGCTCCAATAATCAGCGTACCAGTATCTCCTGGGAAAATCTTGGCAGGATATCTGTTAAAGTATAAAAATGCCAGCAGTGCACCAAGCATACTCATAGAAATGATTGTAACATCATATTTTCCCAATATTATACATGCAATAGTTAATGAGGTCATTGAAATAACACCCAAACCGGATTCAATACCGTTTAAACCTGCAAGCATATTGGTCAAATTGGATCCAATTGAAAGTGCAATAGGCATTGTAATCAAATACAGTAAACCTACATTTGGGGGTGCAGCCCACATCAACGGAAGACCTGCTATGAAAAGCAAAAAGAATTTGGATTTGGATGAGAGTGCAAGCAGGTCGTCCAGAATACCTATCATTCCCACAAGCAATATTACAACAAGAACTATAACCAATGGAAATGCAAGAATATCGTGCATGTATATTCCGGAAAACATTCCAAGTACAAATCCGAATATAATACCAAATCCACCCATTTCAGCAACAACAGGTTTCCAGGATTTATGGATATCTTTTCCAACGATGTCAGCTTCTTCTAACTTTTGAATAATTTTCGGCATAAATAATCTGGTCATTGAAAAAGACAGCAGTCCACAGATTATTGCTATTACATATAACGGAAGTTGTGGTAAAATCATCATACTTAATTATATAATACTCATTATTAAAAAAAGTAATTATTTATTTGAGGTATTTTCGCTACCTTTTTTGAAAAAGAATAATTAAAATTAGTTTAAATCAATGGCTAGAACATATTTGAACAAGCAAAAATTGAGTTAAATTTACTCAAATAATCTCTTTAAGCCAAGCTGACAAATTTATATTATAACTTTTTTATTTTTACCATAAAATCGCAAGAACTATAAAAGTTCTGACTACTTTTTATTCAAAATATAGTAAACCGTACGAAGAGGAATATCCAATTTTTCAGATATTTCCCGCGGTTTCAATCCCTCCTCTTTAAGAGATTTTATCTCACTGCGGTCATGTTTTCTTTTATAGTTATCAAATTTAACATTATCCTTATTTTTTCTGAGCAAATAATAAACACGATTAAGTTTAATGTCCAGTTTTTCAGCAATTTCACGAGCTTTTAGACCTTTTTTAGCCAAATCCAAAACGACTTTTTCCTGCCCGTTTGTCTGACTTTTGGCACCCCAGTTATATTTCTTCTTAACATCAATGTCCAGCTGTTCCAATGCATCAATATAATTTTTGGAAGTTCTCTCATACACACTCGGAGCACATGTTATTTCAGACAAGTTGGGATATTCGTCCATCAAATCCATAATGAGTGAAGAGGACAATACTTCTGTAATGTGAATTGTTGTTAAATCTTCATTCATTTAAATCACTATTTCTTAATTAAATCCAGGAACTTTTTAGACCTGTCGCTTTTCGGATTTTTGATGTGGTTAATATTTTTTATTTCCTTTCTGATTTTTGATTCATTGATTAGGAATGCATTACTTATTTCTTCAAGTTCCATGTCTGAATTTTCATGTATCAACGCCGCACCCAATGCAACATGATTAAATTTGATGTTTGAATTCTTGATTTGCTTTTCAAATTTGAATTTCTCATAAAGCAGCAAATCCATTTCATTTACTGGGATAATCTTTATGTCAGTGAAGTCATTTAGGATTGTGATGACCTTAGTGAATGTGGTCTGAAAGACTTTTCTCTGTTCACGGTCAAGCTCGACACGAATGTATGGGAACGGTCCGCTGTCTATCTTACGGGAATTGTTGGAAGTTGTCAGATAATATCTGAACATGTCCCACATTATCAGACATGATGCGATATTGACGAATATGCTTTTATAGATATTGTCTCTGATTTTCAAATCTCTTTTAAGAGACCTTGTCATGTTTCCAAATCTGTCCAGATAGTTAAATTCCTGAAACTTTTTATTGATTTTGGCTTCTCTCCATGCTTCAATTGCATCGACATCATACTTGTCTATGAAATCGGGAGTTTGATTTTCAAATTCAGAAATGATATCATCATAATTGTTGATTCTTTTAAAGTCAGACAGTCTTCTTTTTAAAATTTCATCCTTTATGTTGTCTATGATATGCTCACAGTATCTGACATAAGCTATTGCAAGAGCGGTTCTTGCATGTTTGTCATCAATTATGGCCGGTTTGGTTCTATGAAACCTTAATGCCTCTATTCTAACACGGCTTCCGTAGATTCTTCGGACTTCCTCTTCATAGTTGTTTACATATTCTGAATCAAGAGTGACGTTTTTTCGAACCAGCCTGTTGTTTTCATCTTTAAATCTTATTACAAGAGAAATTGTTTTTACAACGCCTTTACGTTCCTGCTTTAAAATATTCAAAACCTTTTTAAGAGATTCCCTTCCATAATTTGAAAATTGACTCATCAGTACCATATAGTTTCCGGACAACGGCAGGTAAGGAATTATTTCCAGCCTATGGGTTGCTTCCTTTTTTATCTTAAATGAAAATGATTCGCATCCGCAGCTGCATTTCGCATCCCTTTTTCCGTATTCATCCATTGAATATTTCTTATAACAGGAATCACATTTCACATATCCGAATTGTTTAAGGTGTCCAATAGCAATCTTATGTGAATCAATAGCTGATTTTACCCTATCAAGAATGTTCTTTTTGGCATTTGCCTTCATTCTGAATATCTGATTGTGACGGCTGTTTTCACCAACTTCATCAAGTGTAACTTCCGCTACTGCCTTGGTTCCATAACGGCTTAAGGATGTGAAGGGAGTGGTATACCCTTGGGCATCCATATCATCCTTCAGGTTTACTAAAAAGTTTAATCTGTCCTCTAGCTTAAAGTAAAGTTCCTTGAAATTATCAAAATTGTCAATATTTTCGAGACTGATTGAGTCATTTGATATTTCTTTCAGGTATTTCTCGGCTTTATTTACTAGGACAGATTCTTCCATACTAATCAAATTTATTGAATTCTTTCACCGATTTCAGCATTTTCATCAGGAGATAACAATGCTCCGCTTTCCCCTGTTGCTAAAATCATTCCTTCGGATAATGTTCCGAATAGTTTAGCTGGCTGTAAGTTAGCCACAACACACACTTTCCTGTCAATCAATTCTTCAGGAGAGTAGAATTTTGCAAGGCCTGCAACGATTTGTCTTGGTTTTTCTTCTCCGATATCAACCTGCAATTTTAACAGTTTGTCTGACTTTTCAATCTTTTCCGCTTCTTTTACTTGACCTATTTTAATTACAACTTCATCAAAATCATCAATACTTATCAAATCACTCATATTATCATCCTCTGTACTTTCTTTTAAATTTTCTTGTAGTTTTGCTTTTTCAGCTTCAATTACTTTATCTTCAATCTTTTTGAATAATGGTTTAGCCTTGTTTATTTCATGTCCGTCAGTTAAAAAGACACTTGCATCTTTCCATTCATTTAAGTTTTCAAGATTCATTATTTCAGCTATTGCATCGGCTTTGGTTGGCAAATACGGTTTAAGTGTAAAAGCCAATGCCTTTGCTAACTGATTGGATAAATATAAACAGTTTGCTGCTTTTTGCATATCATCTTTTACAGCTTTCCACGGTTCAGCATCGTTGAAATATTTATTTCCTTTTTTGGCTACTTTGAATATTTCAAGCAAACCTTCCCTAAACTCGAAGTTTGCAATATACTCTCCCGCTTTTGCAGGCAATTGCTTAATTGCATTTTCAAATTCCTTGTCCTCATCTGAAGGATTCTTGTATTCCGGGATTTTACCGTCGAAGAACTTATGTGTAAATGTAAATGTCCTGTGAAGGAAGTTTCCAATAACGTCTGCAAGTTCATCATTGTTTCTCCTTTGGAAATCATCCCATGAAAAGTCTGAATCCTTGTTTAAAGGAGCATTGATTGTGAGGTAATATCTAAGCAAATCAGGATCATAGTCTTTTACAAAATCAGCTATCCAAATTACCCAATTTTTACTTGTAGACATTTTTTCCCCTTCAAGAGACAAGAACTCTCCGGCATATATCATATCAGGCAATTTGCATCCGTATGCTTTTAATAGTCCCGGCCAGAAAATTGAATGGTGGTAAATAATGTCCTTTCCTATGAAATGAACTACAAAGTCATTCCAATACTCTTCCCATTTACGGCCAGATTGCTTTGACCATTGTGATGCAGATGAGATATAACCCAGGAATGCTTCAATCCAAACGTATAATACTTTGCCTTCAGCTTCATCCAATGGAACTGGAATACCCCAATCCATATCTCTTGTCAAAATCCAATCGTTTAATCCGTCTTTCAGCCAGTTGGTTGCATAATTTTTTACATTGGCCGGAAGATTTTCATTACTGAAAATATATTCCTTCAAATCGTCTTCCAATTCAGATAGTTTGAAGGCATACTGGAAGGTATCCTTGATTATTGGAGTTGTACCGCATGTAATGCAGTGAGGTTCATCAAGTTCAGTCGGATCAAGTGCTTTTCCACATTTTTCACAGTGATCTCCTCTTGCTTCAGAACCGCAATCAGGACATAATCCTTCTACATATCTGTCCGGAAGGAATTTTTTACAATTCGGACAGTATAACTGCTGTATATCTTCTCTGTAAATGTATCCATCGTCATATAATTTCTTGAAAAAGTTTTGAGCCAATTCATAATGAGCTTCATCAGTGGTTCTTGTAAAATTATCAAGAGATATGTTCATTGATTCCACATCATGAACAATCATGTCATGATATCTTTTAGAAATTTCAATTGGCTTTTTATTCTCTTTATCAGCTTTAACTGCAATTGGAGTTCCATGCTCATCAGTAGCGCAAACCATCAATACGTCATTGCCAATCATTCTATTATACCTTGCATAAATATCAGCAGGCAGATAAGTGGAACGTATATGGCCCAGATGACATGGCCCATTTGCATAAGGAAGTGCACATGAAATAAAAATTTTAGACATTTATCTTTTCCCCTTATTTATTTTAAACATTTTATAATTATGTAATTACTATAATATAATTATTATTTTTAACAGTGTTATAAACAACAGAAATTAATAATGCAATCGAAATTGTCAGACAGATATTGCAAATTTTGTCATTATGCCATGAAAACAATATTAAAGTGACGGCAAACCAATCACTCCCAGAGATTTAAAGGCATTGGAGAGACTGACAATAGCTAGAGCGAAATGTGAATACAGACAGGAAGCAACAATAACGGATGCTATTGAAGCTATTGATATTTACAAGGAAGCATTAAGCGGACTGGGACTGACATTAGCAACTGCCGGTGAGCTTCATGGAATTCATTCTGAAAATGAATTAAGTGCTATATCTGAAATGGAGAATATGATTAGAAGCAATATGGCTATTGAAGGAGTGCCATTATCCGCCGAATCAATAAGGCATCTTGAAATGGAATGTGGAGCATTAGTCACGAGAAAGGCATTAACCGTGAGGGTAGATTTGACATTGCATATTCAAATGTGAAAAACTCTCCATAGGGAAGTTTTTGAAATCGTGTGTATGTGTGTATGATTTTCAAAAAACCCCATGACCCCTTTTTGAGAATTGAGTATTATGAATTGAGGTCGAAAGTATGACAAAACAAAGAATAAATATTTCAATAGATAGTGAGCTATTAAAAAAAGCAAAAAGAGACATACCTAACCTATCTGGATTTGTAGAAGAATGTTTGAAACATTACTTGGGTTATGCAGAAGGAACAGTCCCTGTAGGAAACATCAATGAAATCACAGCCAAGATTGGTAAATTAAACGTGGAACTGATTTTAATAAATCAGAACTACAATGCAGAAGAAAATATGAAAAGAGCAGAAGATGAGAAAAAGAATAAGGCATGGAGATTTTTATGGAATGATTACAGGCCAAGACTGATTCCCGATGAAACTTTAATGGAAAAAGCCATTGAAGAGTTGAGAATGGATGAAGAGGAGTTAGAGGATATTCTTGACTGGGTTCACATTACAGATGTTAAAGTTGACACTAACACCTGGCAGGACGTATTGGAAAAATACAATGAAAACGAAGATGAACATTAAGTTAGAGTTATGTGGAATACCTTTATCCACATAAACTTTTAATTTCTTTTGTTAATAACATTTCTAAATAATTTTTATTTATTAAGAGTTTAAAATATCTTTTTTAACTTGATTAAATTCTTCTTCAGTTAATAATCCCTTCTCGTATAATTCTGCATATTTCATAAGTTCATCAGCAGAACTTACAGTATTATTCACAGGCGCATTGTCACGATTAATGAAGTCTTCATATAATTCCACTAATGACTCTGCATCTTCTTTACTAATATTTTTTAATTCAACAAATTCAGAAGATTTAAAATTAATTACAACAGAACTACTGAGATCGAAGATACCTCTTTTATCAAAATCTATTGAAGCAACATTTTTAAGGTAAACTTTTCTGCTTCCAAGATTGCTTTTTATAAAGACACCTTCTTTACAAATTTCAAGATAATCATCATTTAAAATGATATATCCAGTTTCAACACGCCTATCATTAGTATTTGAGAATGTACTGTACCTTCTTTCTTCAAGAGTACATCTGAACCATCTTTTTCCATGAAATTGAGTTCCAAATTTTTCTTCAAGTTTAGCTTCTTCTTCTGCAAATTTATTAATACCCTCTTGTGTATACTCATTTTGAGGATTCACAACATTTTCCTGACTTCTTGCCGCTGCCCCTAATCTTTTCTGGGAGAATTTTAAATTAGTTTTATAAAGTAATAATAATTGTCTTACTCCTTTTTTCTTAAACATGTTCACATTTTTGTTATAATTTTCAATAATGGCCTTCAATTCCTCTTCAGATTGAAGAGGAGCGCCAGTCCTTACAATTTCATCATATAATTCAATATTAGAAAAATCTTCCACTGTCCTAATTTTTAACTCATTTTGAATTTTTGTTCCACATTCTGTACAAAATATCGCATCGTTGTTTAAGATAGCACCACAATTCTTACAGGTTATTTTATCCATTTTTTCACCTTTCATAAATAAGCTACTGGCAACACTCTCATTGTTACCACGTTTTGCCAAAGATTTTTAAGATTTAATCTATGAGACAATAATCAAAAATAATATTTTTCATATAAAATCAATTCAAATATTATTGTCTTATACACTTATTTAACACATTTATTTTTTCTTGTTTTAAAACTTTTTCGAGAAAATCATTTTAAATTATTTTTCCCCACAATGTTAACGAACTCTATCAAAATCATGTGGAATACCACCTATCCACATCCACTCTTTTAATTTGATTATCAACAGCTATTTTTTCATAACCTCCAGTGAATGCCACTACACAGTCATCATGAATAGCTTCATTCGGATATGCAGTTATTTTTTCAAGAAATTCCATCGCCCATTTTTTGGTGAACCCGGTCGAATCCTTTCCAACCAGGAAAATTCCATTCTTTTGAATGTCTGCTGAAACTCTTCTTGCATGGTCAACCTTATTCTCCCTTGAGTTACCGGTGCCTGTAGCAAAGCCTCTTCTTGTCAACTCATCAATGATAAGTAATCCGAAGTTTTTACCTGTTCTTCCGCCGACATTTATTATCCTCGTATCACATTATTTACTTATATTTTGACCAGGTATAATTTTTAACATAAAGAATTGGCATAACTTTAATTTTCATGAAAATCAATAGAATTATCTGTAGTGAGAGGATAAGTATTTGAAAATTTCGATACTACTCGCGTAACCGTATAGAAATTATCTGCTACTTTTTTGAGTTTTTGTTTGATAGAATACAAAGAAATGACAGTAAAAAAAAGTAGTAGAATTATCCACTACTTTTTTGTGAATTTTGTTTCATATAAAAAAAAAACAAATATCGCTTGTCACCAAAAAAATATTTGAAAACCAATATGAGTTTATCAACTCAGAGCCGATAGACTCCGCAAAATGATATGATTTCCAAGATGTTAAATAACTTCATTATCCATTAAAAAATCAATTAAATTCAAATGAATAATTCCATCATGAGACATATCCACATCATCCATGGTTATTACGTATTTTGGATAATTATCTGAGATATTCTTTAATGGTTTAAATTCTCTTTCAATAGTCTCTTCACTTGCTAATAAATAAGAAACTTGAATGTAAATGGGTTTGTTTTGTTTTTTGCATACAAAATCCACTTCCAAGTTATCAACTTTACCAATGGTTATTTCATATCCTCTTCTTAAAAGTTCCAAATAAACAATATTTTCGATTACACGAGTGATGTCCCGTTGATTATTTCCAATTATCGCTTGTCTAAAACCCAAATCACAAATATAATATTTTTCATCATATTTTAATATTTTTTTACCCAGTAAATCTTCACGTTTTACCTGATAAATCAAACATGCATTTTCAAAGAATTTAAGATAATTATAAATTGTATTTACAGATAAGTTTACCATGTCCTGCTTTAACCTTTTATGAATTTTATTTGCTGAAAAAGGCTGGCTAATGTTATACATTACAAATCTCATAATTCTATCCAACAAGTCAACATTTTTAACATTATTTCTTTGAATAATATCTTTAAGGACAATAGAATTGTATAAATCAATTAGAATTAATCTTTTATCCTCACCCATATAGTCAAATGTTGAAGGCATGCCCCCATCTTCCAAATATCTGTAAAAATGAGTTTTAAAATCAGAAGTAATTTCATTGTAATCAAGATATTCCCTAAAAGAAAATGGATATATATTTAATTCCACATATCGGCCGGACAAATATGTGGCAAACTCACCAGACAATAACTTTGAGTTTGATCCAGTAATGTATATGTCATAATTTTCTTTTGCAAAGTAAGAATTGATTAATTTTTCCCATTGGGGAACAACCTGTATCTCATCAAAAAATAGATAAATTTTTCCATCTATATTTTCAGTTTTATTAGATATGAATTCTTCAAGCTTTTTAATAGTATCTATTTCAAAATAATCACTTAATTCAAAGTTCATCCAAATAATATTTTCTTCAGGGATTCCTTGTTTTATTAATGAATCAATTATTTGTTTTAATATGGTTGACTTGCCGGAACGTCTTGTTCCTATTAAAACTTTAATAATATGTTTATTTATAAAAGGATTGATTTTATCAATATAATCTTTTCTTTGAATAATCATTAAAATCACACTTCTTTTTATAATTATTAATTTATCACAACTATAATATAAAGTTTTCAGTATATTGAAAAGTAAATAATAAAATCAATATTGTTTTCAGTTAAATGAAAAGTAATGTTAAAATTATAAATAGATTTCATGCCAAAAGTTAAAATATAAAATTTTTGATAAATCTAAAAATTGATTAAAAATAGAAATAAGACAACTAATTAAATTAATCTTTATTGTGTATCAATATAACCATGACATCCATGAGATTGACGGCAAGAAAGTAATTCTAACAAATATATCAGATGTTCAGCAGTTCATGAGCTTGCTTAAACCATACAAGGAAAGCATATCTGCAAACCTTGCTCCAAAAGCGGTTGAGGTTTTAAATGACATCAGAAACAATATCGACGAATGGAGAATCAATAAGGACAGAGAAGTATTGGACATGGGAATTACAACCAATAAATACTTCTCGCTTCAGAATCTTGAATTGAGTAAGGCATCAGTCAGGAAATACATGTATGAACTGGCAGACCATGGATTTCTTCAGGTAACCACCCAATCCGGAAGATCCAATGTATATGACCTGGCAAAAAGTGAAGTAGCATCCATCAACTATGATTTAAAACACATGGACGATTCAATATATGAAATAATCAGCTATGAGATTGGCGAATGGGTTTTAGACATTATGAAGGAATATAAATTTATTGAGGGGTTAAGTATAATGAACTTTGACAGCACGATTAAAAAACCACCATGGATTGGAAAACCAAAAAAACCATGAAAACTCAAAAAACCTAAAAAACCTGTAAGTGGAAAAACCATGAAAACTCATAAAAACTTTTCAAAAAGTTTTTTCACAAAAATTGTTAAAAATTGTTTTTAGGCAAATTCAAGAATTATTCATTGAGTTTGATGGTGATTTTTACAATCGGAAAATTAAAAAAACCATGATTTTCAGGAATGGACGGGAGCAAACTTTCAAAAAGTTATCCCACATACCTCCTGAAAAAATAGTTTTTATAAAAATACATATAATGAAAAAGCCATAAGAACTGTCCGTTTTATCGTTTTGAGAACTGTGAGTAGTTTTTTAAAAAAACTTTTCAAAAAGTTCTCAATAGTTTTTATGGTTTTTATAAAATTATTGAAGTGATGTAAATGAAGTCTATAAGACAGCAGATAATCGAAGCCAAGAAGAAAAAGACTCTAAGAGAGGAAGAAATGTGGTTTGTTGACTACTGCAACAACTGCAAGACAGGACTGGCTTCAAAATGTGATGCGCCCTGCCATCATCCATGGTACTGCTGGCATGAAGGCGAATCAGCTATTGTACAAGCTAAGATTGTGAGAATTGATGAATACCGAAGACTGCATGGATACGTTACTTCACAGATGTATTATGAATACAAGGAATTGAGAAAAAGACAGCACCAGCTAATATGGAAAGGTAGACAAAAATTACTGAAAGGCCAATAGCTATTAATTATATAGAATACCACTCATCCACATTAACTCTTTGTTGCTACTTTTCTAGAATTAAACAATTCTTATATTGAAGTTAATTTGACCATTTACGGCTTAAATCACTGTCATTGAATACAGTTTTCTCTTGACATTCTTTTAATTCACTTATGTTATCTCTAAAGAATTTTAAGCAGAAATCTTTTTTTGCATTGAAATTATCGCAGTTTAAATGAATATTTTCCTGACAGTTATCGCAACCAATTTCAGTACCTTGTTTGTTTTTACAGGATAATTCATCGTTATCATCAAGATAACGGAAGTCACAGTCTTTAAATATTATATCATTCATAAAATCCAAATCCTCCGTTTTTTATTCTATCATATTATAATCTGTTAATAAGAGAATAAATAAATTATTATTCAAATTATAATGACTCTTTCAAAAACTTTGTTGATTTTCAAAATCCTTTTTTGCGATTGTCATTCCAAATGAGATCTCTGCGATAGATTCGTTTTAAAACGCCTCGTTTGGTCTTGAATGTTCGTTTTCTTGATTTTGGCATTGTTTTTTGAAATGCATTTTCAATTTTGTTACTTGTTTTTTCAATTCGTTTATCTTTTAAGTGATAAATGAAGCTTTTATATCGTGGAGTGATTGATTTTCTGATTATTTTATAAATCACTGGATGAAAATCATCTTTACGATAAATTAAAGATTGTACTTCATTTTTGAATTCATTATAATCATTTAAATCGAATAAATCTTTGATTATTTTCAGTTGTTTGTGACATTCTTGATATTCTTCGTCAGAAATACGATTTTTATCTTTAAAAGTTTTTAATTGTTTATTTAAACTTTTTTTAGTATGAAAAATACATAATTGATGTTTAAAACCTAATTTTGGGATAATTGAGGCATATTTTTTATCTAAATCTGTTGTGATTGCAATTTTATTTTTATTTGCTGTAGATTCTCTTAAAAACTTTTCAACAGTTGTTTCATCTTCAGTATCGTAAATTGCATCGGCTACGATGCAATTTGAAATAGAATCAAGTAATGTGTGACGATATTTCCATTTTCCGTTGATTTTTATCCATTCTACATCAAAGACATAATAACCCGAGCAACGCCCTAAATCAAATTCTAAAATGTTTTCATTAACAAAAAGCCAATTTTCAATTGTTTGATGTGAAATCGTGATTCCAAAGAATTTTTTAAATGATTTACAAACATTTTTTAAGCTTCCCAGATAATCTGAAATTAAATGTTCTGATTCACTTTTCAATTCATTCGTAAAATTGCTGTTTTTATCAACAAGACTTGTTAAATCTGTTTGAAAGGTTTTATCACAACGTTTGCAAATATAACGCTGAACCTTCACATTAGTTTTACCAATTTCTTTAAATACTAATGTTCTTTTTGTAAAACCATATTTAACAACATGACGAGTTCCACAATGTGGGCACCTAGCTAAACTCATTTTAAAATAAGGAACATCCTTTTTAAAACTTAAATCAAAAGATTTCAGAGCTTTTTGACAGGATTTAAAAATTTTCACAAAACGAGGATCTGAAAGGACTAATCCTCCATTTGAATCGCAAAATATATATTGTTTAACATCTAAAATACTATTTGGAGTATTTGTTTTTTGATTAGGCATAATAAAAACTTTTACTCCACCTATTTATTAAATTTAACTATTTTTAGATAAAATTAAAAATTCACAACTAATTTTCATCAAAAAATTTCAAATCAACAAAGTTTTTGAAAGAGTCGAAAAACATCTGAAAAATAACATTTGAGAAGGAAAGTAAATAGCTATCTAATAGCTATTTACATAATTATATGGCCTCACTATCGCTTATTACTCATTACGAAAGTTAAAATGAAGATAATTAAAATTTAATATATTATTTGAAGATAGAGTAGTTATATTGCTATTAATTTTAATTATCTTAATTACCTAAAGAAACTAGGTAATCTAATTTATAATTAATAGTAATACCCATATAAATGTTATTAAAGTATTACTCATGAATTTGAAGCTTAAATTTACAAATAAAGAAAATTAATAAGTTAAATTAACAATCCACACATTTAACAAAGAAATTGAATTAATGAAGACATTATAATAATTTTTTGTAAAATAGTATTACTAATAATTTTCTATTAAAATCACTTAAATAGGCAATGAAACAATATATTATAATAATTATTAAAAATAACTTATAAAATTAATAATTATAAAAAAATAAAATCATTAGACAAATATTAAACGAAAAATAAAAAAAATTAAAACTTAAAAAATAGTAATACTTTTTTATAAAATAATACTACTAATTAGGTAATTTCTTTAATCATATGGGTTGTTTCATCATAGTCGTCTTCTTGAACAGTTATTTTATATCCCATAGATTTCCAAAATGGCAAAGCCGCATCAAGATACCTGTGAGTATGCAAGTAAATTTTGGTATAACCCGCCTTTTTTGCAAATTCTTCCATCACGGCAACAAGTTTACGGGCAAGACCATGTCTCCTATAGTTTTCATCAACCATCAGTCGCCAAATACTTGCCGTATTTTTCTTTGTATATTGGCCTTTAAACAAATCATAATCTTTATCATAGGCCCTTATTGCTGCAGTGGCAATTATTTTTTCACCGTCACAAATCATGAAAAAATTGTTACACTCAGGCAAAATATAATACTCCCTAATACCTTCAATATCATAATGAAATTCCGGTGTAGGGCCAATTCCATATTCTTTTTTAATCTGACCATATAAAAACTCTTTTACGTCACAAATTTCACTGTTATTATTCTTAACTTCTTTTACAACAAATTCCATAATATCACATGAAAAAAATGAAAAAAATAATAGAGATGTGAATCTCCATTATTCCTGAGCAGTTTCAGGATTGAGCAATTTTTCAACGTTCTCTCCAATCAAATCAAATAATAGCACAACAATCAATAATGACATTCCAGGATAAAATGCCAACCACCAATAACCTGAGGATAAGTAGTGCATGGATTCGGATAAAATGACACCAATTGCAGGCTCGTGAGGAGGTAAACCAAATCCTAAAAATGTTATTGCCGCTTCGTGCATAATTGCATGAGGGAACATTAAAATAACACCCACAATAATTTGGGAAACAACCAACGGCAAAATGTGTTTTGTAGCTATCCATACTTTAGATTTTCCAAGGTTTTCAGCAAGATGCACATATTCTGTGGTTTTAATTTCTTTTACTTCTGATCTTAAAACCCTAGCAAGAGGGGTCCAATGAGTTAAACCGA
This sequence comes from uncultured Methanobrevibacter sp., assembly GCF_946184425.1. GTDB lineage: Archaea > Methanobacteriota > Methanobacteria > Methanobacteriales > Methanobacteriaceae > Methanocatella. Next base: position 25,401 of record NZ_CAMHFP010000013.1, on the reverse strand, counting down.
CACCCATGACAACACCAAATACTCCCCCACCAAACATTATTGATACAAGAATAATCAAAAGAATATGAGGTATTGAACCAAATAAATCAATGATTCCCGCAACGAGTTCATCCGCAAATTTGTTGAAACTTGAAAACAGTCCGAGAACAATAGAAATAAATGTACTTACAACGGATGCAATAAAACCTACCATTAAACTTAATCCAAGACCTGCAACAGTTCTCTGAAACATGTCCCTTCCCATCCAATCAGTACCAAATAGATGTTCCAATGAAGGCATTTGGTTTGCATTTACAAAACTTGTAGGAATATCTCGAATGAAATAACCTGAAACGAATATTGATACGATAACCAATACGGAAAGTGCAATGATTACAAGGGTTTTTGTTCTGAGATTTGCAGGATACAAAAACCACTGTTTTTTATCGTCAGCCTTTTTCTTAATCATTAAATTCACTCTCCTTGATTCTTGGGTCAATAAGATAATATGAAAGGTCCGCAAGTAGATTACCGACAAACACAAACACCGCACTGAAAAGTACAATACCTAAAAATAAAGGCACATCACTCTGGAGACCTGCTGCAACAGCCGTCTGACCAATTCCAGGATAAGAAAATACTTGCTCTACTAAAACAGCACCGCCAAACAATTCACTGAATGATAAAAATTGCAATGTTATTGCAGGCAATAAAATATTCCTTATTCCATGATTTTTTACTAAATCCCAACCTTTTTCACCCCTTGATTTTGCAAATAAAACATAATCAGAGGATAAAACCTGAATTAATTCATTACGAGTATACATAGCAATCGGAGCCAGACCAACCAAACTCAATGTTAATGTCGGAAGGACCAACCTTGATGCCCATTCAGCAAATGTGGCATCAGTACTGCTAACACCGATAGGTACACCAAAACCGATTGGGAACAATTTCAAGTAAACAGCAAATACCATTAAAATAAGCATTCCTACCCAAAATGATGGAGCTGATTGAATTGCATAACAGTATACCTTAACTGCTTTATCAATCCATGATCCTTTGTTTTTTCCAGCCACAACCCCTAATGCAAAACCTAATATCCCACTTAAAAGCCAGGAAATTGTCATAAGCACAATAGAGGCTGCGAATTTATCTAAAATAACATCTATAACCGGAGCACGATAAATCAGTGAAGTTCCCAAATTACCTTGAACTAAATCCAACAGCCAATGAAATATCTTTGTAGGTAATGGAACATTCATTCCGAAATAACTTTCCAATATAGCTCTTTGAGCTTCTGAAACAGCGGCTCCTCTCAAATAAGTGTTAACAGGATTAATAGGGGATAAATCTAATAATACAAAACTAAAAATAGCTACTACAACCATCAGTATTATAAATCTTATTAATTTATAACCAAAGAATTTTAATATTTGATTTTTATTCAAAAATAAACCCCCAAAAAAATTTTAAAAAAATAAAAAAGGAAAATATGTTAATTAAGCTGTGGAATTGGTTCTAGACCAGTCACAGATATTAATTAAAACATCATTTCCTAAACCGTCAGGTTGACTGCCGATATCGATACCATCCTTAATGAAATAGTTGTAGTCGTAGTTGACCAACCATACAAATGGAGCGTCACCAGCAGGACCCCAACCTCCACCGTTTACAAGTGCAGATTGTGCCCATAATGAATCAGCTTGACTTAAATCATTAGTATGCATAGCTTCTTCCATCAATTTATCTGAATCAGTGTTATTATATAAACCTGGGTTCATATAGAAGTCATCTGCTTCTTTACTGTGATATTGTTGATAGATTGATTTATATGGGTCAGGAGAAGTTTGTTGCATTAATGCAGCTGAGCTGTACATGTTTTGGTAAATTGTATCCCAGTCCGCACCAACAAGTTTTACTTCAATTCCAATTTCTTTTGCTTGTTCAGCAAATACAGTGGATAAGGATTGTCTGTCAAGGTAATCTGGAGGATAGTATAAATCGAATGATGCTTTTACACCATCTTTTTCTACAATTCCATCACCATCAGTATCATTCCATCCGCCTTCAGCCAAGATTCTTTTTGCTTCACTAATATTGCCGTCTTGAACTTTGGAATCGTTGTTTACATAATCTCTTGTATCTACACTAGTATATTCAGGAACAGCATGGCCAGAGAATATTTCATCACACATTGTTTGACGGTTTACACCGACATTTAATGCTTGTCTGATAGCCTTATCTGCAGTCACATTGTTTCCTATTTTGGAACTTGCGTTACTTACATCACCAGTATCATTAAGATAAGGGAAGGATACTCCTTGTGCCCTACCTGCAGACACTTCATAGAATTGATATCCGTCTACAGTTTGGTTTAATGCAGAGGTTGCTACTGGAACCACATCCACATCACCTGATTTTGCAAGTTCTAACCATGTTGATTCTTCAGGGAATAATAAGGTTACTTGAGTGAAGTAAGGTTTGTCACCATAGTAATTGTCATTTATTTTGAAGATTGCTTGTTGACCTTTGTCCCAGTGGTCCAATACGTAAGGACCTGTACCAATAGGGTTTTCACCATAGGTATTATTGTCATAGGAATCAGAAGGCACTATACCAAGGTATCTTAAATCATAAATGAAAGTGGATCTTGGTTCAACCAGGTTAAATTCAACTGTAGTCTTATTTACAGCAGTTGCATTTTCAAGGTTGGTTAAATCCAAATCAGATTCAGTTTCTTTTGCAGTGTTAAATGTGAATGCTACATCTTCCGCATCAAAAGTTGAATTGTCTGAAAATACAACATCGTCTCTAACGTTTACAGTCCATGTTTTTCCGTCACTACTGATTGAGTAACCAGTAGCAAGATCAGGGACCATACTACCATTTTTATCAGTTTTAAATAAACAGCTTTGCACTAAAGGATTATAGTTTTGGTGTCCACATCCCCAACCAGTAAGCGGATTGAATCCTGCTTCAGGTTCTTTGATGTTACTGTGTGCTGCAACAGTCAAATGAGTAGGATCACTATCATGAGAGCCGCCCATCAATGCGAAAGCTGCAACAACAATTACAATAACAGCAATGATTGCACCAATTATTATTTTCTTGTCCATGATATCTCTCTAATTTATTAAATGATTAATATTAAAATAAAAGTAATACTTTTTTTTGAAAAAATACCTAATAAGTAATACTAATTTAACTTATTTTAATACAAATAATAATTTATCAATAATACATATAAAAAGATATTTATTACTTTTAAAGTTTAATTTATAAAATAAACAGTTAATAAAAAAATATTATAAGAATTTGATTTAAATTAAAAAAATTAACAAAACATTTCAAATTTCAAAAAAAATCCAATATAAAAATTAAACAAAAAATATGTAATATTTTTTTCAAAGTAATACAAAAATTAAATTTAAATAGCATTACCGTTAAATATTCGCTCATGAATTTATCTCTTGAACTGAAAAATTTTTTATTGGCAGAGGGTGCTACTGAAGTAGGCTTTGCTGATATAACCAATTTCACACCCAAAAAAGGACTCGACATTGGAGTCATTTTCTACATAACATATCCGAAAGAGATAATACAAAACATGCAAAATGCACCTACCCAGGAATATGTCGAAGAATTGGTGAGTCTGAACACAAGACTTGATGCACTGGGAATGAAATGTGAAGAGTTTTTAATAAATAATGGATATGATGCATATGCTCAAACCAAAAAGAGACTGGGAACTGATTTTGGAGAGTTCAACTCATTTGAACTGCCACATAAAACAATTGCTACCCGTGCAGGACTGGGATGGATTGGAAAATCTGCACTGTTAATAACAAAAGATTACGGGCCAGCTCTTCGAATGTCATCAGTTCTAACCGATGCCCCACTGGATGTGGGAACACCAATACTAAAGTCAAAATGTGGAAAGTGCGTGGAATGTAAAAACGCATGTTTCGGCAGAGCAATCAGCGGAAAAGAATGGAACCATAAACTTAAGAGAAATGAATTTTACGATGATAAAAAATGTGAAAGATATGCTCTAAAAATATCTGAAGAAAATTTGGGAAAAGCAGATACAGTATGTGGAAAATGCATATATGCTTGCCCACATACTCAAAAATACATAAAAAAACTATAATTTTACGGCGTGCATGAAATCAGCCGGTTGAATACAAATATCCAATTCATGAATCTCCTTATCCATATGCACTGTTTCAAGCTCATCGTTTGCATCCAATACAACAACAAAACCCATTTTTGTCCAAAACTCAAGTGCTCCATCAAGTGTTTTATGAGTGTGCAAATAGATGTTTTGATACTTTGACTTGTTGGCGAAGTTTTCAGCAATGCTGAACATCTTTGATGCCAGGCCGCAACGGCGATATTTCCCATCAACAAACAGTCTCCAAATGCTTGAAGTGGTTTCATTAGAGTACAAATGCCTAAATTCAGGAAAATCTTTATCATAAGATCTTATTCCTATAGTTGCAATGATTTCACCGGTTTGCTCAAGATAAGCCACAAAGAAATTATTCCTGAGAGGATTAACATAATATTCATCCAGTTTGATAATGTCTTCGTGCCATTCAGGAACATAACCATAGCCAAACTCTTTTTTTATCTGAGCAAATAAAAAATCCTGAACATCTTTAATGTTTTTGGAATCATTGCCCAATTCCTTAATAACGACTTTCATGATTAACCTCAAAAGTATTACAAATTAATGTAAATTTATGTAGATAGTAATACTTTTTAATTAATTTTGATTAACTTTAATATTGATAAAGTACAAATTAGTATTTAAAAGTTATCATTTGAAGATCATGACAGGTGATTAAATGGAAAAATTGTTAGATGTAGAAAACGTTTCTATTTCATTTATTCAATATACTAAAGGTTTAAATCAAAGAGAACTAAAAGTTATCACTGATTTGACCTTAGATATTTCTGAAGGAGAAATATTGGCAGTGTTAGGTTCAAGCGGGTCTGGAAAAAGTCTCCTAGCACATGCAATATTTGGAATCCTTCCTGAAAATGCAAATTTAAATGGAAAAATCAAGTACAAAGGAAAAGAATTATCACAAGAAGACAAAGAAGAACTTAGAGGAAATGAAATAGCCTTAATTCCACAATCAGTGAATTTCCTAGATCCTTTAATGAAAATTTCAGACCAGGCAATCGGACATACCGAAAATGATGCCGAGAAAAAAGAAAAGAAAATAAAACAAAGAGAAATCTTTGAACACTACAATCTTGGTCCTGAAGTAGATGAGATGTATCCTTTCCAATTATCCGGAGGAATGGCAAGAAGAGTGCTTGTTTCAACTGCATTATTATCCGACCCAAAATTGGTTGTTGCAGATGAACCGACTCCTGGTTTAGATGAAAAAACAGTCCATGAGACACTAAATCACTTCAAACATATGAAAGATAATGGAGTTGGAGTATTATTAATCACCCATGACATCCACGCCGCATTAGAAATTGCCGACAGAATCGGAATATTCTACTCCGGATATGTGATTGAAATTGCTGAAAATAAGGACTTTTCAGGAGATGGGGAAAATCTCCTTCACCCATACACAAAAGCGCTATACAAGGCATTGCCTGCAAATGGGTTCGAACTAACCAAAGGCCATCAGCCATTGCATGGTGAAATACCAAAGGGCTGCCCATATTATGACAGGTGCGAAATGAGATTCGACAGATGCAGAGACGAACGACCTGAATTAATCGACCTTGGAAATAAAAAAGTCAGATGTTTTAAATATGAAGAAGGTGCTGAAGATGGAACTTAAAGCAACAAACATTTCATTTAAATATCCCACTGCAAAAAACTACCTGCTGAAAGACATTAACCTTACATTAGACAATAACAAAATCATGGGTTTGATTGGAGATAGCGGAAGCGGAAAATCAACATTGTGCAAAATACTGTCAGGATATGTGACAAATTATGAAGGTGCAGTAACATTTGATGGTAAAGCACTGCCAAATAAAGGATTCAAATCGATTCAATTGATTTACCAACATCCAGAAAAGGTAATGAATCCAAAATGGAAAATGGAACAGGTATTAAAAGAATCATGGGATGTGCCGGATGACATTCTAAATGAATTCGGTATCCAAAAGTCATGGCTTACCAGATTCCCACAGGAGTTATCAGGAGGGGAGCTTCAGCGATTTTCAGTATTGAGATCACTCAACCCAAAAACAAAGTTCCTAATTGCAGATGAAATGACAACCATGCTTGATGCAATTACACAAGTGCAAATCTTAGATTCAGTTTTAAAAGTGGTTAAACAAAGAAAAATGGGATTTTTACTTGTAAGTCACGATATGGATTTAGTTGACACCATTTGTGACGATAAAATATACTTAAAAGATATTAATGGTGTTTAATCATTAATATTCATTAATTTTTTAATTTGCAAGTCCGCCCAAACCATAGTAATGTTATTTGAGACAACCTCGCCTAAAACAATACCCATCCAGGCTCCCCAAACACCATAACCTAAAACAACACCCAACAGGAATGCAAAGAATATTGTAAAACCAGTTTCTCGCATGATTGTCTGAAACATTGCAGTGATACCCTTACCGATGCCCTGGAAAACATATGTTGATGCAACCCCAACAGCCATTGTCGGATAATATATTACAATCCATGCAAGGAAACTTGTAAGTTCAGAAGCGATTCTGACACTGCTTCCGCTTGAAGCGAAAACTGATGCAATATCTCCCGCAAACACATTAGTCAATATAGCTACAATAAATGCTATGACAATTGAAACCTTCATCGCATATCTGTGAGCAACTTGAATGTTTTTATAGTTTCGAGCACCATAGTTTGCTGCAATGACGCTTATCAGTGCTGTTCCAATAGCCAGAAGAGGAGTTGTTCCGATAGTGACTATTCTCCAACCTGTTGAGTAAACTGCAACCGAATCCGTTGAGCCGACAAAAGTCAATAATGCTGAGAAAACCGCTGCAAAAAATGCATTGTTTAAAAGCTGAATACTTGCAGGAATTCCCACCTTAACAATATCTATTGAAATCTCCTTTTTAAAACTGAAATTAGCCAGATTAGGCTTTAGGTAAGTATCCCTTTTAACATAAAACCAATACAGCAAAATCAAAATTACGAATACCGCTGAAATTAATGTTGCAATAGCTGCACCTTTTACACCCAAATTCAATGTGTAGATTAAAATCGGATCAAGAATCATGTTGAGAATAACTGATGCAATCATCGCATACATAGGGCGTGTAGTGTCTCCTTCCCCTCTGAAAATGCCATACAATGCATTTGAAAGAATGATAAAAATTGAACCCAAAAGAATAATGACTCCATAGTCTGTTGCATAACCGATTGTTTGGCCAGCACCCATTGCATTTAAGATTGGATTGAGGAAAATCAATAGTATTATCGTTATAGCAAGATATGACAATATCAATGATTATTGAATGAATTTGGATAATCTTCTAATCCTATTAAATCCTTTTGGATTTTCAGTTCATTTTCCTGTGCAGATTCAATGTTTCCTGTGAATATCAAATCAGGTCATTTCCAATATCCGTATGGTAGTTGTATTTTAAACTCAAATGCTGAGAATATTTTAATGGCATTACCGGAAGTATATTAAGTCTTCTGGCTGCATCAGAATTATAATTCAGATGAAGTGATGATGAACCGGCCAATATCAGGAAAATGTATGGAGATTCATCATAGATGGTTTTACCGTTCATTGCCCAATTTTCATCAAAGTGTGCTTCATCAATGAAAATGAAACCGGTTTGTCTAAAAGTGCGGGAGTTGTATTGTGAATTTTATCCAAATAGATTCCTATTATTTTTTTGATATCCGTTTGACCTGCAAAATTTGTTGTTTCGCATGAGATATATAACAGATCACTTGAATTGAAATTTTTTTCCTTTAACAAGTATTCATAGCATTGGTATAGTATTGTTGTTTTTCCAACCCCTCGAATTCCTGGAAGTACAAAATATCTCTCTTCAGACTCCCCATCTAAAAAACTATCAATCATTAATTTGAGCTTATCAAATTCGTTTTTGCTATTAAACTTAATGTTTTTATATGATAATTTCCTGTTTAGAATCATTGGCACTTCAGACAACTGTTTTATTATATATTTATAAATTACATCTTCCATCATTCTTTACGATATCTCTAATCAGCAATGATGAATCGGATTATGTAATTTTTGATTCATTTTAATCAGATTCATGTTGGAATTGGCATGACAATGACCATATTTAACAAAAAAGATATTTATTAACACACAATTTAACAAACAAAAATAAAACCTGATTTTGAAAATGAGATATCTATTTAAAACATGAAATAAAAAGTTAAAATCATGGCTGAAGTTTCTTTTATTAATCCATTATCCGATGAAGGAAGAGGAATCATACGCAAATATGGCGATTTAAATCAGATTTTTGATGAAGACGAATCACTGATTGAAATCTGCACACATACCTTAAATCAGAGAATATCAGATGACAGCGTTATTCCAAAATCCTATGCAGATTATGCAATGAAACGGATACAGTGGGCAATAGAGAAAAAAAACAATAAGAACTTCACACAGGCCGAATTTGAATACTTAACCAACGAAGAATTATTCATGCAGGATGTTGTTATATTCCACATATTATGTCAGGCCATTGCCATCCAGTTCAATACAGGTTCACGTGAAACCAGGCTTTTTATTGAATCACAGGGAATCCTAATTCAGGAAAGACTATCCAAAATACCTCCAATGTCAAGAGCGGAAATAATTGACGAGGTTTTGGATGAAGTCAAGACTGACGGAGCAATTAAATGGAATTCCCTGAAAGATGTTATAGCTTCCAAAAAACTCAAATTGACAGATTTATTGATTGATGAGGGAGATATCATACTTCAGGCAGACGATTTTCTCGAAAGATTTTCCGACAAATTCCATGACCGAAGTCCTGACAGAATGTACAATATTCTAATTGGAGACAGCGTCAAGGAACAGATTCTATCAAGGTTAATAATGCAAAGAACCGAAGAATACATCAATAGAATTAAAAAAATGTCCGCACATGTTGAAATACATCCGGCAATTGTAAAGATTGCAGAAGACCTTAAGGAATTCATCCCTGAGGAAACAAGCAAATACAATCAGTATTATGCCGGAAGCGGAGGAATATATGGCAGTGTCCAAGCCGGAAAATTAAATCCCGATGCGTTTCCTCCATGCATTAAAACAACTGTAGAGGGAGTGTCATCCGGAGGACGTAATGATGCAATTGTACTTCTTTTGACTTCATTTGCTTCATATGCACGGTTATATCCGAGAATCTTTGCTTCTGATGAAACCGTCAAAGTGTCAGATATGGATCCTGACCTTACAATAACCGAAAATGAAATTTTACCATTAATTTTTGATGCGGCAGACAACTGTACTCCCCCTTTATTTGACGACCAGCCTCAGGAAAAGATTAACATCATTTCCAAATTAGGTTTCGGAATGCACGACAGTGTCGATATCAACCATGAGGGAGAGACAAAATGGTACACTCCGATGAGCTGTGAGAAAATAAAAATACACTTGCCTCAACTATGCCATCCGGACAAATCCTGCAAAGGCATCAACAACCCTTTGTCCTGCTATGGCCGTAAAAAATTCCAGATTGACCGGGAAGCAAAAGAGGAATGAATAAATAAATACAATTTTCCTATTTTTTATGATTTTATACAATTCTTTAATCATTTTATAACCATATATAAAATATATATTACTTTTTAAAATCAGATTTAATTGAATGAAAATATTATATGTCAAATTTAAAGGACAATATTATTTATAATAGAATTTACAAAATAGATTACATGATTTAATTTATCTAGATGGTTCTAATAACTTTAAACAAAAAATAACAACCTATTGCATTTTTTTATTCAAAAAGGAATTAATTGATTATTTTTTAAAAAAAATATTGAACATCATATAGATTTTATAATTAAATTGTGCTTAATTACATTATAAAATATTTTATAAAAAAAATGGTGGAATTATGAACATGAACAATAATATGAAAATAGGAATAGTAACTGCTGTTTCTGTGATAGCTCTTTTCGTATTATCATTATTGATTACCCAAGCTCCTGCAGGTGATGATAATGCATTAAGATTTGGAGTTTTAACATTACTTCCTCCACTTGTAGCTATTGCATTGGCATTTATTACTAAAGAAACAATATTGTCTCTTTTTATTGGTGTTTTCGTTGGAGAATTCATGCTTTGTGTAAATGACTTGAACATAATAAGCAGTGCAGTGAATGCATTTTTAGCAATCGGAAATCAGGTAATTGCCTGTATGGCTGATCCATGGAATGCGGGAATTATCCTTCAGTGTCTGCTTATCGGTGGTGTAATTCAGTTAATCACAAAAATGGGCGGTGCAAAAGCTCTTGCAGATGCACTTGCAAAACGCGCAAATACCCCAAGAAAAGCACAGCTCATCACATGGTTTTTAGGATTATGTGTATTCTTTGATGATTATGCAAACTCCTTAATCGTCGGACCAATCATGAGACCTGTAATGGACAAACTTAAAGTATCTAGAGAAAAATTAGCATTTGTAGTCGATGCAACTGCTGCACCTGTTGCCGGTATCGCAATTATTTCCACTTGGATTGGATTGGAAATAAGTTTAATTGCTGCTGGTTTTAAATCAATCGGAATGAACGTTAGCGGATTTGGAATATTTTTACAAACAATTCCATACAGATTCTATAACATTTTTATTTTAATTTTCATTGTAATCTCAGCTATTACATTATATGAATTCGGACCAATGAAAAAAGCGGAACAAAAAGCACGTGCAAGAAAAGACTCAGAACCTATTCAGGCTCTCGAGGCACCTGGTTTTGATGAGGTTCAACCTGTTGAAGGAATAAAATTAACTGTCTGGAATGCAATCATCCCAATCGGAACATTAATTATCGGTGCATTAATTGCATTTTACTGGAGCGGATACACTACAATTTTAGGCGGACAAGACCAAGCACTTATAACCTTAATGAAAACAGCTCCATTATCATTCAACGGTGTTTTTGAAGCATTATCTGCTTCAGATGCATCTGTTGCATTGTTCCAGGCTGCTTTACTTGCATCAATCGTTGCTATTGTAATGGCAGTGCTTGAAAGAATCATGACCATCGAACAGGCCATAAGCGAATGGATCGGAGGAATGAAAACCATCGTTATTACCGGAGTAATTCTATTGCTTGCATGGTCTTTAGGTGGAGTAATCGGAGATATCGGTACTGCAGATTACCTGGTTGGTGTTTTAAAAGGAACAATACCTGCATGGATTTTACCTTCACTGATTTTCGTGCTAGGCGCATTGATTTCATTTGCAACCGGTACAGCTTACGGTACAATGAGTATTCTCATGCCGTTAACAATACCTCTTGCATGGGCTGTTTCACCGGATATGGGATTCGTTGTCACAGCAACAAGTGGAGTATTGACCGGAGCTATTTTCGGAGACCACTGTTCACCGATTTCAGATACAACAATTCTGTCAAGTATGGGTACCAGCTGTAACCATATTGACCATGTGCAAACACAAATCTATTATGCCATATTTGTAGCAATCATTGCAATAATATTCGGTTACATTCCAGCAGGATTCGGAATTGCTTGGTATATCTGCATCCCTGTAGCTGTTGTAGCGATGTACATCGGATTAAGAGTAATTGGTGAAAAAGTAGATTTCGATGATGATGTTGAAGAAGAAACTGCATAAAGTTTCTTCACTTTTTTTATTTTTTTACATTGAAGACTGAGAAAACTTAAACGGATTATGGTCTTCATGAATTGCATCATAATACTTATTTAAAATAGCTGATTCCCACATATTATAATTTGACTGCTCATTTTTCTCAAAATTATAAGCTAAAATCCCAATTTTACGTTCATATTCATTAATATTATTTTTTTCACAAAAATCAGTTATTATATCTGGAATATATTCACAAGGATCATCACTGCTGAACTCCAGAAATTCCTCATATTCCTGTTTGGAGAATAAATCCTTGGCATCTATCGGATCTTCACTGGCCTTAATTGTAAAAAGTTCAATATAAATATTATCTGCCAAAGGCAATTGGTTGAATTCAATACCCAACCCGTATACCTTACCATTTTCAAGATTAAGTATCGTGTGACCTGTTCTCTGACAGGAAATCCAGTTATCAAAAGCCGGTTTAACAATATCTTCAGGAGTCAATCCTGACAAGACTGTTTTTAAATGCTCCACTCCTATTACTTCAACTATTTCTTCCATGATTAAATATTTTATTATACTGTTTAATAAATTGAATAGGTTGTGCATTTACAATGAAGCAACAAAACCCATTACCAAAAATCCAATAACCAAACTTATTATTGTACTCCATGCACTGTCACCAAGCATTCCTTTTACAAAATAAGCCACAATAGCACCAACAAATAATGCCGCAATACCATTCATCATATCACCTCACTTATAGGAAAAGCCATTTATATAGTAGTTTATCATAACTTCCACATAAGTCAGTTAAATGTTTTAATTTAACTAAATGTCAATGATGAAACAGTATATTACAAAACTTTATAAGTGGGAACAGTGATAAATTTATTTAGGCGTAACTAAATTTTTAGGATGTGAAATTATGGATAATATGGCAGAAGCCAGAAAGCATATGCATGAAAGAAATAAAAAAATCGAAGATGATAAAAAATCTACATCCAAAAAAATCAAAAACTTCTTTTTTGGATGCTGCAAAAACAAATAGTTTAGAAAAAACAGATTATGAAAATACCCCATTACACCAATCATATTATAAATACGCAAACATCATAACCTTCCATAATCTGTCCAATTGCCATACATTTTATTATTTTTCGTATTCTTTAAAAAATTAGACATCATTCTTTTGAAATTATCTTTATTCTTTCTGTGTCTTTGAATATTGCCTATCCTAATTCTTTTATACAAATCAGGAAAATCACTGAAGTTTTTCCAAATTTCAGAATCTTTCTTTAATATTTCAATAATATCATCATCAATCTTAAATTCTTCCTCCAAATCAGGGAGTTGCTTGAAACCTTCTTTTGTCATCAAATTATTTTTAATTAGCCATCGACATCTCTCCTTGTTTAATTCAGACCAATAACTATTTTTCCTTCGGGGAGTGAATCTCTGAAGCCTGACACCGTCCTTAATACCATATGTTGAATCAATCCACCCGAAGGACAGTGCAGTATAGACCGCATCAATATAGTAAAACACATCATCATCCTTCATTTTTCCCCGCTTGCAATGTATCCAGCATTCCTTTTGTTTCATATGATTGGAAGAAAGCCAATTTCGGAATTCCTTATTGTTCCTGCAATCCAAAATATTTTCATACTCCATGATTTAATGTTTAAAAGAAAAGTTAATAATCCTTTGCAAAATATCGGCATTTTTGTGCAAAAGCACACATTAAGAAATAATATATACTTAAAAAAAGTAACTATTAATCATGTTTTCTAAAGCTACATTAAAAGAGCGCAGACAATACTATCGTGAGGAATGGTCTGAAAATGACCTGCCGGACTTCATAGCTACTGACTTAAAGAAAAGGGAGTTCGGTTTTGACCATAACGGAAGCGGACCTAATGACAGATATAAGGTCTTTAGAGGAAAAGAATCTTTGAGAAAATTCCTAAGATATAAGGCACCTTTTGCAGCATATATCTCAGTAGCATTCTACAACAATCCTCGAAGAAGAGAAGATTGGTTAAAGGCTGAATATATTTTTGATGTTGATGCAAAGGATATTCCAATCAGGTCATGCCAATGCGATGGAGTATGTGAAATATGTTTAGGTGAAGCTTTAGAAATCGTCAATACCCTAATTGACACATTGGAATCTGATTTAGGTCTCAAAAACATACATCTTATATATTCAGGAAGAGGATATCACATAAGAATTCTTGATGATGAAATGATGACTGCAGGAAGCGAGCTCCGCTCTGAAGTACTCAAATATGTAGCTGGTGCAGAAGTTCCCAAATCACAATTCATAAATCCTGAAGTATCCAATCAGAGTTTTAATTTTGAGCATTTCTCGATTCCCGTAGGATATTCCAAAATATTCACAGATAAAGTTAAATTCAATATCCAGCATTTGGTCGGAAATGAAAAGCTGGACGGTATCAATCCAAAGCTTATGAAGGACATTATCGCATCAAGACATCACCTTGAAAATGACAATTGGGGATTTTTCAAAAGGGACATAGGTCCTAGAAGGTATAAAAACCTTGTTGAAGCTATGGCCCGTGTTAATCTGGCCACTATTGATGCAAAAGTATCCATTGATTTGAAAAGAATTTTAAGACTTCCATCTTCACTTCACTCAAAGGTAAGCATGAAATGCATGGAAGTGAAAAACAGGGAAACTTTTGATCCTTTCTCAAAAGCCGTTCCGAAATTCGTTTATGAAAGAAAAGGTGTTTAAAATGGATGAAGTTTTAAGAAAAATATTAAGAAAAAATCAGTATTTTGAAGAAATTAATGAAAACAGGTTTGTTCCACAGTTTTTAGGATTGATTGTGAATGGCATTGTTGTATACCATGTTAATTGGATTGACATTGTGGACAAAGAAATAATATTCATGCACAAGGACATTCAGACCCATCCGATAGTTTCACTTGTTTTAGAAAATCTTAATTCCCTAATGATTATTACAAATGATGGAATTAAAGAAGTTTTATAATCTGTCTGTTTCCAGACACTTTGAAATAATTTCCTGTGAAATGACATCAGGAGAATTATTTCCATCAACCACATTCCAGTTATATGTGAATTTCTGAGATTTCAAGCGATTTTCACGTAGAGATTCGATGTTTTCAAACATTTCTGTCTCCTCGTCACGCCCTCCGATTCTTCTTAAAGATTCTTCAGGACTTACATCTAAAAAAAACATGCAATTGGATGTCGGCAGAATAAATGCCACAATTTTATAAACTATAGTGTTGATAACATCCGGAAGATACATTACAGCCAGGATATATCTTGAAAATATTACCACATCAGTATCATTGCTGTGGCAGTACATCTGAACAGACCTGATAGCATCCATTCCAAAATAAAGAGTGGCCTTGATATGATTTAACTTACCAGTTTTTAAAAGTGCCGCCTTAGATTTTCTGCCATACTTATTGTCACTGCATGGATGAGATCTGACTATTACTTCCCTTCCCTGCTTTTTATACATTTCAGCAAGCAAGTTAACCTGAGTGTCTTTCCCTGATCCATCCAAACCATCTATGACAATAAATTTATTCATAATACCCCTTAATTAATTATTTTGAAGCCAATGCTTTATAGGATTTGATTGGATAAAATTCAGTGTATTTGGAATTTCTTTCAATCGGATTTCTGCCCAAGTTTTTCACCATATTACTTAATGTATCAATTGACGCATCAACTCCGTCAGGTGCTCCGGAAGCTTCAGATAACTCATCTCCACCTAAAGTTCCACCCAAATCATTAGTTCCTGCAGTCAATGCAACCTGAGCAAATCTGAATCCCATTTTCACCCAGGACACTTGGATATTTGGAATCAAATCCCTTAACATCAATCTGGAAACAGCATATAATTTTAAGTCTTCAGTACCAGTAGCTCCTAGATTGCTTTGTCCTTCTAAAAATATCGGAGAATATTCGTGCATAAAAGTCATAGGAATAAACTCAGTGAATCCATGGGTTTCTTCCTGAAGTTTGCGGATAATGTCTATATGTTCGACTCTTTCTTCCAATGTCTCTACATGACCATACATGATTGTAGCTGAACCTGGGATTCCTACTTCATGAGCAGTTTTAACAATGTCCACCCACTCGTTTACACTTACCTTTTCAGGACAAATTAAATCACGTGACCTATCAGTTAAAATTTCTGCCGCAGTTCCCGGTAGGGTGTCCAATCCTGCATCCCTTAATCTTTCACAACCTTCTGCAATGTCAAGACCGGAAACCAAACATGCATCATTAATCATTGTAGGTGAAAAACCATGAATCATTACATTCGGATATTCGCCTTTCAGCAATTGAAGTAAATGTTCATAATATTCAATGTCTGCATCTGGAAGTACGCCGCCCATGACGCAAAATTCATGAGCACCTTTTTCAACAGCTCCCTGAGCCTTATTCAATATTTGCTCATCACTTAAAATATAAGCTTCAGGGTCATCTGCATCTTTTCCAAAAGCACAAAAACCGCATCTTACTGTACATATGTTTGTGAAGTTAATATTACAGTTATTAATGAAAGTAACATTATCCCCCACGATTTGCTGTCTTAAATAGTCTGCTGTAGCAAGTAAAGGGTATAAATCTGACCCTTGAATTTTCATCAAATGATTTGCTTCCTCGACTGTAATCTGCTCGTCTAAAGATTTAGTCAAAATCTTTTCAGTTTTAGAAGATACTGGTAGTTTATCAAACATGAAAATATATTAGTATTAAATTAAATAAAAAGTTTTCTATTAATTAAATTATATGTATGAAAATGTACATTACTTTAAATTAAAAACATGAATTATAATTAACAATAATTTCAAAATAATGAAAATCAATGAGAATATCAAATAAAATAGCTATTTAAGTAATGAATTATATAACTGTAATAATATTAGAAAAAAAGTGATAGTATGGATAGTAGTGAAGCTATTTTTAACGGACTTAAAGATGCTGGAATCGATTTTATAGTAAGTGTTCCATGCGCTAACTTATCAAAATTACTTAAGATGATTGATGAAGATGATGAGATAACTCATATTCCCGTAACCCGTGAAGAAGAAGGAATTGGAATATGTGCTGGAGCATATCTTGGAGGAAAAAGAACAGCTATTTTAATGCAGAACTCAGGACTTGGAAACTCCATAAATGCACTAAAATCATTGATGGAATTATATGAATTTCCTCTTATTATGATTATGAGCCATAGAGGAACTGAAGGGGAAAATATTTGCGGACAAGTTCCAATGGGAGAATCAACCCCTAGAATTCTAGAGGCAATGAACTTCAGATTCTTCAAGCCTGGGAATCCTGAAGCAGCATATGAAGCAATTTTTGATTCATGGGATTTGTCAACTGAAGAGGGAAAACCTGTTTCAATACTTTTAGAAATTAGTTATTGGTGATAATATGGCAAGAAGAGAAGCAATTACAGAAATAATGAAAAATATTGACGATGAACTTGTTATATGCAATATAGGATTTCCATCAAGAGAATTATATGACATTGAAGATAGAAAAGAAAACTTCTATATGATCGGTTCAATGGGACTTGCATCTTCAATTGGTTTCGGCCTTGCAATAGCCCGTCCAGATAAAGATGTTGTTGTAATCGATGGAGACGGATCTCTTTTAATGAACATGGGGTCACTTGTAACAATTTTTGCAAATAATCCCAAGAATCTGACCTGGATTGTGATTGACAATGGTGCATACGGTTCGACAGGAAACCAGGATACCTATGCTCAAGTAGTTGATCTATGTGAAATTGCAAAAAGCGTTGGATTTAAAAATAGTTTTAATTTTAACGATATTGATTTAAAAGAAATTATTGGAAGTAGTAATGCCAGTTTTATCGTATATAAAACTGAAGCTGGAAATTCAGATGCACCAATTATTGATTTAGACCCAATATCAATAAAAAATAGATTTATGGATACCATCCAATTTTAAAATCTATTTCTTTTTTCACTTATTTTATGAATATCTTATGTTTAAATAAATTTAAACATATTTAACTTATATATAATCATTATTTGTTTAATTTCAAAAATAATAATTATGGATAACATCAGATTATACGAACTTCTGGGATATGTTAAAATCTCTCCGTATAGAACTAACACATTAAAGTCTATAGGCAATGAATTAAAAATGCCCTCAGAAATTGCAAAAGAACTTGACATTAAAACAAGCCAAGTATCAGCAGCATTATCTGATTTGAAAAAAGAAAATCTGGTAGTGTGTGTTAACGAAGAAGTGAGAAAAGGAAGACTGTATAAATGTACTCCCATGGGACTGGAACTGCTCAAAAAAATAGATTAATCCCAATATCCATCATCAATATAACCTAAATCACCATTTTCATCAAAATTTAAATCATCATCACAACCTGCACTCCAATCAGGACTGTCTGATAAATCTGATCCACAATTTTCACAGGTTGCTCTGGATGAGTCGTTCAAGTGTCCGCAAACATCACATGTAATCATGATAACTTATATAAAAAAACTAATATTAAAACTTTTGTTTAAAACTTCATCCAAAACAGCATTGGGTGCAAATTAATGAAAAAAAAAAAATAATTTAAAAAATTAAAAATTAAATTTCAGCCTAAAAAAGCAGAAATTATTTTTAATTTGAAATCTATTCAGATTCATTTAGCTCAGCAATCTTTTTGTCAAAGTCTGTTAATTTACGGGCAAGACCTGTGAAGTAGGGAATATACACTTTTGAAAATGTAACCCTTTCAGGATTTTGACCCAATTCATCAATACGCTGCTTAACCCTTTCAATTTTACGCTCCACTTCACCATACATCAAATCTCCAGGGAATTCCCCAATGAATATTCCGTCAGCACCATTGTCAAGTGCATATCTAATATGCCTTGGCCTTACACGATTTACGGAAATAACTTTAATGATATGAATTGATTCCGGATATGAAAGTCTGTTAACTCCAATATTGTCTGCAGCAGTATAACCAATATTATCCAAAAATACCAAAATCATGCGTTCACCTTCACGCTTTTTGGACAATACCCCCTTTATTGTAGCCAATATTTTCTCATCAATGTTACCATTTACAGTAATGGCCCTCTGTTTACAGCCAACAAGACATTTACCACAACCCGTACAGCTCATAGGGTCTATGTAAATCTCATCATCCTGAATGCTCATTGACTTGTATTTGCACCTTTCTATACATTCACCGCATACAGTGCATTTCTCATTATCGATTTCTGCAATGAAAGGCTCAATTTCAACTCCACCATAATTATACTCTGAAACTTTTGAAGCAGCTGCAGTTGCCTGCATGATTGAATCTGTGATGTCTTTTGGATCCTGTGCCGTTCCGCATACAAATATTCCCTGCACATCGGTTGCAACAGGCTTTATTTTAGGGTGTGATTCCTTGATGAAACCATCTTCAGTTGTTCCAATGTTCAATGTTTCTGCAATTTCAATTGTACCCTCGGACGGTTCCATTGCAGTGGACAATACCACCATGTCAGCTTCAATTTCCACAAATTCACCTTTAAGAGTATCTTCGGTTCTGACAATGAAATTGTCTCCTTTTTTAACAACTTCTCCAGGACGGCCTCTTAAGAACCTTACCTCATTTTCCTGAGTATGCTTATAGTATTTCTCAAACATTCCCGGAGTTCTAACGTCTGTGTAACATATCAACACATCTGTATCCGGATACTTGTGTTTGATGATATTTGCATTTTTCAATGCCACAGTACAGCATATTTTTGAGCAGTATCTGTGACCGTCAGGTTTTTCATCCCTTGAACCCACACACTGTATCATCACAACACGTTTTGGAACTTCGCCATTTGATTTGAGAAGTTTTCCTTTTGTAGGTCCGTTTACCCCAGTAATACGTCCAAGTTCAGATTGGGTTATGACATCATCATATCTAGTATATCCATATTCCGGCCTTTTTTCCATGTCAAATAGTTTATGTCCTGTTGCAACGATTATTGAGCCCACCTGAAGCAGGGACTTTTCAGGTTTGCTTCTGAGTTTAATAGCTTTCATGTTGCATGTTCTAAAGCAGTCCCCACATTTGGAACAGTTGTCCATGTCAATAACATAGCTTTCTGGATATGATTGCCCAAATGGTCTGTAAATTGCCTTTCTCATTGACAGATTATCATTCCAATCATTTGGAACTTCAACTTCACATACTTCAGCACATTTACCGCACGCAATGCATTTTTCTGTGTCCACATATCTTGGAGACTGTTCGATAATCAAATTGTAAGTTCCGGCTCTTCGTTCAGCTTCAATTACTTTAGCATTTGTTAAAACATCAATGTTGTCATTCCATACAAGCTCATTTAAGATTGGATTTAAAAGGCACATTCCACACTCTTCAGCAATTTTTACAGGAGAGAACACCTTACCTATTTTCGCCATATGTCCTCCAATTGAAGGAGATTGCTCGACAATAGTCACTTTGGTTCCCTGTTTTGCAAGAGATAATGCCGCATTCATCCCGGCAATACCCCCACCAATAACCGCCACTTCCTCAGGAGTTTGACAGTAAATTGGGTCAACCGCATCGGACTGCTTGACCTTTTCGATTGAAGCATTAATCAGTGTAATAGCTTTATGAGTAGCTTTTTGTTTATCGCTATGTACCCATGAACATTGTTCTCTGATATTAGCCATATCCATTAAATAAGGATTTAAAGGTTTCACATAATCCTGAAATGTCTTTTCATGAGATATTGGAGAACATGCAGCAACTACAACCCTGTCCAGATTATGGTCAAAGATTGCATCCCTTATGATTTTACGTCCATTTAGTGAACATAAATTTTCGAACTGCCCAATGAATTCAACATCCAAAGAGTCTCGGACTTCATCCAAATCTACAATGTCTGCAATATTTCCTCCGCATTCACATAAAAAAACGCCAACTTTTAAATCATCCCTCATTTAGAAACCTCCTTCAAATCTTTAATTACAGAATCAATCGGAACCGTATGAGCTTTAGCTCCTATTACTTTATTTAAATCTCCTCCCATAGCCAACGCTAAAAATTGTGTAATATTCAAATGAATTGCTCTAAAGTTTCTGCCTTCACGTTCGGAAATCAAATGCTGATACCTGTCAAACTGAATATGGCAGTTAGGACACAAATGCACCAAAATATCAACATCTTCATCTGCAATTGCATTCATCTTATCAGCCGTAGCAGTAAATGACAACTCAGGATTAGAGTATCTTTGTCTAAAACCAGTCCCACAGGTGGCTCTTTTGTGGTCATACCAGCCAATAGTCTTGCATCCACATTCCTCAATAATTTCATCCATTATATTCGGATCTCTAACACCTCCGATTGTGTCCTCATAATGCACTTTGCAATAATGACATCCATGATGAGTGGCTATAGTATACTCACTTAAATCATATTTTATATTTTCTTTAATCTTATCTTTTTTACCATAAAGAATATCAACTACATGAAATATATTTTCAGTGGGGTTTAAGTCGTCCTTTTCATATTTCAAATGAGATAATCCGTTTTCATCAAAAAGATTATTGATATTGTTTCTCAAATCATCTTTTTTGTTCAATAACTTAACTGATTTTTTGTTGATTGCATAACATGTGGCACACATCATTACAAGATTTGGCCTTCCAATTTCACGGGCAATCTTAAAGTTACGTGCACCGATAGCAGTTGTATCTATCTGGCTGAAAACATCTGAGTAATGTCCAAGACCAGTGCAACAGGTCTGTTTATCTGAAATAGCATAGTCAACATCTAACTTGTCAAATACAAATTTAGTGGATGCCTCAACACCAGGATATTCCACACTTACCAGGCAACTTCTAAATAAAAGTATATCTTTATCAGGAATGTTCTTCATGTTCTTCCTCCTGAGATTCTCTTATCTTTTCTATTTTATCCTTAAAACCTGTAATTGTCAATATTTTACTTACTTCATCTATTACTTCCTTGGATGGCATTAAAGGCGGGTCAAGTTCCAGTTCCTTTCTGATTTCATCAAGATTCTGTCTGAAATCCCACCATCCCGGAACATCCCTGTCGATGTCTTTGAAAAATATTTCAGGTATTGCCCCTATTGCTGCGGTAAAATAGCTGTCTGCAAAGCCCATATATTCATAAAGCTTATCATAACCAATATTATTGGCAATTGCAAATTGTTTGAGTATTTGATTGACCTCGCATACGCTGTTTCCTACAGGGCAAACACTATGGCAGGTATAACAGTAAAAGCAATTCCAGATATTGTTGTCTTCCAGAATTGTTATATCCCCATCCAATACTCTTTCTATAATGTCACGAGGATTATAATCGGAGTGGCGTGCTGCCGGACATGTTGAAGTACACATTCCACATTGGACGCATTTTAAAACTCCATCATCCTTTGAATTTTTAACATCTTCAATAATTTGCTCTGCAAAATCAATTGGAGAATCAGTGATTTTTTGAGTAGTCATAATCTGAATTCCTTATTTTCAATTAACTGTTTAAGTTTTAATGATAATTTGTTTCCTCTCAATCTGTCAGATTGTCTGCAGATAATCGGAATGTTTACTTTTTTCTCATTAATTGTTAAATCAACATCACCAGTATTCATTTGGAACGCATCATGATTACAGAAGTTTGCACACATTCCGCAACCGAAACAATGTGTAATATTAAATTTTCTGTTTTTGAATGCATTTGTCGGACAGACACTTTCAACACTGCATTTTTCACAGTTAAAACATTTGGAGCCGTCAAATTGAGGTCTCAAGTCATGACCTTGCCACATTTTCGCATAATTTGTGTTATCCAAAGGCAAATGACGTCCCTTAATGTCTGCAACAGGCAAATCAATTTGATCATCAGTTATCAGCAGATTATTGTAAATTTCCTCATTCAAAACAGGGATAGGTATTGCAACAGTGTCATATATTTCTCCGCCCTGACCTGTTTTGAAACCTCCCAAATAATAAGGATCCATTTTACATAAATCCGCTGAAAGCATCAAATTCGGTTTTTCGGGACTGGAACGTGTACCATCACCCAAAATATAACCTTGAGCTCCATTTACCAAAACCCTACATCCTTCCTTAATTACATTATGAGGAATGTCATTTTGAAGAGGGTTCAGGTCACCGCATCCTGAAAATGTCAATCCAGATAAGTTACCTTCTAAAGGAGTTGCAGCAAATATTGAGTTAACCGCTTCTTTATTGGGGTTTGTAAAAGCAGTATAGTTTTTAAAGGCCATACGTGCACCTATTATCTGTCCACGTGTAATGTCATCAAGTGTTATGGTGTTTTCAATTGTCTTATTGTCTGCACTTTCCACCCTTACATCAATTGATTTGCCTTCAAGCAAATCCTTCAATAAAAATCCTCCTCCATAATTTTCATCATATACTGAATGTGCGGTTCCATGAAGAATCACATCGACAGAACCCAACCATTCGTTCGGACAAGGTCCTGCATATGCCGGAACACCGTTCAGATACACCTCATTAGCCCTTATGAATTCACCTGGAGGAGAAACAATAAAGTTAAGTATGGCGGCTGTTCCGCTCATCACTCCACAAGTTCCGCAGGTTACAACATCAACTTCATCAAAACTTGGTGCATCATCATTTTTGATTAGCTTTTTAAACTCTTCTGCTGTATAAATATTAGCTTCACCATCATCAATCTTTCGGTTGATTTGGTCAATGCTCCTATTTTCCATTTTAACTACCCTCTTTTAATTATTTTAACTAATTTTACCGACTGTATCTCCTCTCAGCCCTCTTCTTAAAGTTTCAAGAGAAGTTATGTCATCACTTGAAATGTTTCCTAAATTAACAGTATTTCCCAATTTCAATATGAAAAATACCTGTTGGTCTTTGTTTGGAGCTTCCCACAAAATTTTATTGCCATCGAAGTTATTCAGAATATAATCTATTTCATCTTCCTTTGCATTACCTGACTTATCGAAAATTCCAATGTTTTTACCTCCTTCTCTGGCTTCAACGATTATTAGGGATGAACCGGCATCCAATTCCTCCTGCATATACTGAATTCTTTCGTCTAATGACAGTTCCTTATCCAGATTAGGGTCTTTTTTACCCACTTCTGACAATACTTCAAATCCGTTATCCTTTGCAAGTTCTATGCATTTCAGTTTATCATCATGAGGAATATTTACTGAACCATCAGACACTTCAATAGCTGGAAAACCCAATTGATGTGCTTCTGTAAAAAATTCATCCAATTTATTTGATTTATATGCCAATTCAAATAATGTTCCCCCAGTATATGGTGTAATTTGATGATTTTTGTACATTTCTACTTTGGCCTTTATTATTTTCTGTTCATGTACAATGGATGTTCCCCATCCAAATTTCAAATAATCCACATATTCACCAGATATATTCATCAGACTTTCTGCAGTTTCAAGGCCTAACCCTTTATCCAAAACCATGGTTATACCGCAGTTTCTTGGTTTCTCTTCTCTTGCAACAGATAAAAATTCAAAAGATTTCACAAATATCACGCGTGTTAATTTATTTTTCTAAATTATAAATAATTAAATATTATATATAAATGTTTTTAATACTTTGTGTTTAATTTAATTTAAAAGGCCGTTATATTACCCCACATAAAAAATAACACATAGTATACTGAAAAATAACAAATTTCAATGAAAAATTTTAATAATAACACTTCAAAAATAAAAAAACATGAATTACCAAGAAATTAACTTAGGTGAAACACATATACGGCTGAAAACCGATCTGCACAAACATGATTTAAAAGATTATATTTTCTCACTAAGGTCTGATTTGAAACATTATATTGCAAAAAATCAAGATTTTCTACTTTCATTAGAGCCGCTTAAATTACATGAAGAGTCATTACCTCCAATAATTAAAAAAATGAATGAAACATCAAATATCTCTGATGTCGGACCCATGGCCTGTGTTGCAGGAACCATATCAGAATTATCTTTAAATCATTTAATCAAAAACAACACCAAATGTTCAACTGTTGAAAATGGCGGAGATATCGCACTAATAAATGATGAAACAATATTATGCGGAATTTATTCAAATAATAAAATAATTGGAAATGAAATTGCATTCAAATTAAAACCTAGAAAAAAAGCTTTGGGAATATGCACTTCATCAGGCAAGATTGGCCATTCCATTAGTTTCGGAAAATCAGATAGCGTGACAATTCTTTCCAAATCAGCATCCCTAGCAGACGGACTTGCAACACGAATTGCAAATGATGTTAATGGTGAAACTTCACAGGATAAAATCTCAAATGCATTAGAAACCGCAGAAAACTATAAAGAATACTTCGATGGAGCATTATTGATATCTGAAAATAATATTGGAACAATTGGCAGATTACCAAAAATTGTTGAAACAAACGAATTTAATATAAAAATCTAATTAAAAAAAAATAGCATTTAATAAATATTTACAGATAATACCTGATTACATATCGTTAAATTAATTAACAATGAATTTATCAAAGAAACTTTATTAATATCAAAACATGAATTGATATATTAAAATTTGTC
>NZ_CAMHFP010000012.1 GCF_946184425.1 uncultured Methanobrevibacter sp. | reverse complement strand
TATATTTGATTATTTTGTCAGTTCAAAGGGGAATTTTCATGTTTAATAAAATCTTTAAAAACTATAAGTTCATTTTTATTTTCACATTTATAATTGAATTGGCAATGTTTTATGTATTTAATCATATAAATATTGGTGGAAGATTTTTTATTCCCGATATGGGACTTGCTCCTGTTTTTGGATTGATGTTTGGCCCTGTCGGAGGGTTGGGTTTTGCTTGCGCTACTTTTATAAGTGAGATGTATTGGGGAGGAAATATCATTGCAAACTTTTTGGATTCATTGATTCTATTTTTGATATCTGTGTTCTCTTATAAATTATGGTATCTATTGCCTCCTAAGGACTCGTTCACGCCTAAGTTTGATTCCCTGTTTAATATTTTGAAATTATTGTTGGTCATGTTTTTAAGTTCTTTAATGTATTTGATGTTGTTTTTAACTTCATGTTTAGTATTTCCGTCTATTATGGGTGAGTTATATTCTTTAACAAGTTTCACTAATCATATTTCATATGCATTCAATCTTTTTGACTTTTCACTGATTTACTCTTTGATTTTAATTAGTATTTTCAATATTCTTAAAATTCCTTTGACAATACCTAAAAAATTTGTGACCAGATTGAATTTTCCGTATAAATATTTTGCCATTCCAGTAATTCTGATATTGGTATTTATTGGAATGACTCAGGAATTTTTAAAAGAATCTGTATGGAGTTATATTTTCTTTATATTGTCTTTCACTTCTATAGTTATTTTTAATTTAAATACTTTTGATGTTGGTCCTATTCAATATTCTAAATATTATTCCATTATAGAAAAAATCATTTTTATCTTTTTAATTATCATGATGGTATTTTCCTTTGGAATTTTTGACAATATGTTCAATAGATTAATGGGGGTATCTTTTCTAAATGGATTGAATGCAGGTTATATTTTCATGATTACTCTGGGCGTGTTGATATGCATTTCGATTTTGCTTACTTTGATTCATGTTTATTTTGTTGAAAAAATTTTAACAAATCCAATTAACGTCTTGATTGATGCTACAAATAACTATATTAGTGAAGGAAAATTGGAAACTCCTAAAAAAGTCTCATTCAGACTGAAAAATTTCATGCAAAATGAGGATGATATTTCCGTGCTGTTTAACTCATTCAATGCATTAAGTAAACTTATAAGAACTAATTTGGATGACCTTAAAAAATCTACAATTGAAAATGAGAGATATGAAACTGAATTCAATATTGCACATAACATTCAAATAAACATGCTGTCTAGTGATTTTGAAGTATTCTCATCAGGTATGCCTTTTGAGATTAATGCCTATATGAGTCCTGCAAGAGAAGTGGGTGGTGATTTTTATGATTATTTCACAATAGATGATGATAATATTGTATTTGTAATAGGGGATGTCAGTGGTAAAGGTATTCCTGCAGCTTTATTCATGGTTAAAACAATGCATTTAATTAAAAATCATTCCAAGTTCCATGATAATCTCTCGGAGGTATACGAAAATGTTAATAATTTGTCATGTGGGAGAAATAGTGATAATTTATTTGTAACATCATGGATTGGCAAATTAAATATTAGAACTGGCGAATTGTCTTTTGTAAATGCGGGTCATAATCCTCCTTTGCTGAGGCGGGATAATGGTGATTTTGAATATTTGAATACTTCATCAGATTTGGTTTTGGGGGTAATGGATGACATGCTGTATACTGAGCATAAACTCAATTTAAAATCTGGAGATATGGTATTTTTATATACTGATGGGTTAACTGAAGCCAATAATGATTATCATGGTTTTTATGGTGAAGATAGATTAAAAGATGTTATTAATAAAAATAAAGATCAAAAATTAAGTCAGATAATATATGAAATTAATGAAGATATATTTAGGTATTGTGGTACTAAAGAACAATTTGATGATTTGACAATGCTTATAATTAAATTCAATGGTGATTAGATGGTTAATGTTCGCAATTTACTCCTTTCTAAAAAATTTATTTTATTGTTTTCCATATTGATGGAATTTATTACAATGGTGTTTGCATTCATTGTCTTGGGAGGATTTGAATTTGCTGCAGATATTTTTGTAATTCCAATTTTATGTGTTATATGGGGGCCATTTGCAGCATTGGGTTGTGCTATATCTCAAATTTGCATAGGTATTATTTTTGATAGTGTTCATTGGTATTATTATCTGTTTGATTCTGTTATATTGTTTATTGCAGGGACATTAGTTTGGAAATTATGGTATTCCTGTTTATCCAGATTTGGCTTTGATATTCCAAATTTAGGTAATTATGCTAGTTTTATTAAAATATTCGTAGTGTATGCTTGTTTTTATGCAGCAATTAGAATTACTGGATTTTTACCTATTGAATATGGGCTGTTCTTTGATTTCGAAACATCTTTTCCAATCTCAATGTTGTTGATGATGGGTGTAATATATATAATCAACTACTTTAAAATTCCAGTTTACACTCCTCAAAAACAGTTCAGATCAATTTTACCCGAAAAGGTATTTTCTATCATGTGGATTTTTTTGACTGTTTCTGGAATAATAGTTTTCATTACATTTGATGATATGAATCTGATGTTGTTTATAATTCCAGTGGCAATCATCTATTTGTTTAGACCATATGAATCGTCTGTGTTCAAACTTAAACGGGTTATCAATATTAATTTAATCCAAAAAATGACATTTTCCGTGTTCTTGATTTTTTTTATGATAGAAGTAATGATGGCGGGTTCATATATTTTCAATAACTATCAAATGATTTTAGAATTAATTAAAAATGGTGGAATGTACTATCAGATTTTTAAATTTTCAAATGATATTTTTACATTTTTAATATTATTTGTTGTTCCTTTCTTGTTTTACTTATATTTCCTGGAAAAGAATGTCACCAACCCTTTAAATAAGATATCCAATTCACTTAATTTTGATACGGGTAAGGGTGATGAGAATTTAAAGATAAAAGAAAATCTGGAATCAATATCTTTAGACAATGAGATTAAATTTTTGGCAGATTCACTGATTAAGATGGAAGGGGATGTTGCTAAATATCGTGAGAAACTGCTTGAAGTCACAGCTGAAAATGAAAGATATGAAACTGAATTGTATTTGGCAGATTCTATCCAATCTTCGATGATTCCGACTGATTATGATAAATTCTGTGAAAATAAGAATTTTGAAATTTGGGGTTTTGTGGAAGCTGCACATGAGGTAGGTGGAGATTTCTATGATTATTTCCAAATTGATGATGAAAATATCGGATTCGTAATTGGGGATGTTAGTGGCAAGGGAGTTTCTGCGGCGTTGGTAATGGTTGAAGCAATGACCTTAATTCAAGATTATGCTAAACACTACGAGGATTTGTCTGAGTGTTTTTCTGAAGTAAACAATTTGATTTATGAAAGGAATGATGAAAATCATTTTGTAACTTCTTTGTTGGGAAAACTAAATTTAAAAACAGGTAAATTACATCTGGTTAATGCTGGTCATAATCCTCCTTTATTAAAACAAAACAATTCTTTTGAATATTTAAATATAGATTCTGGTTTGGTTTTGGGCATTATGGAAGATGTGGATTATAAAGTTCATTCAATAAAATTAAGTCCTGATGATGAATTATTCTTATATACTGATGGTATAACTGAAGCCAATACTGAGTATAACGGTTTTTATGGTGAAGACCGTTTAAAGGAAATATTGAATAAACATTCTTCAGATAATCTCGATGTAATAATATCATCTGTTAAGGAGGATATTGATAGATATTGTGATTATCAGGAGCAATTTGATGATATGACAATGTTGATAGTTAAATTCAAATAAAAAAAAGAAAAGTAAGTAGAATTATTCTACTTTGAAACCTGCTTCTTCAACAGCTTCATTAATGTCTGCATCACTAACATCTTCAGACATTGTAATTTTTGTTATTCCAGAATCTAAATCTGCTTTAGCATCATCAATTCCATCAACATCTTTTAAACAAAGTTCAACAGCATTTACACATGATGGGCAGTGCATTCCTACAACTTTAATTTCTTTTTCAGCCATTTTAAATCACTCTTTTTTTATTGATATGTAGTATTATGTAATTGGATTATTTAAACTTTTAGTCATACCTAATTTTTGGCATTCATTGTTTGTATGTGTGTAGTTAACTAATGTTGCTGAGTATATTATTACTATGACTGACCCAATATTGTGGATTAATGCTCCGACTATTGGATTTAGTATTCCTATAATTGCTAAGACCATTGCTAAAAAGTTTAAACCTAATGAAAAAGAAATGTTTAGTTTAATTGTTTTCAATGTTTTTTGTGATATTGCAATTAAATGTGGTAGTTCCTCAATGTTGTCATTAATTAATGTAATATTTGAAGCATCTACAGATATATCACTTCCAATTTTTCCCATTGAAATTCCTACATTTGCTTTTTTAAGTGATGGAGCATCGTTAATTCCATCACCTATCATGGCAACCTTATTATTTTTTAACTGTCTTTTTGATATATATGCACTTTTATTTTCGGGCATGCATTCAAATTCTGCATTTGAAACTCCAACTTCCTTAGCTATGTATGATCCTGTTTTTTCATTATCTCCAGTAAGCAATGTTGTTTGGATTCCCATATTTTTTAATTGTCTGATGGTGTTCTTTGAATTGTGCCTTAGGATATCTGATAGTATTACATTTCCTAAAATTTCATTGTTTTTAGCTACAATTATTTCAGTTTCATTGCTGTGTAAATGAGTCTTTTGTGAAATTTCAATATTTTCGATGTCAAAAAGTCTTCTGTTCCCGGCAAGTACCAAATTGCCATCAATTTTTCCTTTTACTCCTTTTCCAATTATCATTTCAAAGTTATCTACATCTTTTAAATCTTTTTTACCATAGTAATTAACTATTGATTTAGCTAAAGGGTGCTCTGATTTTGATTCGAGCGATGCAAGTAAAAGCATCATTTCATCTACATTTTTTGATTGGGTGCGGGTCACTTTTGGTGTTCCATAAGTTAAAGTCCCTGTTTTGTCAAATATCAATTCATTAACCTGTGCCAATTCTTCAATGGATTCTCCGTCTTTAACTAAAATTCCATGTTTTGTCAGATTTCCAATGCTTGCCATGATAGCTGTAGGTGTAGCAAGAACTAATGCACATGGACAAAATACTACTAGAATTGTAACGGACCTTATTATATCTCCTGTGAATATATAAGTTAAGATTGATGAGAAAAATGCGATCAGTACAATCCATTTGGCCCATTTGTCAGCGGTTCTCACGATTTTTGCATTTTCTGGTTTTGATGATTCTACAAGTTTAATTAATTTTTGAAGAGAACTGTTTTCTGCAGTCTTTGTTGCTTTCATGGTAAATGATCCATAAAGATTTATGGTGCCGCTAAAAACGTTATCCTTTGCAACTTTATCGACAGGTAGTGATTCTCCTGTTAATGTTGATTGATTTATGGATGTTTCTCCATTTGTGATTATTCCATCAGTTGGAATGCTTTCGCCAGGTAATACTTTTAGGATATCTCCAATTTTTATTTCAGCTAATGATATTTTTTCTTCAATGCCATTTTTAATTCTTGTTGCTTTTTGAGGAGTGATGTTTACGAGTTCTTCTATTTTGCCTTGTGTTTTTGATACGGTATATTCTTCTAAAAATCCTCCGATTGCCATAATTGTTGCAATTTCTCCTGCAGCAAATATCTCTCCAATAATTACTGATGCAATAATGGCTATTGAGACAAGCAAATCTGCAGTTATGTCAAATTCGGTAATTAATCCATCTATACATTCTTTAAATATGGGTATTCCACAAAGTATTATAGCAACCCAAGAGAGATAGTTAATAGATAATGTAAAACTTGCGATAATGCTCATTGTGGAAATCACAATCAATGTAATATCTATCTTTTGTTTTTTGTCAAATTTCAAATTCATATTAAACAGCCCCAATAGTATAGGTATACCCCCATAGGTATATAAAGTTATTTTAAAAAAAATTAAAGTCTGGAGTAGTATTCCAATATTGAAGAAATATCTCCTAGTGCATCGTCTGAATCTCCATTTTCTATAGCTTCTTTAACGCAATGTTCCAAATGTCCTTCGACAATAATGTGTCCAACTTTGTGTAATGCTGATTTCGATGCATTTACTTGCATTAATATTTGTTCACATGGAATATCTTCATCAATCATACGGTCTATAGCATTTATCTGGCCTATGATTTTTTTCAGTCTTCTATGTAAATTCTCACTATCCATACATTGTTTCAAAATAACACAACCTATACCTATATGGGTATATATGTATCACTATATATAAACCTTTAGTTTATGATTAAGTTATGAATTAATTTATCAAAAACTTTAAATTATTTAAAAATCTTATAATTATTTAGATTATGGTAGGAGATATCATGGATATTATAAAAAATTATAATGATAAAGATTTAACAATTGAAGTTGGAAATCGTATTGATACCGTTACTGCTCCTGATTTTGAAAATGAAATAATGGATGAAATGGGTAAATTTGACTCATTAACTCTTGATTTAAGCAATTTAGAATATATTTCCAGTGCTGGTTTAAGAGTATTGGTTTTAGTTCAGAAAAAATTAAAACCTGATGATATTCCATTTGTTATAGTTAATGCAAATGATACTATTAAAGAAATATTTTCAATGTCTGGTTTTGATAAAATTTTGACAATCAAATAATTTTTTTTAATTAAATAGCTTATTTTATTGAGCTATTGTTACTTTTATATTTTATATTAAAAAGAGTCTTTTTTTTAGTTAATTATCTTTTTTAAAGATAAAATCTGTTTTAAAATTTAATTGATATAATTTAAAAAAATAAAAAAAAGGAGGAAAATTTCAAGACTATGCTTGATTTTCCATTTCTTCAAATTTGGCCGGGAAGTAGGTGTCTACTACATACTCGAGCCCATATTTTGAAAAAGATTGCTGTTCTGCTTTCTTACCAATCTTAAGCATTTTTTTGATTTCTGTTTGCCAGAATTCATCTTTGTACCTTGGGTCTTTAGAAAGCTCTTTAAGTCTCATAACGTCAACATCTTTGAGTTTATCAGTTGGCAAGTCATAATTGATAATGTCTGATGCAGTTACTCCAATGAATTTAGCATCTGGAGTAGCTAACTGATGGTTAACGTGAGCTAATTTTGCACTTCCTGAAATAATAACCTGTGCAATGTGGAATCCCCAAGGGTCTCCGTCGTTACAGATGTAAACTGGTAATCCAAGCTCTTCATTTACTCTTTTAATGAATCTTCTTGTTGCACGTGCAGCTTGTCCTTTTAGCCCAACAATCAAACAGTTAAATCTTTTATGTGCATTTTCCTGAACTAATCTGTGGAACATTCCCATGGTTTCCACTGCCAATACTTTGTCCACTTTATGATCCAAGAATTCCACTTGATCAATGGTAGGGGAAATGGTATAACCTGATTTTCCCATGTGTGCTGCATTAACTTCCACTTCATCTAAAAGGGTGATATCTCCGTAAACGGATGCACCATCTTCCTCAGGCATTAATCCTAACTCTTCACGGGTAGTACCTAAAGTTACTTCCAAGTCTTCTCCAACAATGTTGGATTCTTGTTGTGTTTTAAAACTTATTCCCCAACCTTCAGACACATAATACATTTCCCTGATGGTTGCGGTTTTTTCACGTGCTACAAGGTCTTTACAGAAATTACCTACATAAACCATTTGGCCCAATTTTCTGATTTGTTTCACGTTACCTAAAGACCTTTTTCCGAATCTGTCTCCTAATACATAGTATCTTTTAGCATCATCGTAAACAATGTTCCCAGTTCCTCTGGAAGGGACTCTGATACTAGGAACTTTTTTCTGTTCAATGTTTTCGATAATCTCTTGACCTAATCCGGTAAGTTTGTTAAGAGTGTATTGTTTTCTTTCCTCTTTATGTGATTTTTTTACATCAGTCATTTAAATCACCTATTCCTCAAACTCCTCATCATTATCTCCATCAAAGTTATCTAATGTGGTATTTTCACCATCAACGGTGCGTCCAAATTCATCAACTTCTTCCATAATGAGTGCATCAAGTTCTTCTTCTTCCTCTTCTTCTTCAACTTTTTCTCCAAGCAATTCTGCAAGTGCTCTTTTAGTAACTTTTGCCAGTACTTCCTGATATTCAGGAACTCCGGTTTCACCAAGTTTTGCAGCTTCTTCAATAATTACGGGGACATATTCTTCAAATACTTTTGAACGTTTTTCTTTTTCTTTAGCTGCTCTTTTTGCTCTAAGGTGTTTTTGAAGTTTACGAGCTAATTTCATGGTTGCTTGTCTGATTTCATGGACGATTTCAGGCTCTGGAGATACACTTTGTTTACCTGTTGAGAGGTAAGGGACTTGTGTTGAGATGATATTTACAAATAATGTTAACGGGGTGCTATCCATATCTTTAAGTCCATAACGTTTCCAGTCAATACTTTTAAGTGCTTCTGTAATAGCACAGCTTCCGGCATCAAAAGTCAATGGAACTCTATTTGCAAATCTCATGATTTCAGATTTTCTCTGTTCATTTACTACTCTACCTGCATTTCCTCCATAGGCAAGACCTGCTTCAATAATAAATGAAACCCCTCCCGCATAGGTAACCGGTTTTCTTGTAATTGTGGTTACAAATTCAGGTTTTAATATTTGTTTCATACCTTTTTCAATCTGTTCTGATCCAATTGGTATAAGTCCGTCGGTTGGAGGTGCCATAAATTTCATTTTTTTGAAGCAGTGGACAATAGCTTCAGCTTCTTGGAAAGTCATGTCTTTTGGACGTTTGTTCATGTCTATTCCTGTCATTTCTGCTATTTCATCTACTCTTTTGGCAGACATTCTTGACATTGATGAAGTCAACATGCTTTTGTATCTTCTGCTGTCAGTATTTTTCGCCATTGTCATCAAGTCATCAGCACTTACACCTTTAGGGTGTGGTAATACTTCTTTAGGTTGTACTGGAACAATATCTGCTGCTCTTTTGAAGATATATTTGTGTCCTGACGGGTCTCTGAAAGTAATTTTTGCATGAGGGTTACCAATCATTGTTCTTCTGATGTATTCAAAAGCACCTTGTTCGGCTAAGGAGTAGGATACTTCTTTGAATTGCAATTCAATACATACTCCTGTGCTTTCTGCAGGGTAATCCTCTCTTTCCATTAAAATTCCACGGTTGTTTTCAACATCCATTTGGAATTTCATTTTAACTCCTTTAATTTCATCTCCATCTTTATAGCATGAAATTACGTGAGCCGGTTTACCGGTGGTCATTTGGGATAAGAGTACACAACCACTACAACCCAAACCTTGCTGACCTCTTGACTGGATGTTTCTGAATTTTGATCCTGCAAACATCATACAGTATACCTGCATAACATAGTCTTCAGGGATTCCAGGTCCATTATCTCTGTGTCTTAAGATGTAATGTTCTTTATCAACACGTTTTAACTCAATATCGATATCAGGTAATATTTTAGATTCTTCACATGCGTCAAAACTGTTTGTGATCAATTCGTGGAAAACAATAGTCAATGAACGGATTTTACCGGTGAATCCGAGCATTTGCTTGTTTTTTCTAAAGAACTGTGATGGGGTTAACCTTTGAAAGTCCTCTTCCCAATCAAGTCCTACTTGTTGTTGAGCCAAAATTTTTCCTCCTTTATGTATATATGTCTAAATTTATTATGGCTTGATATATTTAAATCAACTTAGAGAGCATTTGAAAAGTAATATTTATACAGTACCCTATCTAACTTGTTTAAATATGTGGTAAAATAATAATTTAAAAACATGTAAAAATTATAGTTTTTATACTATGCTATCTATATATGTGGGTTTCAGTATATAATGCTTTGCCATTATCTCTGTAATTTTTATAGGTATCTTTTATTAAATTGATTTAATTTTGTAATCTTTATTCCAATTCATAAAATTGAGTTTAATTTGACTCCATAAAAAATAAATTTTCACTGGCATTAAGTTAATTTAAAAAAAATAAGGTTTAGGAGTCATACTCCTAAAAATCATTTTCATCAAATTCAATTCCATCTTTGAATTCGATTTTATCATCTTCTATTCCAACTAAATCCTTGAATTCTTTCATTTTAAGTGTTTCTTTTTTGTGTTCTAAGAATCCATAAACAGATTTATGTCTGGAACCATTCAAAATCATTTCAATAGCTTCTTTTGCAACCATGATGTTGTCCATTTCACCGATTAATGAAACAGTTTTGCCGTAAACTGCCATGTCAACTTCAGCCATTTCCATGATTATTTCACGTGTTTTACCATCTTTTCCAATGATTCTACCTTTGTGTCTTGCAAGGGCTTTTTTGGATTTTCCTATGTATAATGGCAGGCTGATTACTTCCAGATATATTTCGTCACTAACTAATTTAAGAGCAACTTCCGGATTAAATCCACGAGCCACAGCTTTTACGATATGGTTTGCATTCCAAACTCCTAGTGGGTCTTCCATATTTTCTCCAGGTGTGATATAAACTGTACCTTCATCACTATCAATGTCCAGAAGGGTTCCAGTTGCTTTTTCAATGGATTTTTTCACGCTTCCATTGCTTCCAATCAATGCCCCTACTCTATTTTGAGGTATTTTCAAATAATCTGTTTCTGGCATAATATCACCTTTTTTTAGTTAATAATATTTATTAAATCTATTTTATTTAATAATTTCTAAAAAGTAGATAGAATTTAAAGTTTTATTATTTTTAAATGTTTGTATTAAAATTTAGGATTGACATATTCCCAAATTTCATCAAAATTAGTTTTAACACCTAACTTGCTGTATTCGCGAACAAGAGTGTTAATGTCTCTTTCAAGCAGTTCTTTTGAAATAGGGTTGTCAAGAACAACGGACTGTGAAACATCGATAATTACTGGTTCTTCATTTAAATTTAAGATGTTATAATTGGATAAATCTCCATGAACTAACTTTGCTTCGTTTACGAACAGTTTCAATTGAACCAATAATTTGTTGAAAAATTCATCTGGATTTTTTGGTGGTTGGTTTTTAACAGGCTGTGCCGGATTTCCATCATCGTCTCCAATAAATTCTATAAGCAATACATTATTTGCACTGGTAATTGGTTTTGGAACATTTACTCCGGCCTGATAAAGTCTGGTTAAGTTTTTAAACTCTTTTGTAACCCATGAATAAATAATTTTTCTTTTGTTTTTTGTTTTTATGTTAAATCTTGGATCACCTTTGAGGTAATAATCCATTTTTTTAAAATCAGATGTAGCAATTCTATATATTTTGACTGCTACGAATTTTTCATTGTCGGTAATGCCTGTAAGTACATTAGCTTCCTTGCCGGTACTTATTGCACCATTTAAAATGTCAATGTATCCTTGGTTAGCTAATTTGTATAATGTTTCTAATGTAATTTTGTCAAAAATTTCATTACCGGTTTTTCTATCGGAACTGTCCTTTTTTCTTTTTTGGGAATGTAATTTTTGATGTTTAGCATCAGCTTTAGCAACTTTAGGATCCATTTAAATCAAAAAAATAAGTAATAAAGGCTTACATTTTTAGGTAGCCTTTTCTTTCAAGCCAATTGGATTCAGTTTTTGTGTATCTCCAGATCACATCAGCTTTTTCATCTGCCTGGAAATCCCATGGTTTAACGAGGATTACATCTCCTTCACGAATCCAAATACGTTTTTTCATTTTTCCAGGAATTCTAGTCATCCGGATATTTCCATCAGCACAGCGGACTTTTAATTTTCCGTGTCCCATAATTTGTTCAACTACTCCAGGGATTTCTCCTTTTTTAGGAGTTCTTACCCTTCTGTATTCTTGTTGTTGATTTTGATTAGGTTTAGACAAATACTCTCCTCCAAAAATATAATAGCTTTTAAGCATAAGATTAAATTATTTATATATTTATCAAGATATTATATATTAAGTTATTGGATATTATATAAAGAGGATACTATGGGTACTGAATTTTTAAAAATTAAGGAATGCGATGAGGCAATTGATATCATTCAAAAATTATTCGATGACAATATCAAACCTCAAAGCGAGGAGATTGATGTAAGTGAAGCTTACGGTAGAATTTTATATGAGGATGTTTACTCCAGAATGGATTTTCCTCCATTTAATAAGGCATTAAAGGATGGATTCGCAATTTTGTCTGAAGACAGTTTTGGAGCTTCAGAAGAATCACCGAATACTCTTGAAATCATTGATTTTTTGGAAGCAGGTTCCACAACGGATAAAAAAGTTGAAAAAGGTAAATGCATTGAAATCAGTACTGGTGCAGCTATGCCTGAAGGGGCTGAATCTGTAATCATGGTTGAATACTGTGAAAAATTGGATGATGGTAAGGTCAATCTTCTTACAACTGCAACTCCCTCTCAGGATGTTGCTAAAAAAGGATCAGACATTGAAGAAGGTAAATTGATTCTTAAAAAAGGTGATTTCTTAAATCCTGGTAAAATTGGAGTTTTGCTTTCACAGGGTTTTGAAACTATTGAAGTTTACAAAAAACCTTCTGTAGGTGTTATATCCTCCGGAAATGAAATAATGATGCAGGGTGAAGAGTTGTCATATGGTAAAATATATGATGTTAACGGAAACATGATTAAAAATGATGCAGTTTCCTGTGGGGCCAATGCGAAATTCCTTGGAATCATGAGGGACAACTATGATGAAGTAAAAGAAAAGATTACAGAATCCCTTAATGAAGTTGATGTATTGCTATGTTCTGGAGGAACTTCTGCAGGTCTTGGTGATGTATTGAAACATGTTTTGGATGAATTGGGTGAAGTTTACATTCATGGAATTTCAGTCCAGCCGGGCAAACCAACTATAGTGGGCGTAATTGATGAAAAATTAGTTATAGGTCTTCCGGGCAATCCTGTTTCAGCTTTAATGATATTCAATGCTTTCGTTGCTCAGCCTTTAACAAAATTGGCAGGAATTGATAAGGATTTTGAGCTTAAAACGGTTAAAGGCAAAATGACTAGGAGAATTCATTCTCCTGTTGGTCGTATGCAATATCAGTTGGTAAAAGTTAATGGTGAAGATGTCCAACCGATATTTAAAGATTCAGGAGCAATTTTCTCACTTTCTAGTGCTGATGGTTATGTCAAAGTTCCAAAATCAGTCGAACTTTTGGATGAAGGTGAAAAAGTAGAAGTTTATTTATTTAATTAAGATTAAAATTTTAGTAGGTGTTATTAATGGAAAGTGAAGTTAAAGTGATTCCAGAACAAAAATTAGCGGTTATTAATTATAAAGGACCAATTTCAGATTTGGAAATTTTGGTTTCTAAATTGATGGGCTGGGTTGATGCTGAAGAGATAGAATATGAGGGTGAGCCTTTCATCGTTTATTTCTCACCAAGACATGAAGTAAATCAAGGTGATGCTGTATATGATGTAAGTATTGCAATTAAAGAAGATGCAGATGAAAAGGATATGATTCGTGTTGTTGACATGATTGAAAATAAGGTATTGTCAGGTGTCCATTACGGGCCGGCGGATACTATTATGGATACTTATGCTGAACTTGTTGAAATCGCTCAGAAAAATCATTATGATATTATAGGTTCCCCAAAAGAAGTTTTAATAAAGAATTTCCACAATTGTGATGATGAAAAAGATTACGTTACTGAAATTCAATTGCCGATTATCGAAATGTAGGTGATTTTATGCCTAAAAAAGAGGAAAATATAGATGAACAAGTTGAAAAACTTGCTCGTAAATCCAATTTAAATATGAGAAAATCAGAATATGCGTTTGAAAAGCAGCTTAAAAAATTGGATAAAGATATTGACAAAATCGTTAAAGAAAAAATAAATGATTTTGACAATAATAAGCAATTAACTAAAGAGTATCTTACTCAGGACTATTCACAGTCCACCATTAACAGATACCGAGAAAAATTAAAGAAAATTTAATTTTTTTTCTCTTTTTTTAATTTTGACCGACAACCCTTAGGTTATGGGCCAACAGCTTAGGAATGATATATGGTCCGTATTGTTTGATTTCAGAGTTTATTCCTTCTACTTTTTTCATGATTTCAAAAATGTTTCCTGAAATCATCGCTTTGTTAATTGGATCGGTAATTTCACCTTTTTCTATTTTAAATGCATTGTTTGCTTCCACTGAAAAGTCTCCAGAAATTGGATTAGCAGTATGTGCTCCAAGCACACTTGTAGTTAAAACTCCTTTATCAATTTCAGACATGTCTTTCATTTCACCAAACTTGAATTCAAGGTTTGATTGTGAAATCATTGGGGTTGTCAGATAACTTCCTCGGTATCCATTTGAAGTTGTTTCGGCACCTACTTTGTTTGCAGTATAGATGTCATAAATAAATGAGTTTAATTTACCGTTCTTAATTAATTCTGTTGCTTTTGAAACAGTTCCTTCGCCATCACATTTTGTAGTGTACATTCCTTTTTCCAAAAGTGGATTGTCAATGATGCTTAATTTAGGATTTGTTATTTCGATACCTATTTTATCTTTTAAAATAGATCTTCCTCTTCTCACATTTTCACCGTCAAATGCATTTAGGAATGTTTGAAGAAGTCCTGTGGCAGCATAATAATCTAAAACAACACTATAATTGTCAGTTTCTATGGGTTTGGCGTTTAAGGAATTTTTAGCTAAATCACACACTTCAGTAGCTAGTTTTTCACCATCCAAGTCATAGAACCTTGAGGATGTTGAATTATATGCTGTTGCAATTTCACCCTCATTTTGGATTGTTACAGACAATCCCATGCCAAATCCAGTTCCTTCATTTTCTATGGAAACTCCATTTGAATTCAATATCAAAGATTTTCCTGCGGTTGCTGAGAAACCTGATCCGGTAACTTCACATCCGCTATCTGTTGCTTGTGAAATAACACTTTTCAATAATTCCACGGATTCGTCTAAGTTTAAATCATTGAATTTCTTATCATACACATTATGAACATCTTTTACGGTTTCCACTTCTGCAAATGAGTAATTTTCATCAACTTTATTTAATTTTGTATTTTCAATGGATTGTTTTGCAATTTCAGAAATTTTATTTAAGTTTGATGTAAATGCAAATCCAATTTTATTGTCTTTAATTACTCGAATTCCTATTCCGGTTTCAATTTCTTCCTTTGCAAAGTTCAATTCATCCTGTTTAGAATCGAGTTCAATTGATTTGGATTCATCAACATAAATTTCAAAAGCATCACATTTATTTTCAACTTCTTTTTTTGCTTTTTCAGCCATTTCATAAATCATGTTATCACTTATAATGCAAATTTCTCAATAGCTTCGGCAACACCGTCACCAAATTTATTTTCACAGGTGTATGTGCTTATTTGCTTTAGTTTATCTTCAGCATTTCCAACCGCTATCTTATATCCTGTTTCTTTTAAAAAATCTTCATCATTTTCGCTATCGCCTATTGCCATTACATTTTTCATGTTAATTCCATTTCTTTCACATAAATATCTTAGTGAAGTTCCTTTGTTTACTCTTTTGTCAGTAATGTGTAAGGCAAATCCGCTGTCGTAGAGTTCTAATTGGTCAATGTATTTGAAATCTTTCAATGCATCCTCAAGTTCTTCTCGTGCTAATGTTTTATAGAATACTGTTTCTGTCAAGCGATACATATTGTCGTGGGAAGCATGTCTTTGGAATTTATCACCTAATTTCTCTTTTAAATGTTTTTCTGCGGAATCAACGAAGTCTCTTTCAACCATTGTTTCGACGGCATTGTTGTTTTCACCTTCTTTGAAAACAACTCCTCCATTTTCCGCAACCAGTCCTCCACTACATCCTATCAATACTTCTGTTGCATAAGCGTAGTTAACTACATTTCCGGTAACGATGATTGTTGGAATGCCTTTAGATTCTGCTTTTCGTAATGCTTCAATTGCTGAGATGCAAATCTGTCTTTTTTCATCAGTAATTGTACCGTCGATATCTACTGCAATTGCTTCTATTGTCATTTTAATCACTTTCTTGAGTATCTGTGCGCAATATTGCATGTTCCTTCTTTACTAACCATGCATGCTCCAATAGGATGTAATGGATTGCAGGCTTTTCTGAAGAGTTTGCAGTCTTCAGGTCTTGCAAGACCTCTTAAAATTGGTCCGCAGATGCATCCTTTTGGGGCTTCATTAACGTCTTTTACTTCAATGTCATATTTTTCACGTGCATTGAATTCAGAGAATTCATCTTTAATTTCTAGAATTGAATTAGGTATTTTTGGAAATCCTCTCCATTCTCTTGAAGTTACATCAAATACTTGGTCAATCATGTCCTGAGCAATTTCATTTCCTTCTTCCCTAACTGCTCTTTTGTATTCATTTTCAATTTTCGGTGTTTCGTTGTGAATTTGTCTCAAAATCATATAAACAGACATTAATATATCTAATGGGTTGAATCCTGCTACTGCTTGAGGTATTCCAAAGTCAGTTGAGAAATATTCGAATGGTCTTGTTCCAATAATGGTACATACGTGCCCAGGTTGTATCAATGCATTCAAACTTGTCTCTCCAGAATTGATTAAAAAGTCAATTGCAGGTGGAATTAATCTGTGACATGAAAGTACTGAAAAGTTTTCCGGAGGTTTTGCCAATAGTTCTGCTGCAGTTGTAGGTGCTGTTGTTTCGAAACCTGCAGAGATAAAAGCAACGTCATTATCTTCTTTTTCAGCTATTTCTATAGCTCTGTTAATTCCATATACTACTCTAACATCTCCTCCTTCAGCTTTGGCATCTGCAAGGGACCTTTCAGAACCAGGAACTCTTAGCATATCTCCGAAGGTGGTGATTGTAACACCTTTGTCAATAAGTTCCAAAGCTTCGTCAATTTCACGGGAGGGAACTACACAAACAGGACAACCCGGCCCGGCAATAATTTCAACTTCATCTGGAAGCAGGCTTCTTATACCATTTTCCATTATTGTGTGTTCATGTGACCCGCAAACGTGCATTATTTTTACGGGTGTTGATAATTCGTTAATTCTTTTTAATAATTCTTGTGACATATTTTTCATATTCATATTAACACCGAAGATTTAATATTACATTATAAATATATTTATTTGTATTAATTAAATTTTATGTAATTTTTAGGGATTGTTATGTTTAATAATAATAAAATTTTAGTAGTAATTCCAGCAAGAAGCAGTTCGGGTAAAATTCCTCGTAAAAATTTGCGTTTATTAGGAAATAAGCCCTTAATTTCTTATTCAATCAGGACTGCTAGGAATTCTCAGTATGTTGATGATATTGTCGTTGCTACTGATGATTCCGAAGTTGCGTTGCTTTCCGAAAAATTTGGAGCTAGTGTATTTAGGTATTCAAATGATTCCGAAGAGCCAATTTCAATTGATGCGCTTATATACAATGCAATGATTCAAAAAGAAAAATTAGCTTTAGATGAATATGATATTGTAATCACCCTCGAGCCGTCAGCTCCTTTGCTTGAAACACAAACCTTAGATAATGCTATTGAAAAATTTGAAGATTTTGCTATTGATAGTGTAGTTACTGTTGTGGACGATAGGCATTTGAACTGGGGGTATGATGAAGAAAATCAAAGGTATTTTCCATTATATATCAAAAGGGTTGAAAGAGATTTGCTTCCCAAATCTTTTAAAGAGACAGGTTCTTTATTGGCTACGCGAAGGTCTTTTGTCTATGAAAATTCCCGTCTTGGAACTAATATAGATTTAATAGAATTGTCTAAGAAGGAAAGTATAAACATTGTGGACAATGAAGATTTATTGGTTGCAGAAAATTATCTTCAAAAGAAAAGAATTGCTATTGTAGTTGATGCAAACGATGAGATGGGGACTAGAAATCTGGACAGATGTTTATCCATAGCTTCAAAATTATTTTTTCATGATATTTTATTTCTTATTGAAGAATCCCGTCAGTTAGGTATTAATATTTTAAATAAATATAAATATCCTTTCCATGTTTATGATGGTGAAGATGAATTGTTTGAAAAATTAAAACAGTTCAGCCCTCATATTGTTGTTAATGATATTTTGGATACTTCTTCAGATTATATTCTCAAATTAAAAAATGAAGGCTATTTTGTTGTAAACTTTGAGGATTTGGGTGTCGGCAGCGAGTTTGCTGATGTCGTTTTTGATTCATTATATGAACAGGATTCATCCCAAAAAAATATTTTCACAGGTTATAAGTATTACATTTTAAAGGAAGAATTTTATTTCCAACCTCAAAAGATAATTACTAATGAAGTAAATAATGTATTGATATATTTTGATAGGGCGGATTCTGATAATTTAACTGAAAAAGTGTTGAATTCTATTTTAGCTACTAATTTTAATGGTAGAATTAATATTATTTTAGGATTGAACTATCCTGATAAGGAAGGTTTCATATCTAAAATTGAAATTAATCCTGCGATTCAAGTTTATACTGATACTTCAAATATCAGTGAGTTCATGTTTAAAGCAGATATCATATTCACATCTGCAGGCAAACCAACATATGATGTATGTTCATTAGGTGTTCCAACAATTTGCCTAAGTCAGGATGAACGTGAATTGACTCATGTATTCTGTGGTGATGTTACAGGATTTATTAATTTAGGTTTAGGTTCTAACATAAGCCAAAATGAGATAATGGAACAATTTGTGGCTCTTGTCAATAACTTTGAAAAAAGACTTGAAATGAATGAAAAAATGTTAGCGGTTGATTTGAAAAATGGATTTGATAATGTTTATTCTGTCATAAAAGAAGAATATAGGAAATTTATATTGAACAGGTAGGTCTTAAATTGAATATTTTTAATAAAAAGCCATTTTTAATTGCAGACATTGGATTTAACTTTTTTGACATTGCTGAAAAAGAGGGATTGTCTGAAATGGATGCTGCAAAACTAATGATAGATGAGGCAAAATCATGCGGTGTTGATGCAGTAATGTTTCTATCATATACTTTGGAAAATGTTTTGGCTTTAAAAGATTCCACTTGTTGGGATTTTTCTGATGAACCTATTGATTCTCAATTTGAATTATTTAAAAAATATGGCAAATTTGGGGTTTCCGAATTCAAGGAGTTATCTGATTATTGTAATGATGTAGGAATCATGTTTTTATCTACTCCTTATGATTTTGAGTCTGCTGATTATTTGGATGAATTTATGAATGTTTTCAGTATATCTTCTTCAGATTTAACAAATATTCCTTTTATCAGACATATTGCATCTAAAAATAAACCGATATTGCTTTCTACTGGAGCATCCACTTTAAAT
Source organism: uncultured Methanobrevibacter sp. (assembly GCF_946184425.1). GTDB lineage: Archaea > Methanobacteriota > Methanobacteria > Methanobacteriales > Methanobacteriaceae > Methanocatella. The sequence goes on along the minus strand of NZ_CAMHFP010000012.1, from coordinate 38,553 downwards.
GAAATTAAAGCTGCAATTAATGCAATTGAAGATGTTTCCTCCGTTGACATTGCAATTATGCATTGCGTTTTGTCACATCCTACTCGTTATGAGGATGCAAATCTTTTGATGATTAAAGATCTCGTCAATAATTTCTCTGATTATGAAATAGGATATTCTGACCATACAAAATCTGATGAAAACATGATGATTTTAACTACTGCATTCAATTATGGTGCTGTTATTTTACAAAAGCATTTCACATTAGATAAAACTTTACCTGGTAATGATCATAATCATGCAATGGATCCTGAGGATGTTGTCAAATTAAAAAATAATCTTGTTTTTTTATCTAAAATCAATGGTCGCATAAATAAACAGCCTTTAATCTGTGAATCCTCTACAAGAAAAGAGCTTAGACGTTCTATTGTTGCTAAAAATGATATTGAAAAGGGTAAATTCATTGATGAGTCGGACATTACATTTAAAAGGCCAGGTACTGGAATTTCTCCTGCTGATTTAGATGACGTTGTCGGGAAAATTGCAAATATCAATATTTCAAAAGATACATTAATAGATTTTGGGATGTTAAAATAATAATGGTTGGTGATGTGGTGTTTAAAAGTAATTTTATTTATTCGATTGTGATGCATTCGTTAGGACACATGTCAACACATGTTTCACAGTAACTGCATTCATCTGGGTCGTTAATAGTAAGTTTTCCATCTTTAAGAATTAAAACTTCCATAGGACAAACATCAGTGCAATCTCCACAATCGTCACATTTTTCTCTATCAATTGTAATATCTGCCATTTCATAATCTCCAATTTTTTATATACTTTTTTATTAAACTTTTACTATTTAAATATAATTTTTTTTTTAATTTAATTTATTGATGAAAGTTTAAATTAAAAATAAAAAAAGAAATTAAATTTCTGAAGAACAATCTGCAGAGTACTTGTTAATTAAAACAGCACATTTGTCTATTGTTTCAGAATCTAATTTTATTGTACTGGTTTCGATTTTATTCAATAGTTCTTCGATAAACAAGTCTTCATCGGTTAAAGGCATATTGATTACAACAACTTCATTGTTAATGAATCCGACTAGCGGTTCGACAAAACAGTTTCTAATATTGTTGTCGTTAAGGAAATTAATTAAATCCTCACCTAAACTCAATGCCTTTTGCTTGATTTTATTATCTTGAGAGAACTTAGCCTGTTTAGTAGTATATCTAAATTTACTTCTGTTTTCAGGGGTGAGGACTTCTTCAATTCTATCTTCATCCAATTCATTGGAATTTATAAGGCTTAAATTTTCATTCTCTGATTCCAATCTAAGTGTAGGATTGTATTTCTGTGAAAGAAGTGCATATATTCCGGTTGGACCAACTACCAAATGGTTAATACTTGCTGAAGAAGTTGGAGTTTTGACATTGTAGAAAACATAATAATCATCAGGGAGAGTTAATAAATGTTCTCTGATAATTCTTGTTCTTTCTTCAGTTTCCTGTACATCACGAGTTTTATAAAATCCATAAATTAAGATAATCACACCGACAAACAAAGTGAAGATACCTATTCCGCTATTGATTATTAAAATTTCAATTATGCTTAAAATGAATATGACCGCTCCAATAGCAATGAATGTAGAATTTGAATCCATATTGGGCATATTAAATTCTGGCCCTCCATTTTCAATAAATGAAATATTTGATTCTTCAACACCTTCAGTTGGTTCTTTAATACTAATTTTATCTATAAAACTTCCGAAAGAATTGTTAGATTTACTATGATCTATTTTTGGATAAGTTTCATTGATTCCTTTCATAAATTCATCTTTAAGGAAATTTTTCATGATTTTGTAGTCATTAGTTTTTGGTACTGCAAATTCTTTTCCAAATTTAGTCATGACAGCTTGAGGTATGGTAGTTCTAGCAGTTCTAACAGATTGAATTTCTTCTAGTTCTGCTTCTTGCTGTTTTTTCTCATCATCAGCAATTTCTAACATATGTTCTTCTGAAAAAAAGTTTTCTAGTTTATTAGTAATTGACTTTAAGGATATGTTATCTTCTGTTTCAGGTTCTTCTGGTGTAGCTTCTTTAGATTTAGTTTGTTCTCTGAATTTTGCAACTTCTTTTTTCCTTTCTTTCAGATAATTGTCGAGTTCCTTATTCATATCATCATCAAGATATCTTAAAGAACCTCCACAACTGTCACATTCGTAATCAAGTATGCTATCGCTACTTTTAATTTTATATTTCAATCCACAATCTTCACATTGAACGATATATGAATTGTCATATCTGAATGAATCTATAAAGGATGAATGAGATTTTTTGCTCTCATCAGAATACTCTTCTAAATATTCTAGCTCTCCTGCACATGAAGAACACTCGAATGTACTTATATCATCGTTATCATCGAGTTGGTATTTTGCACCACAGTTCTTACAGCATACAACTTTCATATTATCCTCTTTAATTACTTGTTATGATATTATTTTTTTATTTTTTTTATTATATATGTTTCTAAAGTAAGGTGATTTTTAATATAATTTCATGAAAATTATTTCAATTTTCAAGATAATCCTAAAAACTATTTTAAATTTTTGTAACTATACAGATTAACCTCTCCGTTTTGGTATATTTTTATATAAGGCTCGTTTATTGTTTTATTGTCCTTTGCAATGAAATAATCTACTTTATTTTTCACCATCTCGTCTGTAAAGTTTGTTTCATTTGATGTCTTTTCATATGATGGAATCTGCATTTTCATTATGAATGACATGTCTCCTCCACGATCTGCCCATATGGTTTTGTTCAAGTATTGGGGATCATGATTCATCAGCCACTCACCCACGGCCTTTTCTTCTGAAGCAGCGGTTTTAAAGTTTGGATGCATTTGATTGTCAAATGTATGTGGGGAATTTCCTAATGCATAAATTCCAGAAGATATCAATATTAAACAAATCAATGCTATTGGTGCTATAACCTTAATTTTATCCATATATTTCACGGATTTCAATTTATCAAAGATTAATGTTAATGATAGTATGATGAAATATACTACAACTGGCAGCATAGGAATAAAGTATCTGTCTACTTTAATGTGGTGGTATGTAAAGAATGCAAAATTGATAACGAACCAATAAATCATAATGAAATCAAATGAGAAATAATCCATATCTGTTTTGTATAATGCCCTATAAAGTGCTAAAAGAGATATTGAAGCAATAATTATTGATAATATGATGGATACTTTAATAAATGTGGCTAAGAATATTACTAATCCCAGGACAAATATTCCGATTTTTAAAATATTTTTCCTTTTTTTCATTATTTCTATATTGTTTTGACTGAATAATTTTTTAAGGTATAATATTAATCCGATTATGAGAACTGCTATTAATATGTAGGAAACAATTGATGGGTATCCTCCAATCCATTGCATTTTGGCAATTACAAATGCTCCTGGTTTCAATGAGTATGGTATGAAGTTAGAAGTTCCGAGATAAATCATAAAGTTATTAATGTAATAGAATAAATTGTTGTAGGTCATATCAATAACTGCATGGGTAGAACCTGAGATGTCTTCGCCCTGGCTTAGGAAAAACATTCCTATATTTAAATATTGGTAAATTCCTATAAATATTGCTAAAACAACAGCTCCAAGACCCATTCCAATAATAATATCTTTAATATTTGTTTTGATATATTCAATTGGTTTTTCAACAAGGAAAAATTGAATTAAAAGCACAGGAATCATTAAAAATACTGTAAACCTTGTGAAAAATCCGAAGATAACCAGAGGGAATGCAATGTAAAAATATTTGGTGTTTTTTCTAAATGCTAAAATCATAAAATAGACTGACCAGATAGATAAGCATAATCCTGGTATGTCCAGCATTCCTTTTGTAACCCAAACCACGATTAGTGGAAATGTTGATAAAAGCATTGATCCTGTGAAACTTAAAATTTCATCAAATCTCAATCTCAATAGGAAATACATTCCCAAAGCAGAGAATATGTAAAACACGCTGCTTACTATAATAATTGTTCCGTCTGATATGATTCCCATCCTGAAAAAAATGGAAGTTATCATAGGAATTAATGGTGATAATCCCCGTGTATTCGCTAATCCGGTGTCATAACCTGAGTAAAACAATGCGTTGTTCAGGTAGAAAAATACGTCTCTGACATAGTATACTCCAACCTTCAAATCAATATTAAGCAACAATAATGTAATGGCTATTACAATCGCTAATAATGATGAAATGGCAATTATGTCTCTTTTGTGCTCATGAAAATTCATTGTATTGCCTCTCTAAAATGATCCAAATATGAATGAAACAAATGCAATCAACATTCCCATTTTTAAATATTTTGAAACTTTGGCCGCCGTGGTTCTTTTCTGATTTTTAATGATTAATAAAGCGGAGTATAGGAACAATAAAACTGCAATTGCTATGATTGGTAGATAATAAAATCCGAAAATGTTATAGAAATACAGCAATGGGCATAACGCACAATCTATAATTATCAATATCACGGCCAATATGGCTGTTATTTTTTCGCCGTATAATATAGGCAATGTCCTTGCGCCTTCGGATTTGTCCCCTTCCATATCTTCAATATCCTTTACAAGTTCACGTGCAGTAGTCATGACAAATGCAAAAAATCCTAAAAATATTGATGTGAGAATTATGCTTTCGTTATTTAATGTAAATCCTCCGAATACAAATCCAAATCCTGTCATGAATCCCACTGCAAGGTTTCCAATCAAAGGTGTTGACTTTAATTTGTAGGCATATAAGTAAAGCACCACATCAGCCAACAATACTATGAGGAATGGAATCCAATTGTTGGTAAGATAACTTATTAAAAAACCACAGATTGTTCCAAGTGCAAATAATAGGTAACCGTAGTTTCTTCCATTTTTAAGGGATATTCTTCCGGAAGGTATTGGTCTTTCTGGTTTATTTACCAAATCTATATTATAATCAAAATAATCGTTTATTACATTTCCCGCAGCGGTTTCAAAGAATACTGCAAGCAATGCAAGAAGCAGGGGAATATTAAAAGTTTTATCTATAATGGCTATTAAGATAATGACTATTGCCCCCATCAATGCATTTCCTGGCCTTAGGATTTCAATATATGGATTCATTTTTATCTCTCTATATTTTCTGAATAATTCAAATTTTTTCATTTGCTTTAAATAAATAAAGCATACTTTTATATAATTTTAGTATATACATAATATTAGTATTTTATTTAATAAAATTATTACTTAAATTAAATTATTAGCTGGTGTTATATTTGAACAAAATTAAAATAGCTATTGTTGGAATTGGAAATTGTGCAAGTTCACTTATCCAAGGAATTCATTATTATGATGGTAAAAAACCAGAAGATGCAATAGGACTCATGCATTGGGAAATTGGAGGTTATAAACCTAGTGATATTGATGTTGTTGCAGCTTTTGATGTTGATGCAAGAAAAGTTGGAAAAACAATTGATGAAGCAATCTTTGCAAAACCTAACTGTACTACTGTTTTCCAGGAAGATATTCCAAAATATAATGTTAAAGTAAGTATGGGTCATGTTTTAGATGGTGTTGCAGAACATATGTCTAATTATGATGATGAATACACTTTTGTAGTAAGTGATGAGGAGCCTGTTGATGTTGTAAGTGTCTTAAAGGAAAGTGGTGCTGAAATATTAGTTAACTACTTGCCTGTGGGTTCTGAAGAAGCAGCAAGATATTATGCACAATGTGCTCTTGATGCGGGAATTGCTTATGTAAACTGTATGCCTGTATTTATTGTTAGTGATGATGAATGGGATGCTAAATTTAGAGAAAAAGGAATTCCTATTGTAGGGGATGATATTAAAGCTCAAATTGGTGCTACTATCACTCACAGAACACTAGCTAGTTTATTTATGGATAGGGGTGTAAAATTAGATAAGACCTATCAAATCAATACTGGTGGTAACACTGATTTCTTAAATATGCTTAATCGCGAAAGATTGGATTCCAAAAAAGAGTCTAAAACAGAAGCTGTTCAGTCAGTTTTAACTGAAAGAATGGATGATCGCGATATCCATATTGGGCCTAGTGATTATGTCCCATGGCAAAATGATAATAAGTTATGTTTCCTCAGAATGGAAGGACGTACATTTGGTGATGTTCCAATGAATATTGAACTCAGATTAAGTGTGGAAGATTCTCCAAACTCTGCAGGTTGTGTAATTGATGCTGTAAGATGTTGTAAAATAGGTTTGGAAAGAGGTATTGGTGGTCAATTAACTTCTATTTCTTCATATACTATGAAACATCCTCCTGTTCAATACTCTGATGATGAAGCATATGAAAACGTTGAAAAATTCATTTCTGGCGAATTAGAAAGATAATTTTTCAATTTTTATTTTTTTTATTTAAATTTTAATATTACGCTCTCTTTTTTTAACTACTATTTTTTTGCAATTGTATTAAAATATCTTTATAATTTATATAATAATAAAAACATATATTATAGTTGGATAATTTAAGATTACTTTATGAATAAAAAAATTGAAAGAGGTGTAATTAACAATGGCAAAAGTAAGATTTACAGAAACAGCACTTCGTGATGCTCACCAATCTTTATTAGCAACTAGGATGCGAACAAGAGATATGATTCCAATTGCAGAAGAGATGGATAAAGTTGGATATTTCTCTGTTGAAGCTTGGGGTGGAGCTACTTTTGATACTTGTATCAGATATTTGAACGAAGACCCGTGGGAAAGATTAAGACAACTAAAATCTGAATTTAATCATACTCCTATTCAAATGCTCTTAAGGGGACAAAACTTAGTAGGTTACAAACACTATCCTGATGATGTTGTAACAAAATTTGTGGAAAAATCTTATGAAAATGGGGTAGATGTTTTTAGAATTTTTGATGCTTTAAATGATATTAGAAATATGGAAAAAGCAATTAAAGTTGCTAAAGATCAAGGAGCTCATGTTCAAGGAACAATAAGTTATACTATAAGTCCTGTACATACTTTAGATGATTTTGTCAATTTAGCAAAGGATTTGGAAGCACTTGATTGTGATTCAGTAGCTATCAAAGATATGGCTGGTTTAATAACTCCTGCTGCAGCTTATGATTTAGTTTCTGCATTGAAAGAAGAGACTGATTTGCTTGTTGACTTGCATTGCCATTGTACTAGTGGAATGACTCCAATCAGTTATTATGCCGCTTGTCAGGCAGGTGTAGATATTTTAGATACTGCTATTTCACCTCTCTCCTGGGGAACTTCCCAGCCACCAACAGAAAGTATTGTTGCAGCATTGCAGGGTACTGAGTATGATACTGGATTGGATTTAAAATTATTGACCCATATTAAAAAATATTTTGAGGATATTAAAGAAAAATATGCTGGAATTTTAGACCCTATTTCTGAAAGTATTGATGCTGATGTTTTATTATATCAAATTCCTGGTGGAATGCTTTCTAATCTTATTTCACAACTTAAAGAGCAAAATGCTCTTGACAGATACAATGATGTATTGGAAGAAATGCCTCGTGTAAGAAAAGACATGGGATATCCGCCTCTCGTCACTCCGACAAGTCAAATTGTTGGTATTCAATCCGTAATGAATGTGTTGGGTGGAGAAAGATATAAAACCGTATCTAATGAAGTTAAAGAATACATGAAAGGAATGTATGGTAAACCTCCTGCACCTGTGGATGAAGAGATATCTAAAAGAATTATTGGTGATGAAGAGGTAATTACCTGCAGGCCTGCCGACTTATTAGAACCTGAATTCGATAAATTCAAATCTGAAGGTGAAAAAGAAGGATTTGTCAAATCTGATGAAGATGCATTGACTTATGCGTTATATCCTCCAATTGCACCTAAATTCCTTAAAGGTGAAGCTGAAGAAGAAGAACTTAAAGCACCTACTTTAATGGATGAAAATGAGGGTATTGGAATTCCAACTCAATATAATGTTGAAGTTGATGGGGATTCCTATGAAGTTAAAATCATGCCTACCGGATTTATGGAAATTGAAGAAACTGAATCTGGCAATTTCAAACCGGTTGAAGGTGGTGTAACTTCATCTATGCAAGGTATGGTAATCAAACTCAATGTAAATGTTGGGGATAAAGTAACTAAGGGCTCTACAATTTGTGTCATTGAAGCTATGAAGATGGAAAACGACATCCAATCCGAAGTGGATGGTGAAGTAAAAGAAATTTTTGTGGAACCTGGTGATGCTGTAAGTGCTGGAGATACTTTAATGGTAATCAAATAGATTACCTTTCATTACTTTTTTTTAAAATTTTTTTTTTGGTAATTTTAAACTTACTTGATATTTTAAATACTTATTCTTATTATATAATAGTAGTTATGTGTGATATTATGAAGGATATTTTTGATGAAGTTCAATTTGGGGATTTTAAACTTAATAGTAGAATTGTTAGGACTGGTACATGGGAAACAGAAACAGAAGAAGGAGGATTTCTTTCACCTGCAATCTATGATAGATATGAAAAAATTGCAAGCTCAGGAGTAGGATTAATAGTGTCTGAAATGTTTGTAATAGATCATAAAGACCGTTTTGCTCCATATTCTTCAAGCTTGAATTATATTGGATTTGTAAAAGATTATAAGATGATTACTGATATCTGTCACAATCACAACGTTCCGATTCTTGGCCAATTGGCATTTTTCTACTATGATGATGGGGACAATCAAAAAGCCGAACCAAATGATTTGACCATTGAAGGAATCAGAAAATTGCAGGCTGAAGTGATTATGGCTGCTAAAAAATTCTCATTTGCGGGTTTTGATGGAATTCAAATTGATATGGGAAATAATTTTTATTTGACAAGATTCATCAATCCATATTTCAATCAAAGAAATGATGAGTATGGTGGAAGCACTGAAAATCGTGTTAGAATTGCATCTGAAATTATTAAAGTCATTAAAAAAACCATGGACATGCATGTAAGTATCAGAATCAATCCGTGGGATGTGAGAAAGGATGGAATGACTGCTGAAGAAAGTATTAAAGTTGCAAAAGAGCTTGAAAAAGCCGGTGCCGACAGCATACAATTGACAGCACGTACAATCTCTTATCTTTATGATGGTGCAGAAAAAAATCCGTTTTTGGTTTATGTGGATAAATTAATTGATGAAATTGATATTCCGGTAATTTTGGGAGGATCTTTAAGGGACATGAAATCAATGAATGATGTTTTAAATCATAGTGATGTGGAGTTCATGTCAATGTCAAAACCGTTTGTTGCTCAATCTGACTTTTTAGCAGAATGGAAAGCAAATGGTGAGGGAGTTTCGATTTGTCAAAGTTGTAATAATTGTTACTCTAAAAAGACCAGTACCTGTTTTAAATATTAAACAAGTTTTTTTATTTCTTTTTTTTATTCTATTATCTTTTGAAATAGTGATTTCAATTCATTTAAATGATGATTATCTTTTTTAGATTTAATAAATAAAAAAAGTTCTTTAAAGAATTTAATAAATCCTTTAAAGATTAACTAGTTATGCTTTCAAATCCTTTTGTAGCAAGTAATCTGGTGAAAGAACCTTCTGGTTTCATTATTATATTTCCATTTGAGTATTCTTTTAATGCTGTTTGAACCATAGTGTTTTTCTTAGCAGGATCTTTTGCAGCGGTAGCAAGTGCTTTTACTAACACCATTACTGCATCTCCTCTAGACATATTTCCTTGAACATTTTCGTTACCAGGATAACCTTGATATGCATCGTTTTCACGAATAATTTCAGTTGCACTAAGGTTAGTCACTTCACCATCTACTTTAAGCGGGCGGACAGAATCAATAACACTGTCTACAGCTTTATCATAGACAATAACTACTGCATCTGATTTCATTCCGGTATTAGCTTCCACTATTTCTTTAGCGTATTCCATACCTTGATCTACACCATCCCACAGGCAATCGTGCATAAACATTTTACCTCCAAGACCTCCTGGGGCGGGCTGTGTAGGGTGTGTCATTCCTCCAGGATATACTGGGGTATAATTTTTTAATGATCCGTTTTCTAAACGAATCATAAATGCCATGTCCACTCCACCGTTGGATTGTTCTTCTTTATCAGAAGCTAATACAAGTATATTCTTAGTTTCATATGTTAAATCCGGACCACTGAAGAGTGCTCCATAAATTACAGCAAGTAATCCAATAAGAACTATAACAAGAATAGCTATGATTAATTTTTTTGTTCTATTCATTTAATTCACTCGCTTTAATTTTGATGCAAATTAAATTTTCAATTAAATATAAAAATACAAAATAGTGTATTTATTAATTATCTATCAATTAAATTATATAAAATTTATGACAAAAGTAATTTAAGTTTACCTATAGTAAGTTAATAAAATTTCTTTTAGTCTTGTGTCGTCATGGTTTGCATTTTGCATTTTTGAGTTGTATTTGGCCTCCAAATAATTATACTCTCCATCCTTGTTCAATTGATCAATCCTTTGTGATTTGTATATTTCAATTGATTTGTCCAACACATAATTGAATGCATCTTCATCTATTTTCGGTTGGGGTGAATTTTTGATTATTTTTTCAACATCGTTATTGATAGTGTTTCCTTTCCAAACGATTTCGAATATGGAATCGTTAGAAGCAAAGTATGCATGGGATTGATTGTCATTCACATAGGGATTATATTGGTAATAATATCTGACGGGATGTTTATTTATTGTTAGATTTTCACCGTAATCCTTTTCGCATGCCCAAAGTCCGATGTGTTTTGGAATATTGTCATCTATGCATTGAATTGTGAAAGTATCTTCTAAGTCATATCTGTCATTTTTAACTTCTCCACCTTGATATTTGGAAGGTATTTCAAAGTTAACTCCATTTATATTAATATTTGAATTTGTTTGAGCCCAAACACAACTTATTAGAAGCAGTGTTATCAATAAAATAAATATTTTTTTCATTGTAATCGATTATTATTATATTTGTTATCCGTTAAAAAACTTTTTAAACACAAATTAACAATATAGGTATAGATGTGATGTTTTATGGCAAAAGATGATAGAAGTGCTATTAATCCATTTACCGGAAAATCTCATTTTGATATGGTAAATGATGACAAATTTTTACAGCAGTCATATAATGAATATTATTCTATGGTTGGTCAGGCTAAGTTATTGGACAATACTCCTCAGGGGCAATTGGTTAGAAATGTTGCCGTAAGGCTAATTCGGGCTGTTGAAAATTATCTGGCCAAAATTGGCAGGAGTGATTATACTGAAGATTATTATGATTGGGATTTCCATTTGGTTGCGGATAATACAATAAATGCATTCTGCATGCCTGGTGGTAAGATTGTCATGTTTTCAGGTATTCTGTCTGTTGCAGATAGTGAAGAAAAGGTGGCATTTATTTTAGGTCATGAAATGGCTCATGCACTTCTTGATCATTCTAGAACTCGAATAAGTGCTCAAAATGCTCAAAATGCCATTACATCTGCTGCATGGATTGGTAGTTTTGCCCTGGACCTTATGGGTTTTGGCGGTGCAGGTAATCTTGCACGTGCTGCCACAAATGTTGCAAGCGTAGGTTCACAATTTTTCTTAATGAATCCTTGGGGAAGAGACCAGGAACTCGAAGCCGATAAGCTCGGAATGATGATAATTCATTGGGCGGGATATGATATTTCTGAAATTCCTCATTTTTGGCAAAGTATGGCTGGCGGAAATCCTAATGACCATGACTTTTTCTCAACACATCCATCAGACAGTAAAAGGATTTCAGTCATGAATGAATTGATTGTGGAGATTGAAAATCAAAAAGATTTTTATTCTAAACCTGTTTTAAGTGATGTTCCCTCTCCTAAAGAGGAGTTCAAAAAATCTCATTTGACAGGTCATGATAAGAAATATTGTCAAAATTGTGGTGCAATTGCAGATTCGTCAGATAAGTTTTGCACTTCTTGCGGTCTGAAATTTGAGGTTGAACTTAAATGTCCGAATTGCGGGGCTTTGGTTGGTGATGGTGATTTATTCTGCACTAATTGTGGAAATAAACTTTGATTAAGTGATTTGAATGGATAATAAATTAAAATATGTAAATAGGTCTTCTTATAGGGTTAAGGTGTTGAAATCTCTTAAAGATGATGTTAAGATGCCTACACAGATTGCTGAGGATAGTGGAATTTTACCTAATCATATATCCAATGTATTAAGACAATTAAAAGAAAAGGAAATTGTTGAATGTATCAATCCTGAAGTTAGGAAAGGTCGTCTGTATAGGTTGTCTGATGAAGGATTAGATATGTTAGATAAGTTGGAGTGACTGATTTTTTATTTTTTTCATATTTTTTTCGTAATGTTTATATACTAGTTTTGGTTAATATATTGTGTGTAAGTTATTAACAACTTATTAACAAAGTTTCAATATATTTCAAGGAAGTGAACACTATGGATAAAAAATCTCAAAACCAGGATTTGGACTTAGTTTTTGTAATCGATAAAAGTGGGTCAATGTGGGGATCTGAAGAAGACACCATGGGTGGATTCAATGCATTCATCGAAAAGGAAAAAAATAAGGAATTCAATACAAAAGTAACTACAGTTCTTTTCAATGATGGGTACGATGTTTTATATGAAAGAAAGGATATCAATGATGTCGATGAATTGACTTCAAATGAATATTATGTTGGAGGTTCAACTGCTCTTTTGGATGCTGTCGGAAAAACTATCACATCTCTTAACCGTAAGATTGACAATAAGGTGCTGTTTGTTATAATGACTGATGGTATGGAAAATTCATCCGTTGAATATTCAAAATCCCAAATTAAAAACATGATAACCAGTCACAATTGGGAATTTATTTTCATAGGTGCTGGAATTGATTCATACTCTGAAGCAAGTAAAATTGGAATTAGAAAATCTCGTGTGGCCAATTATAAAAAATCTGGACGTGGTGTTGAGGATGCATATCTTTCAGTTGAAAATGCATCATGCAGTATAAGAATGAATAAGTCACTGGATGATGCAAATTGGAAAAAGGATTTGGCTAAATATGACTGATTATATTTCATATTCAGTAAAATCTTTAATTTTCAATTTTTTGAATGCTCGTTTCCGCCTCATACAACTTTCACAGATGCCGCAGTGTTTGTCTCTACCTGCATAACATGAATAACTCAATTCTATTGGAGCGCCAACTTCAACACCTAATTTAACAATTTCCTCTTTATTCAAATCAATGGCAGGCGCTTCAATTCTAATATTTTTAGGGGAACCTGTACTGATTAATTCATTAAAGGTATTCAGGAATTCTTTGGAGTTATCCGGAAATGTTGCAGCTTCTTCAGCATCCCATCCAACAATAATTATTTCAGCACTGATACTTTCGGCAAATGATGTTGCAATTGAAGTAAATACCATATTTCTTGCTGGAACCCAAACACTGTTTGCGGTCTCCTGACTCTTCTTGAGGTTGTCCAATTCTCCCTCTTTTATTTCGGGTATGTCTTCATCAGTATTTAAACTGGAAGTGCTGATATCGTCCAGCCATGGAAGGTCAATCACATAATGTTTAAATCCCATTCTTTTGCAGATTTCCTGTGCTGCTTTAAGTTCTCTTTTAAAAGCCTTTTGCCCATAGTTAAAGGTTATAGCATGAATTTCATAGTCTTTTGCATAAACGCTAGTTGCAACAGTACAGTCAAGACCTCCAGATAGGACGGAAATTGCCTTTTTCATTGTATCATCTCTTTTATTTTTATTAAAGGAATTCCGGTTTTAAGGGCAATCTCTTTTAAGTCTTCATATTCCGGTCTTGATGAAATAAGCTCTCCGTTAACGTATCCGTTTTTAAATGTAACTTCAAATTTTTCTCCTTCTATTTCAAATTCCTTTTTAACGAATTCTCGTTTTGCAATTCCGCGATGCATATTTGGAGCTATTCTAATTCCTAAACTTCCGGTTTCCTTAAAAATTGTATTGACAAGTTCATCCCTATTTTTTCTAGGTGAAATTATTTTTAAAAGACTTCCCTGACGATTCTTTTTCATGATTATTGGTGTGATTGAAACGTCGCTTGCTCCGACATCTGAAAGCCTATCGAATAGATAGCCTATTTCTTCTCCAGTTAAATGGTCAAGATTTGTTTCAATAACATCTATTTCGTCCTTTTCGGAAATGTCTGAAGTTTCAATAATTCTTAAAACATTCGGATGGTCAAAATCTTTTCTTCCGGCTCCATAACCTACTTTTTTAGGTTTTATTTGTGGAATAAATTCCTGTATTTCGTCACAGATTTCAGCATATATTGCACTTCCTGTAGGTGTTGCAAGTTCACTGTCCACAGGACCTCCTTTGATGTAGGCATCCTTTAGAATTTCCACAACGGCAGGGGCGGGAACAGGTATTGTTCCGTGTGCGGTTTTAACTCTTCCTCCTCCGACAGCTATTGGGAGTCCTATTATTTTTTGTTTATCTAAATTAAGTGAATAATAAGCATAAACTGATCCGATTACATCAGCAACAGCATCACTTGCTCCAACTTCGTGAAAATGGATGGTTTCAATTGTTTTTCCATGCACTTTCGCTTCCGCTTTAGCTATTCTTTCAAATACTTTTATGGAAGTTTTTCTGACATTTTCATTCAATTCCAGATTGTTGATTTTTTCAATGAATTCTGGATAATTTACGGAATGTGTGTGTTCTATCATTTCAACATGACAAAAAGTCGAGTCTATTCCATGTTTGGTAATCTTATTGAAACTCACTTCAACTTTTCCAAATGGTTTGGCGGATTTCTCCATTATTTCTTTTAATTCATATGCATCGGCACCTAAATCAACCAGTGCTCCAATAATCATGTTTCCAGCAATTCCGCTGGATTGGGGGTCAATAATAATTGTCATGATAAAAAGTCCTTTCAGCTGTTAATATAAAATTTAAATTAAATAATTAATATATTATATGTATAATTAATTTTGGTTATATCATGAAAATAAATATCATTGAAAAGGATTACGGGATTTGCATAAACAATCCTCGGCATTTTTTGGCATTCAGTGATTTCACTGTCGGTGGCGGTATTGATATTGTTGAGAATGTCAATATTGTTAAGGCAAAGGATACTTTTAAGGCTACTGCCAAAAAAGCGGAAGTTTTCAATAAATTTGAAGGTTCATACATTGCACAGGCAACTGAATCTCTGGATTATTTTAAAAATTTCTATGATGATCTGTCTATCTTCACGTTTATGGCAAGTGATGTTGTTGTTGAAGACTTCACAGATTATTTGAAGGTTGCAAACTCTTCCAAAGGTTTTGCTGATGCAAGAATTAACTTAAGCCATATTATTTACATTGATAAGGTTTTGTCTCCAAGAGATCTTATTAAAATCTTTAAGATAGCGGCTAATTCTAAGGCAAGAACTTTGGCTGATATGTCCTTGCCTTTGCATATTCAGAATATACTGAATACCAATGATTTTCTTGCAGTTTTATCAAACATTCCTGAAAATAATTATGAAAGTTTGGATATTAACAATGCAGAATATGATGAAGTCAATTTGGAGGAGCTTCAAGTTCGCATTGAAGATGCAATTGAGATAAGCATTGAAGATGCATTCAAGAAATTCGGATTGGACTTTGGTATATTGGATTATTTTGTGGCTGAAGGAATCCTGATTAGGGATTTGGTTGATGCCGGGATGGAACTTGTTTCAGATGATGAAGTTACAGACAGGCTAAAAGAAAAAATGGAAATTCAAATTCTTAAATCTTTAAGTGATGTTAATGTTATAACATTGATTGTGGCTGCATTGGGTGCCGAACGGGATTTGTCAGGCAATAAAATACGTGAAGTTGATTTAAACAGTGATTTAAATTATTTATATTCCGCTGATGTGTTAGGTTTGGCTATTGCTAATCAGATTGCAGGTTCAAAAGCAATTTTCAATTTTAAACAGTATAAGGATGCAAAACCTGGAATAATTTGGGGTTTGCCTCCAATACTTGAAGATATTTTTGCGGGTTTGATTGCAGGGTGCGTATCTAAAATATTCGAGGAATAGAATCTATTCTAAAATTACTCAAGAAGTATTTCAACAATGTGATTGAAAGCTTTTTTTGATTCGGGAACTAGCGGATAAATTGCATACACATGAGTCATTTCTTCGCCTACATTCAATTCAGCATCAACATTGTTGTCTTTTAATTTTTCATGAAATTTTACAACATCGGGATACAGGATTTCATGAGTTCCCACAAACAGTGTAGTTTTTGGAAGTTTGTTTACTTCTCCAAATAATGGACTTATTTTATAATCTTTTGGATTCAGGTCTCCTGCCCAGGTTTCACCCATTTTACGCAAGCCTTCTATTCCGAGCATAGGATCAAATTCAACATCATCATAATCTCCAGACATTGATACATCAACCCAAGGGGATATTAAAATTAAGTTTTTCGGTTGAGGTAAATCCTTAATTGCCAGATATTCACAAAATGCTGCAGATAATCCGCCTCCTGCAGAGTCTCCAATTATTATGATTGGTTTGTCCAGGGTTAATAGATGCTTGTATAACTTTTCAACAATTTTATAGGTTTCTTCATAGGTATGATTTGGTGCAAGAGGATAAATTGGAGCATATGTGCATGCATTAGTTTTTTTTGCAATTCTGTCGCAAAATAAAATATGGGGCAGTCTAATTTCATTTACATATATTCCTCCATGAAGATATATGATTAGGCGTTCGGCATCTTCAATTTCATTAAAGATTATCATTTGGCATTCAAACATGTTTTTGCTTTTAACTTTGGTGAGGTATATCATTTTTGGCAATTTATAATGCTCATCCTCTTCAAGGGAGCGTTTCTGCATATGTTCCTTGGCTTTATTGGCATCATCAACATATTCGCGATGTTTTTTATCTAAAATATTTTCCACAATTTTTGACATTTTTGACATTTGTTTACCTTTTTTTCATTAATATTATAAAATATGTTTATTTTAATATATATTTAAATAAAATTGAAAAATATCTGTTAATGTGGGGGTGTAGAAAGATTATTGTATGATTGGGTCAATATAATTAATGAGGAATGATTATGGAAGATGATAGCTATTTTGAAGATGAAGAATTTTCACCGATAAAATCACTGTTGGGTCTTTTAACTTTTTCAACAATCCTGCCTATCCGTGTTTATACTTCAATTGAGTATATGACTAAATTGACTTGGTGCTGGCCATTTTTACATCTGTTCATAGGATTTTTAGCAGTTGCATGTGGTTATCTTTGTCTGAATTTCCTTCATTTAAATTCATTTTTCACAGCAACAATTGTTTATGCCTTTTTAATGATTATCACAGGTTACAATCATTTGGATGGTGTAATGGATATGGCTGATGGAGTCATGGTCCATGGTGAGCCTGAACGTAAAATTAGGGTTATGAAAGATTCATCTGTAGGTGCTGGCGGTGTTGCAACACTGTTTTTAGTGTCCAGTATGACAATAGCTGGTTTGTATAACATTTTAGATTATAACTTCATTTTTGGAATAGTCATTTGTGAAATGGTTGCAAAAACATCTCTTATTACAACTGCATTACTGTCCAAACCTCTGACTCCAGGAATTGGAAGCTATTTCATGTTTGAGACAACACCTTCAAGATATTTGGTTTCAACAGCATTTGTTTGTGTAATTGCCTTTTTGCTGGGTGGTGTTGTTGGTGTCTGTGGTGTTTTGGGAGCTATTGTTTCCGGAATCATAATTGCACGTATTGCAAGAAGAAATTTTGTGCTTGCCAACGGTGATGTTTTGGGAATGAGTAATGAAGTTGGTCGTTTAATGGCATTACTGTTCATGACTGTTGCTTTGTACTTCTTCTAATTTTTTTATTTTTAAATCAATTTAACATCTTAAAATTAATATTGTTGGCTTAAAAAGCATTAATTTATTAATTAAGTAGTATATAATTAGTTTTGATGTGTGTGCCACTTACTGTTTAACATATTCATCACCTCCATCTTTAATAATTGTCTTCGTGAAGATACTCATAACGCAACAAACATCACATTTTCTTTAGATAATGGTAAGTGGCTTTCACGTCATACAAATTATTAAATATTTAAAACTTGAAATATTAGATTGGTTATTTTTATTAATTAATTGTTTTTTCAGGATTATTATGAATGTAAATGTATTGAGATTAGATCACAGATTAAAAAGAGATACTCGTATAACAACTCATGTATGCTTGACTGCTCGCGCATTCGGCGCTAGTAAAATATTTCTATCCGGTGAAAGGGATAATGGTCTTATGGAAAATGTAAGGGACACTGCCTCAAGATTTGGTGGAAACTTTGAAATAGAATACACTGAAAGTTATATGGGTGTTATCAATAAGTGGAAGGCTGATGGTGGAAAAGTAGTTCACTTGACTATGTATGGTTCTCAGGCTCATGAAGTCGCTCCTGAAGTTCGTGAAGATGGTTCCGATATTTTAATTGTTGTGGGAGGTTCTAAAGTTCCTGGAAAGGTCTATAAGGCTGCTGATTGGAATGTGTCTGTAACAACCCAGCCTCATTCTGAAGTGTCTTCCCTTGCTGTTTTTCAGCATTTGCTGATGGATGGTAAGGAATTTGAGTTGGAGTTTGAAAATCCTGTTTTGGAAGTCATTCCGACAGCTCATGGTAAAAATGTAAATATTCACAATGAAAACCGTTAAGAGATGAATTCATCTAATCTCTTAATTGCTTTTAATTTATCATCTTTTTTTATACGTGCCTGCTCAATGGCATCTCTAATCGTTTCTATTGAATTGTCATAGACATCCCGGTCAACAGGATATGGAAAACCGTCTTTTCCTCCATGTGTAAAACTGTATTTTACGGGGTCTTTCCAGCTTGCAGGTTCACCATAAACAAGATCGGAGATTAATGCTAAAGCTCTTATTTTTTTAGGCCCTATCCCCTGAAGAAGAATTAGTTCCTCATAATTTTCAGGTTGTATCTCATAAGCTTTTGTCAGCACTTCAAATTCTTTATCGGAAATATCCATATCTAAAACTGGGTGATGAGCTGGCATGGTGAAGTCTTCTAAAAGAAGTTGATTGTCTTTTCTTTTAAAGTATTGCCTTAAATGATTAGGATTGTCATTAATCAAATCGACACTTATCTTTTGAGCTTCTTCGCTGTCTTTTGAGGACATGTTTAATGTATTCGGAGTTTCTTTATCGCATGAAATTCCGCTGTGGGGATCATTCAATAGCTTGTCCACTTCTTCACCTAGCCAGTGGTATCTACGAGCATATTTGGTTTCTGTATTTAATCCTTGTTGGACGACTGCCCAATCTCCTTTTTCAGTTACAAAGAAATTATGTTGATATAGTGTGTATCCGTCTTGAATACATGAATTGTCAATTTTAGCAGATAATTTACTTGTTTCAACTAGCTTTTCTGTTGTTTTGGTGTTTAGGTTAAATATTTCTCCGGCATGTTCAATGCCTTGTGGTGTTCTTCTTGACCTCGCACCTTTTCCTCCAGTTAAATAAATTCCATGTTCTTCGGGACTTAATGATGCTTTCAGAGCACCCAACGTTGTTGTGGTAGTTCCGGAGGAATGCCAGTCAAATCCTAAAACACATGAAAATGCTTGAAACCAGTATGGATTGGAAATTCTATTTAAAAACTCATTTAAACTATATTCTTCAATGATTACTGATGCAAGAGCTCCGGATAGGTCAACCATTCTTGAAAATAGCCATGATGGTGGGTGACCTCCATGTAATGGTAAATTAACTACTCCCTTTCTTTGCATGAATAATTATTTATTTTTTATAAATATTAGTTTTTTACAAAGAGCATTTGAAAAGTAATATGATGGTCAGTATGGACTAACTATGTGATTTATATAAATATATTGTTAAATATTTATTATATTGGAGTTGTTTTTTTTTTATGACAAATGATTTGATGACCTGCCCTATTGAAAGTACTTTAAAATTAATTAGTCGTTAATGGACTGTTGTATTGATTAGGGATATGTTTTTGGGTAAAAAACATTTCTTGGAATTCAAGGAAAATAAGACTAATCTATCAAATACAGTTTTGGCGGATACGTTAAAATCAATGGAGACCAATGGGCTTATTGAAAAGAAAATTCAAATGAGGGGCAACAAATCTTTAACCGAGTATTATCTGACTGATAGGGGGCTTCGATTAAATAAGATATTATATGAAATGGCTTCTTTCGGTATTGATGAATTGGAATGTGGTGACGAAGGCGACTTAGAAGTAATTAATATGTTTAAGGAATATTATTCTCAGGTTTTCAAGATTGATTGGTGAATGAAAATGAAAGCGGCTATTTTAAATAAGTATGATAAAAAAGGGGACTGATTTGGAAATTAAAGATATTCCAATTCCTGAAGTAGGTAATGATGATGTTTTAGTTAAGATTATGTATGCGGGTGTTAATCCGTTGGATAACATGATTGTTCGTGAAGAAGTAAAACTGATTACTCCGTATAAGCTTCCATTGGTGATGGGAAATGAATTTTCGGGGGTTGTTGAAAAAGTGGGTAGTAATGTCTCTGAATTTAAAGAAGGTGACAGAGTCTACGGAAGGATGCCTTTAGATAAAATTGGTGCCTTTGCAGAGTTCACTTCAATAGATAAAAATGCAATTGCACTTATTCCTGATGTTTTAGATTTTGATGAAGCTGCTTGTGTTCCTTTGACTGCCCTTACAGCATTGCAGTCCTATGAGTTAATGGATGTTAAAAAGGGGCAAAGTATTTTTATTTCTGGTGGTACTGGCAGTTTGGGTGCAATGGCTATCCCTATTGCAAAAAGTTTGGGTCTTCATGTAATCACCAGTGGAAATCCAAAAAACAGACAAAGAGTAATGGATTTGGGTGTTGATGAGTTTATTGACTATAAAACTCAGGATTACTCTCAAATATTGTCTGACATTGATCTGGTTTTGGATACTCTTGGTGAAAAAGAACTGGAAAAAGAATTTAAAATTATGAAAAATGGCGGGAAACTGGTTTCACTTAAAGGACTTCCTAATGCAGAGTTTGCCGAACGTATGGGATTGTCTTTTGTCAAAAAAATGCTATTCAAATTTGCCGGCAGGAAATATGATAAATTGGCTAAAAAGAATAATCAAAAATACTATTTCCTATTTGTTGAAGCTAATGGTAAGCAATTGGAAAGCATTTCTGATATTCGTCTAGAAACTTCTATTGATGAGATATTCTCTTTGGATGATGTGAATGCTGCTCTTAAAAAGGTTGCTTCAGGCGGATCTAAAGGAAAGACATTAATCAAAATTAACTAATTTTTTTATTTTTTTATTATCTTCTATTTTTTACATTTTTTTCATAGATAAACAAAACTTTAATAAGTAATGGTTACTATAATTATTAATGTTATATTTATTAACAAATTATTTAATCAAAATTATTAAGGAGCGTAATTTTTATGGCTATAGATAACGGAGATTTTGTTAGAGTAAACTTTACTGGTAAAATTAAAGAAACTGATGACGTATTTGATACTACTTATGATGAAATAGCACAGGAAGCAGGTATTTTTGATGAAAATAAAACTTACAAAGCAATCCCAATCGTTGTAGGAGGAAACCACTTATTACCTGCTATTGAAGAAGCTATCATTGGATTGGAAGAAGGAGAAACCAAACACATTGAAGTTGATTCCGATAATGCATTTGGACCAAGGGATCCTAAAATGATTCAATTAGTCCCTATGAAAGAGTTCAAAAGACAAGGTATGAACCCTATGCCTGGTATGAAAATCCAATCTGAAGGTGCAACCGGTAAAATCTTAACAGTCAACGGTGGAAGAGTAAAAGTTGATTTTAACCACGAATTAGCAGGAAAAGACTTAGTTTATGATGTTGAAGTTACTGAAATCATTGAGGATGAAGAAGAAAAAATCAAAAGTATGATTGAGTTACACTACTCCAACCCTAACGTAGACATTGATAAAACTGAAATCACTATCGAAGATGGCGTTGCAAACATCAAATTAGATGAAATGTCCAAATTTGACCAACAATCTTACATGGATATTACCTTTGCAAGATTCAGAATAGCAAAAGATATCTGGGATAACATCGATGAAATTAGCAAAGTTAATTTTGTAGATGAATTCGAAAAAAGAGAAGAATCTGACGACGAAGAAGACGAAGAATAATTTCGTTTCATGAGTTATTTTTAAAATAACTCTTTTTTTTACTTATTTTTTCATATCACATTTTAAATATTATTTTTAACAAATCCATATTACATGCTAGAACTTGATAAACTTTTGGAAATTTTTAATGAAGGTAAAACATTAATTTTTGATGAAGAGGCTGCTGAGGCATGTAATTATTATTCTTGCGAAGCTCAAAAAATTACTTTTGAAATCAATACCAAATATCATGATTTTGATGAAATTCGTGAATTATTTTCAGATTTAATTGGAAAAAAGGTCAGTGATGATTTTAGGCTTTTCCCACCATTCACTACAGATTTTGGAAAAAACATTCATCTTGGGGATAATGTTTTCATCAATTCAGGATGCAGATTCCAAGACCAGGGCGGAATTTTTATAGGAAACAATGCATTGATAGGACATAATGTTGTTTTGGCAACTTTAAATCATGAGGAGAATCCTAAAAAAAGAGGAAACTTAATTCCTGCTCCAATAAAAATAGGCAATGATGTATGGATTGGGTCAAATGCCACAATTCTTGCAGGTGTCACTATTGGTGATGGAGCAATCATTGCGGCCGGTGCGGTCGTTACAAGGGATGTGGCTGAAAACACAATTGTCGGTGGAGTTCCGGCAAAGTATATAAGGGATATAAATATGGATTAGATCTTTTTTCCGTGGTGTATTGCTACAATTCCAGGTATTTCATCTACTTCTAATTCAAACATGGCTTCCATGCCTTCTTTTTCAAACAATACACATTTTTTACTTTTTACCTTATTTGTAAGCAGCGCCGCAACAGGAGGGGTTATGACAAATATTGAATTATTTTTTTCCAGTTCCTCAGCTGTTTTATCACTTAACATTCCTTTTCCAATGTGAATTTTCACTCCGTTTTCACTTAAAAAGGGTATGGTTGATTCAATTTCTTCTTTGTTGCTGGTTGTTGGTGCGATTCCAGCATCGCTGAATGCTGTGTGCATGATGACCATTCCTTTTGTATTGAAAGGAATATCATTCTTTTTTATTAATTCGACCAGTTGTGGAAGTGCTGCATCTCGTCCGGTATATATTGTTCCGGATATTGTGATTTTATCTCCAACATTAAGATTTTCCAGATCACTGTCTGAAATTGGTGTTTTTAATTTTTTCATATTATCATTAAAATTAATTTTTTAATATTTTTTTATTTTTCTATATTATTACAATTTTTTAATAAGATATTTAAATGTTTATTAACAGATATATATCATAATCTGTATTTGTTTTTTATAGATTTTTAGGAGATTTTTAAATTGATTATTATTGACGAAGATTTGTGTAAAGGATGCCACCTTTGCTTATTTATGTGCTATAAAAATGTATATGCAATATCTTCCGAAATTAATAAAAAGGGAGTTCAGTTACCTTTTGTTAAGTTTGAAGAAAGATGTACAAAATGTGGCACTTGTGAAGTAGCATGTCCTGACCAGGCTATTACTGTAGACTTGCCGGAAAATTGGTGGATGAATGAAGACAATGATCTTAACTTTAATCCTAAGTTCACAAAGGGGAAAAAGTAGGTGTTAAAAATGGCTGAAGAATTTTTTATACAAGGTAATGAAGCATGCGCTAAAGGAGCTATTGCAGCAGGTTGTAGGTTTTTCGCTGGTTATCCAATTACTCCGTCCACAGAAGTTGCTGAAACTCTAGCTCGTGAATTGCCAAAAGTCGGCGGCTCATTTGTTCAGATGGAAGATGAAATTGCATCTGCCGGAGCTATTATTGGTGGTTCCTGGGGTGGAACTAAATCAATGACCGCAACTTCAGGTCCAGGTATCTCTTTGATGCAGGAAAATATCGGTTATGCGTTCATGACTGAAACTCCTATTGTAATTGTGGATGTTCAAAGAGGTTCTCCTTCAACTGCTCAGCCAACTATGGCTGCTCAAGGAGATATGATGCAGGCTAGATGGGGATCCCATGGGGATTATGAACCAATTGCATTGTCTCCATCAAGTGTACAGGAATTTTTTGATTTCACAATAAAGGCTTTTAATTTAGCTGAGAAATATAGGGTTCCAGTATTTGTAATGGCTGATGAAGTCATAGGCCATATGAGGGAAAAAATTGTTGTTGAAGATGACATAGAAATCGTTCCAAGAAAAAGGCCTGAAAAAACTGAAAATTATTTGCCGTTTGAAAATATTGAAAATGGAACTACTCCAATGCCTGCTTTCGGTGATGGATTCAATATCCATGTAACCGGTCTTACTCACGATGAACGAGGTTACCCGGATACCAATGACCCTGAAACTCATGATAAACTTATCCAAAGAATTTGTGATAAAATATTAAATAATAAAGATGACATCTGTTCTGTTCAATCTGAAAACTGTGAAGATGCAGATATTGTCATTGTTTCATACGGGGCACCTGTAAGGTCTGTTGTTGAAGCTGTAAATAGAACAGATAAAAAAGTGGGTTATGTTAAACTTGATACTCCATGGCCGTTCCCTGATGAAGAAGTGGCTAAATTAACAGCAAATGCAAAGGATGTGCTTGTTGTTGAAATGAACTTAGGTCAGATGTATTATGAAGTGGACAGGGTTTGCAAAAGAAATTCCAATGTCCATTTGATGGGAGTGATTGGAGGATTATTACCAACTCCTGATGAAATATTAGACCAAATCAACAGATTAGGAGGAAATTAAATGTCAGAACATAAACAAAATAGATTTCTCCCTTATTTAAGAGAAGACAGATTGCCTCATATTTTCTGTCCAGGATGTGGAAATGGTGCTATTATCAATGCATTTTTGGTAGGTATGGAAAAAGCAGGAATGGATTTTGAAAATATTGCAATGGTTTCCGGAATTGGCTGTTCTTCAAGAATTCCAGGATATTTAAAATGTGATTCTTTACATACTACTCATGGAAGAGCATTAAGTTTCGCAACTGGTTTAAAAACTGCTAATAAAGATTTAGATGTTGTTGTATTCACTGGTGATGGTGATGCTGCCTCTATTGGTGGTAATCATTTGATTCATGCAGCTAGAAGAAATATTAATTTAACTGTAATATGTATTAATAATAATATTTATGGTATGACTGGGGGTCAAATCAGCCCTACATCTCCTAAAGGTAGTTTCGGAACAACTGCTCCATATGGTAATCGGGATACTCCATTCAAACTGGCGGAACTTGTTGCGGCAGCTGGTGCAACTTATTCCGCAAGATGGACAACTGTTGAAATGGAAAATCTTGTATTGTCAATTAAAAAAGGATTGGAAAATCCTGGTTTTTCATTTATTGAAGTTGCAACTCAATGTCCTACCTATTTCGGTCGTAAAAATAAATTAAAAACTCCTACTGCAATGGCGGCTGTCATGAAAGCTAATACTGTATTCAAATCTGCAGCTGATAGGATGAGGCCAAAAGAGTTGGAAGGTAAAATTGTTGTTGGTGAATTTGCTAAAACTCAAAGAGATGAATTCACAGAAAACATTGATAAAATCAGTGTGGAAAAATATGGTAAAAAAACTATTATCAATTCTGCATATGAAACAGAGTTATAGGTGGATAAAATGAGAACTGAAATTAGAATTTGTGGATTTGGAGGTCAGGGAGTAATTCTTGCAGGTATTATTTTAGGAAAATCTGCAAGTCTTTTTGACGAAAAGGAAGCTGTTCAAACTCAATCTTATGGTCCTGAAGCTCGTGGTGGGGCTTCAAAATGTGAAGTTGTCATAAGTGATACTAAAGTTGATTATCCTAAAGTTCAAAGTCCGGATATTTTGGTGGCAATGTCCAATGAGGCATTGATTAAATATATCGTTGACTTGAAAGATGAAGGAACTTTAATAGTTGATCCTGGAACAACTGATGTTGAAGATGTTAAAGAGTTTATTGAAGAACATAATATTAAGGTTTACGAAGCTCCTGCAACTAAAACAGCTACTGATGAAATTGGACTTAAAATTGTAGCAAACATTGTAATGGTTGGAGCTATTACAAAAATCACTGGAGTTATATCTAAAGATGCTGCAATTAAAGCTATTGAAGCTAGTGTTCCTAAAGGAACAGAAAAGAAAAATGTCAGTGCTTTTGAGGCAGGTTATAATTTATTATAAATGGGTGTTATAATGAGATTTTTTGAAAATGTAGCAAAACAAATTTTTAATCAGGAAGGCATTCCAATCTTGGAAGGGCATGTGGCATATTCCCCTGAAGAGGCTATGACCATTTCTTCAGAGATGGATGTTCCTGTAGTGATTAAGGCACAAGTTTTAACAGGTGGTAGAGGTAAAGCAGGTGGTGTAAAATTTGCTGATAATCCTGGTGAAGCTTTAAAAGTTGCTGATGAAATTTTAGGAATGGAAATAAAAGGTGAAAAAGTAAAACACCTTTTAATTGAAGAAAAAGCTGAAATCTACAATGAATTTTTTGTAACTGTATCTGTTGATAGGGGTGCAAGAAGACCGGTCATTTTAGCAAGTAAGGAGGGGGGAGTTGAAATTGAAAACTTAGCAAAAACCAATCCTGAAAAAATCATTAAATATTATCCAAATCCTTTGTTGGAATTCTTGCCGTATGAGGCACGTGAAATTGCACGTAAAATGGAAGTTCCATCTGAATTGATTTCACCGATGGGTGATATGATTTGGAAATTGTATAATGTGTTTACTAAATATGACGCTGATACCGCTGAAATCAACCCGTTGGTTTTAACTCCAAAAGGATTGATAGCTGCTGATGCAAAAATGGTAGTTGAAAATGATTCATTGTTCAGGCATCAGGACTTGGTTGACAGGCTTCATTATAAAAAGAAAGCTGTCGACTTTGTGCAATTGGATGGTGACATTGCTGTTATAGGTAATGGTGCCGGTTTAACCTTAACTGCTATGGACATGATTAAACTCAATGGCGGTGAACCTGCAACATTTCTGGATATCGGTGGTGGAGCTTCAGAGCATATCATTAATCAGGCATTAAATATAGTATTGAACTATGATCCTGTTAAAGTGGTGTTCCTGAATGTTTTAGGTGGAATCACCAAAGCGGATGATGTTGCCCGTGGAGTTATTAAGGCTTTGGAACAAACACAAAGAAAAGTTCACATTGTAATCAGGCTGACTGGAACCAATGAAGAAGAAGGGCAAAAACTCTTGGAAGAGGCTGGAATTCCGTATGAAGTTTCAATGGAAAAAGCTGCCCGTAAAGCTGTTGAACTCTGCAATGAATTGAAAGCTGAAGGAAAATAAATTTCTTCACTGGACTGATATTTCAATTAAAACAGAAAAATATCTGATTGACTTTAAAGTTGTTTTGCTGTAAAAAAATCGATAGTTATCATTATAGTACAATCTATAATGTTAACTCAACCTATTTATACATCAAACACAATTTTTAAAGGTTATACTATTTTTTTAAAATTAGTTTTATTCGAGTAGGACGACTCGGCTGATTTTGGATTCATTTACTATTTCTTTACCGCATTCATTTCCTATTTTTGTTGCAAATTCTTTTACTTCATCAAATAATGGCATATTGGCAAGTGTTAATCTGTCTCTTGATGAACCTACACACATATATGCTTTCACTTCAACATAGTCGGGGTCTGCCTTTTTGATTAATTTTGCATATTCCTCGGGTTTTTCCATGTTTCTTCCTTTAACGCATGTATTTCTTATACATGTACGTGAGTTAAAACTGGATAGTGTTTCAAGTGATTCATTTAAATTACTCCAAGCATCATTTATTCTTGGTCTGCATACATCATGGAATATTTTCTTGTCAGGTGCATCTAAGGAAAGGTACAGTTGATATGGATCGTTTTCCAGATTTCTTAATCTGTCCACGCACTGACCATTGCTCACTACAAATGTTGTAAAGTCACGGCGATTAAATTCTCCAATCAATTCGTCAATTTTTGGATAGAGTGTCGGTTCTCCAGCCAGAGATATTGCTGCATTGTTTGGATTTTTCATCTCTTCCAGTTTTTTCTTGTTTGCTTTGTCATTTCCATAAAAACCACATAACAGATTATTTTGAGCTTTAATAGCTTCATCGATTATTGTTTTTGGGTCATCGTATTCGGCATCTTCCCAATTGGTTTGGGTATATGTTAAGTCTCTCCAGCAAAATTCACATTCCTGCTGACAGTTTGGAACTGCAGGGGACATCTGCAGGCATCTGTGTGATTGAATTCCATAAAATTTTTCTTTATAGCAAACGCCTTTGTCACTAATACTTTGACGTGTCCAATGGCATGTCTTTACTGCTGCATGGCCATGTTGTCCGACAAATCTATATCCACTTTTTTCTAATTTTTCTATTTGGCTTTCATTGAATGACATAAAATCACATTAATTTTTAGTATTGCTAGTATATACATTTTTCAAATATGATGCAATTTACTAATTATTGAACAATATTGTGATTATAAATATTTAAAATATTTATATGTTTAATTTTAATAGTTTTTAATATGAATTTATGGAATAAAAATCAAGAAAAATTATTTTTCATTGAATCACTTAAGGATGCAAAAGTCAATCAGCTGTTCTATTGTGGGGGTGATAAGTATTTTGCTTATTGGCCAAGGGGTTATAGGGGCGTAAAATCCACATTACAATCCCGGAATTCTCTGATTGGAAATTACACTGAAATTTGGGTTCAAAATCTTTTGAAATCTGTGATTAATGATAAAAATCTCTATATTGTAAATCAGGCCAGAATTCCTGCCTTAGGCATTAATTCAAGTTCTCCTGCAGATGTTGTAATTGCAACAGTGAATAAAAAAATTTTAAAGCCAAGTGAAGTAAAAATAATATTTGAGGTAAAGATGTCCATAGTTTGGAACTGGCAATATGATGTAAAAACAAAGGAGATTTTTGAAATCGGTGATTTTCGAACTCATCAGGGAAAGCCTAGTTTCACACGTTCGGACTCGATTTTAAAAGCTATTGGTAAATGTATTGATATTAGGGTTTCAAATTTCAAATCTTCCAAAATACCAATAATTGTTCTGGGAAACGCACCGCTTTCAAATGGATTTTGCAAGAAAGCGGATTATCTGAAAAGTGCGGGAATCATTCAGGGATTTTGGTCTTTGAATCCATTTCCTTTAAATCATGGAAATACTCGTAAAACCACTCCAAAAAGAGGATATTTAAGATTGGATTCCAGTGCTGAGATGAAAATGCATCTGAACATATTATTTGACCATGATTTAAACTTCTTCTCGGGAATGGAAGATTTGGAATCATTAGGGCACTATGTTGAAATTGCTAATGAGCAAAATAGCTATGAGGATAAGGGATTGAAATTTTTGAATCTTTTGAAGAGGTCTTAAAATTGGTTAGAAAAACACAAACTGCATCTTTCGGTTCTGTTGTGAGGGAATCTCACAGTTCAAAGAAATTTTATAGTTCAAAATTGTTTAAAGGTTTTGAACTTCCAAAAAACATTGAATTCAAAGAAAACTCCATTGAAGCCAATAAATTGAATAGGATTTATTGCAAGTCCAGTGAAGATATGGGAGAAATTCCTGATAACAGTGTTCATCTGATGATTACTTCTCCACCCTATAATGTGGGAAAGGAATATGACAATGATTTGAGTCTGGATGAATATTTGGATTTGTTGACTTCCGTTTTCAGCCAAACATATAATAAATTGGTAACCGGTGGCAGAGCATGCATCAATATGGCAAATATTGGGAGAAAGCCATATATTCCCCTTCATGCAATGGTGATAGAAATAATGTTGGATTTGGGATTTTTAATGAGGGGAGAAATTATCTGGAACAAGTCCGCAAGTGGTGGAGGATCATGTGCCTGGGGAAGTTGGATGTCAGCATCCAATCCTGTGCTTAGGGATTTTCATGAGTACATTTTGGTGTTTTCCAAGGGTTCATATTCCAAAAATAGGAATCAGGTTAAAAAGGATACTATCGAAAGGGATGATTTTATTAATTGGACAAAGAGTATCTGGACATTTCCGGCAGTCAATGCTAAAAAGATAGGTCATCCAGCACCTTTTCCTGTTGAATTACCTCATAGGCTAATTAATCTTTACAGTTATGAAGGGGATGTTGTTCTGGACCCTTTTTGTGGCAGCGGTACAACATGCCTTGCTGCAATAAAAAATAATCGTAGTTTCATAGGGTATGAAATTAAAAAGGAGTATATTGACCTGGCTGAAAAAAGAATATCTAATCAAAAATTTATTTAATAATGTTGTTCAAATATATTCATTAAAGAGTTAGTTGTGGGATTATTATGGACACACCAATTGTGATATTAAATTATAAAACTTATTTGGAATCAAGTGGTATAAATGCATTAAAACTTGCACATGACTTGGAAAGTGCTGCAAGTGAGTCTGGAATCACTATGGTTGCAGCTCCTCAGGCAGCAGATATTTATAGAATAAGTGAGGAAACTTCTCTTCCTATTTTTGCACAGCATATTGATCCGATTTCTCCGGGGGGCCATACTGGATCCAACCTGATTAATACATTAATTGATGCTGGAATCAGCGGTTCTTTAATTAACCATTCGGAAAATAGGATGAAATTGGCAGATATTGATGAAGTTGTAAAAATGTGCAGGGCTAATGAAATTGAATCATGTGTTTGCACTAATAATATTGAAACTTCTAAGGCTGTAGCAGCACTTGCACCGGATGCAGTGGCTGTTGAACCTCCTGAATTAATTGGTACTGGAATTCCAGTTTCACAAGCTCAACCTGAAGTTGTTGAAGACACAGTAAAAGAAGTAAAAGATATTAATAAGAATATTAAAGTTTTATGTGGTGCAGGAATAACAACTGGTGATGATATGAAAGCTGCAATGGATTTGGGTGCAGATGGAGTATTGCTTGCATCAGGAATTATTAAGGCTGAAAGTCCTAAAGACGCTTTGCTTGATTTGGTAAGTAAATTATGATGATGTGAGATAAATGGTGGAATTTAATACAATTGATAATTTTGATATAGAAGATAAGACTGTATTGGTCAGGATTGATATTAACTCTCCGGTAGATCCAAGTTCTGGAATCATATTGGATGATACTAGATTAAAATTACATGCCCAAACAGTTAAAGAATTGTCCAACAAAGGGGCTAAGGTTGTACTTCTTGCCCATCAAAGCCGTCCTGGTAAAAAGGATTTCACAACTTTGTCTCAGCATGCCGAAGCATTGTCTGATATATTAAATTTAAGAGTCAAATATGTTGATTCATTATTCTCCAGTGCTGCAAAGGAAGCTATAAAATCTTTAAAATCTCATGAAATATTATTACTTGAAAATGTTCGTTTCTTCTCTGAAGAATCCCTTTCAAGAACTCCTGAAGAACAGTCAAAGACTTTACTTGTAAGACATTTATCTCCATTAATTGATTATTTCGTAAATGATGCTTTTGCTGCTGCTCACAGGTCTCAGGCATCATTGGTAGGTTTTACTGTGGACACTCCTTCTGCTGCAGGTCGTGTAATGGAAAAAGAATTGACAGTTATTCAGGATGCTTTGGATAATGTTGAACATCCTTGTGTATTCCTGCTTGGAGGAATGAAACCTGAAGATTCCATTGATGTTATGGAAAATGTTTTAAGCAACGGCACTGCTGATTCAATTTTAACAACAGGTATTGTTGGAAATATTGTTTTATGGGCTGCAGGTGTTGACATAGGTCAGGTCAATAAGGATTTCATTGCTAGCAGGGGATATAGGGGCATGGTTGACAAAGCAAAGGATTTAATTGACAGATTTGGAGATAAAGTTAAATATCCTATTGATGTTGCATGTGAACTTGATGGCGAAAGGGTTGACATTGACTTTAGGGAAATTCCAAATAAATCCATATTTGACATTGGCGTAAAAACTATTAATTATTATGCAAGAGAAATCAGGGATGCCAAGTATATCTTTGCAAATGGTCCTGCGGGGGTATTTGAAGACCCTAAATTTGCAATGGGAACAGAAGATTTGATCAATGCAATGGCTAACTCTAAAGGATTTACACTTATTGGTGGTGGTCATATTGCAGCGGCTACTGCTGGCCTTGGATTAGAAGACAATATGAGTCATTTAAGTAGTGGTGGTGGGGCATGCATTAGTATGCTTGCAGGAAAGGAACTTGCTGCTGTGGAGGCTCTTAAAAATTGTAAAAAATAATTTTTTTTATTTTTTATATCTTTTTTTTTAAAATAATTAAATTTAGCTATTGAAAATGTTCAATAGCTCTTCGGATGATTCTTTGGGATTGTCAGAACTCATAATTGCACTTACGACAGACAGTCCTGCTATTCCAGTGTCTTTTAATTCGCTGGCATTGTCTAAGTTAATACCTCCTATTGCTACGACTGGAATATTTATGGATTTGACTATTTCTGATAAATCTTTTTTAGTGATTGATGGCGCATCATCTTTGGTTGCTGTTGGAAATACTGCTCCGGTTCCAATGTAATCTGCTCCATCTTTTTCAGCTTTTTTCGCTTCTTCGATAGTTGCTGCTGAAACACCTACAATCTTGTCATTTCCGACTAATTTTCTTGTAACGTCACATGGCATGTCTGTCTGGCCTACATGAACTCCATCAGCATCAATGGCCAGAGCAACATCCACGCGGTCGTTTATGATTAGTGGAACATTGTATTTTGATGTAATCCTCTTAACTTTCATTGCCAATTCATAGAAATCAAGTGTATCTGCTGTTTTTTCTCTGATTTGCACTACACTGACTCCACCTTTTATTCCTTCTTCAATAGTGTTCAGGAACTTTTCCACATCGTCACTATTGTCTGTAACGAGGTATAGTGATAAATCTATATTGTTCATAATATCTTGATGTTTGATTCATTAATTAAGCTTTCAGCATTAGTTTTGTAAAGGTAATCTATCAGATATGTTCTGAATGAACCTGTACCTTCATTTCTTTCTTCAACTTTTGCCCTTGCTTTTTCTCCTGCAAGGTTCATTGCTAAAATTGCCACTAATGTTCCTTCTAATGGTGTAGATCCTCCAACACAGCTTCCAACGATTGAGGATAACATGCATCCGCTACCAGTAATCAATGGCATCATGTCATCACCATTATCAATTGCTATGGTTGTTTTTCCATCGCTTAGGATATCGATTGGACCGCTTGCTAAAATAGTTGTATTTAATTTGTTTGCAAGTTCTTTTATGATTTCACCATTTGCAGATAGATTTTCCTCTGTGATGATGTCGTCAACATTCACGTCAACACCTTTTGCAGTATTGTTTTCATCAATGACTCCGACTAATTTTGCGATTGATTTTATTTCACTTATGTTTCCGCGTATTGCAGCGATATCGTAATTGTTGATTAAGTTCAATGTTGTCCTGTTCCTAAGTTCAGTTACTCCCACTCCAACTGGGTCCAAGACTATTGGGGTATTAGTTTCATTTGCTGCTTTTGCACTTACGTTCATTGAATTGATTTGTTCTTTGCTTAGTTTCCCTATGTTTATTACCAGTACATCTGCTATTGCTACAACTTCTGCAAGTTCTTCTGCATCTTCTGCCATAAATGGTGATCCTCCTATGGCAAGAACTGCATTAGCACAGTCATTAATTGTAACTGAATTTGTTATACAGTGTGTTAATGGATTTCTTTCTTTAATTTCTAGCAATGTTTTTTCAATATTGGCTATTAATTTATCATGATTTGTCATATTTTTTTATATATATTATTTAATATTTATAATTTCACATCTTTTGGAGTGATTTATAGTAAAGTATTTAAACTACTTTTTACATAAATTTGATTGTTCTATAATATAGAATTAAGCCTCGGTGGCTCAGTCTGGTAGAGCGCGAGACTTGTAATCTCGTGGTCGCGGGTTCAATTCCCGTCCGGGGCTTTTAATTTATAGTGTTGCTATAAATTTTTGCATATTATGTTAAGATTATAGAAACATTTATATACTTGTAAATGTATATTATTATTAGTATGTTATCTGCATACATTATTGTGTGTGGGTCCGTAGGGTAGCTTGGTCGATCCTTTGGGCTTTGGGAGCCTGAGACTCCGGTTCAAATCCGGGCGGACCCATTATCCCGCCTTAGCTCAATTTGGCAGAGCGTTGGACTGTAGATCCAAATGTTGCTGGTTCAAGTCCGGCAGGCGGGATTTGAATAATTATTTATTTGATGTCATAGATTATTTTTTTGTGAAATCTTATGATTTTCCAAAACATTTATATATGATGATGTAAATAATTATTAGATAGTGTATTATTACACATTATCGTTTAGTATTTCTATGCCCTGGTGGTGTAGGGGCTATCATGTGGGCCTGTCGAGCCCGCGACTCGGGTTCAAATCCCGGCCAGGGCGCTTCGAATACTTGATGATAAATATCTTATAGGCCTGTAGCTCAGTCTGGCAGAGCGCTTGGCTTTTAACCAAGCGGCCGCGGGTTCAATTCCCGTCAGGCCTGTTTCTAATTTTATATTTTAACTTTTCTATCTGGAGGAAAATAATTTGAAAATTGATATTCAAGACCATATGCTTGTACCAACACATGAAATCATGACCGAAGAAGAAATTGCTGATGAATTTAGTGATGTTGAGTATGATTTTAAAAATCTTCCTAAAATTAGATCTGAAGATCCTGTGGTAAAAGCTATTGAAGCAAAACCAGGAGATATTTTAAGAATTACTCGTGAAAGTCAAACTGCTGGTGTGTTTGTTACTTATAGGATAGTAGAAGATTAATTTTAATATAATTTTAGAGTAGTGAAATTTAATATAGTTTAATTTCTGTGTTTTTTTGTTTTTAGAAATTCATTATAATAAATTTAACTTAGTTTGAGAGGAATTATCTTATAGGAGATAGTTATGAGTAAATTAAGAATAATGATTAAATGAATTAGATGTTAGGTTTTTACCTATCTTATTATTTACTTTTATTTAGTTAATTATTTTTATAGCGTTTACGTAAATGCTGGAGGAAGTCCATGACAGAGAATAATTGGAAATTAGTTGATGCATTTTTCGATAAATATGATTTAGTAGATCACCATATTAAATCATATAATGACTTTGTAAATAATAGGATTCAAAATATCATTGATATTACTGAACCTATTACATTAGATGATGGAAAATACACTTTAAAAACTGGTAAAGTACGTATTGAAAAACCATCTAATAAAGAAGCAGATGGATCAAGCAGTATTATTGACCCAACTGAAGCAAGACTTAGAAATTTAAATTATTCTGCAGATATGTACCTTGAAATGGCATTGAATGAAGAAGGAGAAGATAATCCTTTGGAAGAAGTATACATTGGTGAATTGCCAGTTATGCTCAAGTCTGACATTTGCCATCTTAATGGTCTTACTGCTGAAGAATTAATTGAAAAACATGAGGACCCTCAAGATTTGGGAGGTTACTTCATTGTAAACGGTTCTGAAAGGGCTGTTGTTACAATGGAGGAGATTGCTCCGAATAAAATCATTCTTGAACGTTTGGATGAAGTTGAAGACAGACATGCTAAGGCTGTTGTAACTTCAATTAAAAGTGGTTTCAGAGCTAGAATTACTTTAGAATATAAAAAACCACGTAAAAACGGAGTATTTTTAAGAATTTCATTCCCATATCTTCCAGGAGAAATTCCATTAGTTATCCTGTTGAGGGCTCTTGGATTAGCTACAGATGAAGAAATCATCACAGCAATCTCAGATGACAATAACTTCCAGATGATGGTTGCAGACGATATTCAAGTTTCACTTGAAGCGTTAAAATTGGATCAAAACGAAATGGATGGTATGACTCTTGAAGAAAGAAGACAATACATGCAGGATGCTGCTATCAGGTACATCGGTAACAGGGTTGCTAAAAACATGCCTGCGGATTACCGTACCAAACGTGCAACAGATGTAATCAACCGTTATCTATTACCTCATATGGGTACTGAACCGGAAAGATGTTATGACAAAGCGATTTATTTAGCTGAAATGACTGAAATGTTGCTTGAAGTTATTGAACAGAAAAGAGAACCTCATGATAAAGACCATTACACTAATAAAAGACTCAGAGTATCTGGAGATTTGATGGAAGATTTATTCAGAGTAGCTTTCACTAACTTAACCAGAGACATGAGTTATCAACTTGAAAGAAGTCTTTCTCGTGGTAAAGAACTTTCAATTAAGCAAGCTGTTCGTAGTGATGTTTTAACTGAAAATATTAAACATGCTATTGCTACCGGTAATTGGGTAGGTGGAAGAGCTGGTGTTAGTCAGTTATTAGACAGAACTAGTTACATGGGTACATTATCTCACTTGAGACGTGTTGTATCTCCGTTAACCAGAAGTCAACCTCACTTTGAAGCAAGAGATTTACATCCAACTCAATTTGGTAAAATATGTCCAAACGAAACTCCTGAGGGACCTAACTGTGGTTTGGTAAAGAATTTGGCTTTAATGTGTAACATTTCTGAAGGTTCTGATGAACAAGAAATTATAGATGTTATTGAAAGTATGGATGTATTGATTGATTAGGCTATAGGGGGAATTTTTTGCAAAAGTGTAAAATCTACATAAACGGTGAACTCCTTGGGTCCTGTGAAAATCCGGTTGAGTTTACTCAAGAAATGAGAGAAAAAAGAAGAAATGGTGAAGTCTCTCATGAAATGAATATTACATATTATGAAGATAATAATGAAATTTATATATTTAACGATCCTGGAAGAGCAAGAAGACCATTAATCATTGTTAAAGATGGTGTTCCTCTTTTAAAGGAGGATCATTTAAATAAAATCGCTAATGGAAAATTAAAATGGGATGATTTAATCAACGATGGTCTTATTGAATATTTGGATGCTGAAGAGGAAGAAAACTCATATATTGCAATGTCTTTGGCAGATTTGAATGAAGACCATACTCATTTGGAAATTGACCCTGCTACTATGCTTGGTATCTGTGCAGGAATTATTCCATTCTCTGATCACAACTCCTCTCCAAGGAATACAATGGAAGCAGGTATGACAAAACAGGCTTTAGGTTTATATGTATCTAACTATGCGTTACGTACTGATACTAGGGCTCACTTGTTACACCATCCTCAAACTCCTATTGTAAAAACACGTATTATCGATTCAACTAATTATGATTTAAGACCATCAGGTCAAAACTTTGTTGTAGCTTTGATGTCCTATGAAGGATACAACATGGAAGACGCAATGGTTATCAACAAAGGTGCTTTAGAAAGAGGTTTAGCTAGGTCTTCTTTCTTCAGAGCTTATGACACTTCAGAAAAAAGATATGCTGGTGGACAAGTGGATAAATTTGAAGTGCCTGACAAAAACATTAAAGGATACAGGTCTGAAGAGGCTTACAGAAACTTGGATGATGACGGTGTAGTCAATCCTGAATCTGTAGTAAAATCCGGAGATGTATTGATAGGTAAAACTTCACCTCCAAGATTTTTGGAAGAAGACTTCGGTACTGTTGCTGATAGGAGAAGAGAAACTTCTGTAACTGTAAGACACGGTGAAAAAGGTATTGTTGATGCAGTTCTATTATCTGAAACAGTTGAAGGTTCAAGATTGGCAAAAATCAGAGTAAGAGATACCAGACAACCTGAATTTGGTGATAAATTCGCATCAAGACACGGTCAGAAAGGGGTTATTGGTTTAATATTATCTCCAGAAGACATTCCATTTACAGAATTCGGTGTTGTTCCTGATTTAATCGTTAACCCTCACGCTATTCCATCAAGGATGTCCATTGGACAGGTGCTTGAGATGGTTGCAGGTAAGGCAGGCTGTCTTGAAGGTGAAAGGGTTGATGCAACTCCATTCAACCAAGCACTTGAAGATGAAATCAAGCAGCAACTAATCAACAACGGATTTGAATCTGCAGGATGCGAATCATTATACAGCGGTGTAACCGGTGAAAGATTGGATGCAGAAATATTTGTTGGAGTGGCTTACTACCAAAAATTACACCACATGACTACTGATAAGGTTTACGCTCGTTCCAGAGGACCTGTGCAAGTGCTCACACGTCAACCTACTGAAGGTAGAGCACGTGAAGGTGGTTTAAGATTTGGAGAAATGGAAAGAGATTGTCTTATTGCACACGGTGCAGCATTAACCTTAAAAGAAAGACTTTTAGATGAATCAGACAAATATGAAGCTATTGTCTGTGAAAATTGTGGTATGTTAGCAGTATTTGACAAAAATAAGAATAAGAAATACTGTCCGATTTGTGGAGATGTGGAAACATACCCTGTTGAAATTTCATACGCATTCAAATTATTATTAGACGAACTTAAGAGTTTATGTATTTTCCCTAAATTAGTTTTAG
>NZ_CAMHFP010000011.1 GCF_946184425.1 uncultured Methanobrevibacter sp. | reverse complement strand
ATCACTTCGTCTTGAACTTTAGCATTGTTTCCTTTAGTTAACATTAATATCACCTATGGTCTGCATGTACCTGTAAGGGCAAGATGCGGTTTATTTAACAATATTCCAACCTTAGATTGAATGAACAGTTTAGTATACTGCGGCAGCTCATCATAAATGTCCTTTCTCATGATTTCAATTATAGGATAAAAATCAGCAATATCTGAATCTGATGTAATCGGTGCAACAGTTGTTCCAGAAGACTTGGAATACAACACGGTCAACGGCGCATTCCTTAAGTCAAATGCAATGTAGTCCTTTTCTCCAAGCATTGCCCCACCGTCTGCATGGGTTGTTCCAAGAAAGTCAATGTTGTCCACACCGTAATAGGCCTGTATTTCCTCTATTGGCTGAACCAGCTTATTGCTCATATATGCCAACTGCTTGATATAGCTTAATGTCCTGTAGGATTCCACCATTATTGTCAAATCAGCACCTGCACCTGAACTGCCTTTCCATAATTCCCGACCGCTTTCATCCTTAATGGATACTGTCTGTCGGGTCATTGTATTGAAGAGGTTGCTTAATTTTATGCGCACAACTCCGTCAGAAGTCATTGATACCACAGGACATCCTCAATTAGGACATGCCTTGGCCTTTCTTGATACCGGCTTGCCGCAGTCAGGACAGTCTATCAATCCTGAAGGAGTATTAATGCTTTTGCTGGATGTTACCTGCGCACCGCAGCTGCTGCAAAACTTATCACTTTCACCTATTTCAGCTCCGCAGTTAGCACAGGTATTGTCTGATTTTACCTGTGCACCGCAGCTGGAGCAAAACCTGTCATCATCACCTATTTGTGAACCGCAATTTTCACAAAACACATCACTCAACTCTAAAGCAAATAATTTAACTTAACTTTTCAGCCATCGCATCAACGATTGCCTTAGCATCCTTGTTTCTGCTTTCAACCTCACTTTTTTCAATCTGATTGAAGATATCGTTGTACATTGTCTGTCCGTCACGTATGAAGTGGAACTTGAATACAGTTGATGCTGTCGCTATCTTTACTGTTCCATAACCGATTATCTTTCCGACCAGGCCGCTGCTGTATGAAACTGAATCAATCTTGTTCAATGGAGACTGCATCTGTGTGGTTGATATGAGTCCGCATTTTCCGAACACTCTTTTGTTTGTCAGGATAAGGTCATTGCTCTTGTATCCTATGAAGCGGATTACAAACCATATAAGACCTATTATGGTTACGATGTTGAAAAATCCTAAAAATATAAATCCCGGAGCATAAAAATAGTAAAAATTACTTATTGTAATAATCATGCTTATGAAACCTATGAGAATTCCAAAACCGAAGACTATCGCCGGAAGAATCAGACATCCGTTGTGTATCTGGGAATGCCTTATGATATCCTCCCCTTCCATCATATCAATGCCATAGACGCCAAAAAGGGTATTGTCACCCAGTGCAGGTCCGTTAACTCTTGTTCCACAGCTGTCACAGAAAACTGATCCTTCATCCAGTTCACTGCCGCAATTTTTACAGTACTTTACCATCTAATCACTCTCCAAAATATAAATATGTGACTTTAAACACATACTAACCATAACAATAGTTTAAATAAAATCAATTTAATAACATTTTATTTACTTCAATAATAGATATTTAATTAAAGATATAAATAATGTATGATTAGAACTTACAACCCCTTTAATTCGGGACAAGACTCATTTATTTAAAATAATAATTTGAATATTATAAACATCACAGGCGATAACATGGATGAAAGATTCAGAGAAGACGAAAACGAACTGCCATATCTTGTAAGTGAAAAAAGAGATGCTTTCAAATCCCCAAACTATGAAAAGCAACCAAGCGATGAGGAAAAAATTGACGCAACAGTATTATTCATGAACACCTCACCTATGCAAAAATCCATCCTTAGAAAAAAGCTGCTGTCATTTTTAAATGCACCTGATGTAAAAAGTTTTGAGGTGGAAAACTGGGTTAATGAATACCTCTTCATTTTTACACGCAAAAACGAATATATTAGCACAACAGACAGCTTCGAGTACTCCACTGACATTGAAACCGAACGGATTTTTACTGACTGCTACACCACCCACAACTACGACAGACTCCTGCGAAATCCCCGATTTAATGAAGTGATTAGAAAGACAGGCATGGAGTTCATTGAATGCAGGGGAGGATATGTCACCGATTTCACATTCGCCTCAGACAATTTTGAAATGAAGGATGATCTTGACTTGAGTGTCGTTTTCAAAGCCGGTTCCAAAAAGAGAGTTTACGATTTGGATTTAAAGAAAATGGAGCTTAGCGAAAGATATTTTGAATATTAAAAAAAATGGAACAGGTGAAAGTTCACCTAAAAAAAATCATCCGTTTACCTTAAAACTTAACTTCAATCTCCTGAATCTCAACACCATTACTTACAGGATACTTGTGATAGTTTGCACCTTGACCGTTGCCCCATTCACTCCATTTCCATTCTCCATCCATACAGAAATATGCTCGGGACATATATGAATCCTTATCAACAAGTTCGCCATTTTTATATAGCCAAACACCAAATCCTCCTACAGATGCTCCTTCCCATTTTTCTGCCACGACTCTGTATTCACCAACAGTTTTGCTGACCTTTGTGTCAAATTCAGTCAATTTCACTTTTATTGTATCGGGAGAACTTGAAGACTGCTCCACAGTATTATTCTCTATCTGAGTAGTTTCAACATTTGTCTTGCTGTTATCGTTTATTTGTAAAAACGAAAATCCTATTCCTACTAAAAGGATAATTATCACCAAAAGAAGTATTATGATTATGTTTCTGTTTTCCATTTCATTTTCCTCCGAAAAAATGCCGAGTGATACTATTTATACACAATTTACATATTAACACTTTCGTCCACAAAAACAAATACCATAATAATCAACAAACTCTTCAAATATTCCAATAGTTGTTACCAAAATGAGTCAAATAAACACATAATCATCAAAGTAAAATAATACAATTATAAAAATCAGTGATATGAAACACAATCAGATATAGATTAATTCCCAAAAAATAATCAAAAAAAGTTAATTCAAATCATTTCTTCATGTTGTCAATTGTCTCTTTCAGTTCATTTATTTCAGACCTCAATTGCCTGTTTTCACTGCGGACGGATTCCAGTTCCGCCATGATATTATCTGATTTCTCATCAATGACCTTGGTAAGGTCTTTGACAACGTCGTCATCATCATCGTCAAGAATGCGGTCAGTGAAAAAGGTTGTTATTGTAGCTGTGATTGTGGAAAACACAATTATTCCAATAAGAATCAGAATCATTGACAGTACCTTTTCGTTATAGGTCTTAGGTGTTATGTCCCCATATCCGACAGTGGTGAGGGTGACTATGACAAAATAAAGATCGTCAAAGGGTCCGTAACTTGTACTGAATATGCAGAACAATATCCAGAAGATCGCTATGGTGAGACATATCAAAATCGCAACCTTATCGAATCCTGTCTTTCTGAATAAATCTTTAATGTTATCGAATCTGGAAGTGTTCAATACTGTGATTATCTTTAAAAGTCTTAAATACCTCAAAGATGTAACCGGTAAATTTGAAGGTAAAAACAAAGGCACTATAAACTCCAAAGGCAGTGAAGCAATCAGTCCCACTATGTTTTCCAGATTAAATATATAATCCTTTTTTGACGGTGCCGCAATCAGATTTAAAAAATATTCCGCCAGAAGGAGTATACAGATAACTAAGTCAAAGTGCTGAATAGACGCCAATACATAATTCGGAATTTGAAAGATGATTGAAACGGTAATCAGAAGAAGGTCAATGATTACCAGAGCAGGCAATAGCTGCACATAAAAAAAATGTTTAATGTCAACCTCTCTGCCGAATATATCCATTGTCCTAACCTCTTTAAAATCCATTTTCAAAAAAAGCTGAAAATGAAATCACTGATAGTAGTATGTTAAAAATCATAGATAAATATTTTTATATCACAAATGAGAGGAAACATTCAATGTCAAAAACTTCGACATGATAAAAAAAATGAAAGGGATTTGGAATCCCTTAAAACTATTTGTTCTCAACAGGAGCAATACTGTCAATTATTCCGTTAATTTCGGAACTGTACAGGTCCACAGTTGCATTGCCAGTGAAGATAACTAATTTAACTTCCTTTCCGTCCTTAAGGTATGTGACTGATCTGAAGTGGTCGACAGGATTGTCGAAAGGTGCTGCGATTTCAGGAGGGAATGTGATCCATGCCTCATCGCTTCCTTCAACTTGTGTTTCAGCAGTCAGATTTTTGAGATTTTTAGGATTAGCTGCAAATTCATGGATGGTGTATCCGTTTACAGTCTTGTTTGTGATGTTTTCATATCCTGCACTCTTTCCGTCGCTTTTAACTGCATTGAAGAACTTTGTTTCGAATTTGTCATCTGAGTTTTTAAAAACTGAGAAGGTCATGTTTATGGTATCGCTGGATGCAAGAATCCCCTTGTCATCGACTGTATAGTTTCCCGGAACTGTGACCTGTGAATCTTCCGCAATAAGATGCTTGTCTCCGCCTAAAAAGTCAAACCATCCTGCGCTGACTGCACCAAGACAGCTGAAAAGTGCCAATGCAATAATTGTTATTGCCAATATTTTTTTAATATTCATTTTAATCTCCCTTTATCAATTAAGGAATTCATCTCTTTTGAAAATAACACGTTTTAATAATGATTTTCAAAGAGACTGCAATCCTATGATAAGATTTTTATTAATATCCTCATATAAAGCTTTTTAGAAAGCTTTTCCTTTCATGTAAAAAATATTGAACAAAAAGTGAGTGAAACCCCGATAAGAGACAATGGCATTCCCGACTATATCCATGAAAAACAGCAAAATGAATGAATATGTGCCATTACCAACAAAAAAAGAAAATTAATTAGATATTTCAAAATTAAACTGGAATTTTTAGAAAAAATGTTATTTTATCCATTAAATAGAATCATAACAGTTTCTCTTCCCATTCCTTAATCTTGAATCCTACAAGGACAAAGTCATCGCCGACAACAATAGGACGTTTAACAAGCATTCCGTCTGTTGACAATATTTCAAACTGTTCCGCTTCAGACATGTCCGGAAGTTTATCCTTAAGTCCCAATTTTCTATAGACCTGACCACTGGTATTGAAAAATCTTTTCAAAGGCAAATCGGATTTTTTCCACCATTGTTCGATTTCTTCAGCTGTCGGATTGTCCTCTACAATATGTCTTGATTCAAATTCAATGTCATGTTCCTCCAACCAGTTTTTCGCCTTTCTGCAGGTTGAACATTTAGGATACTGTACAAATAGCATGAAAATTACCTCCAATTTTAACTTAATATAATTTTGACTGTCATGGTAAAAGTAATTTTTTCCAAAATCCAATTGCTGAATATGAAA
This sequence comes from uncultured Methanobrevibacter sp., assembly GCF_946184425.1. Classification (GTDB taxonomy): domain Archaea; phylum Methanobacteriota; class Methanobacteria; order Methanobacteriales; family Methanobacteriaceae; genus Methanocatella. The sequence goes on along the minus strand of NZ_CAMHFP010000011.1, from coordinate 53,940 downwards.
ACGATATCTATGAAATCAATTTCATCTTTAAGTCTATCTAACTCAAAAACAATATCTGATTTGGATTGATTTCTGGCATTAGTTTGGCAGTCATATTGCCTTTTTCATTATTTCCATAACTTTTTAGTTATTTGAACAAAAACTAAAGAAAATAACAAGCTACAAATTCCCTAGAACAACACCATTTAACTATTTTTTGATTAAACACATTATATTTTTTCAATAGTTAATTTTTCAAATTTTTTTATAAAAAATACAGTGAAGTGTGACTTCATGAGAATACACAAAAACGCTTTAAAATTAAAAAAGTTATTGATTATCCAAACTAAAAGTTGAAATATTAAACAAGTTAAGGAAGTATATGAGCAGCAGCTCGAAAAAAATAAGATAATCAGAAAATGAAAGATTGCTAAACAGCCAACCTTCCATTTAAAACATTAGAATATTAACTACAAAATCGTTACAGCTCGAAATTAAAGCTGACAGCAGTGAATTTCATGCCGCTGTCCCTGATTTTTTTAGATTTAATCTCAACATCACCGTATTTCTTAAGGAATTTGTTGATTTCACCTGAAACGGAACCGTAATTTTTCCTGTCATAAACCCTGTAATTTCCCATGAATTTAACGCTTTCATTTTTATTTAGGACATTTACCTGATCCATTCTAAATGATTCGTTGTTTTTCTCCAGAACTGAGTTTACCTTTTCAACAATTTCCGCTTTAATTTTAGCCTTTTCCTCATCAGTAATCATAATCTATTCCCCATTAAGTCTTAACTTTCATACACTGAAAGCAGCAAAAGTTCATTAAAACCGCTATTTAGATGGAATTAAACCTTCAGCGATTTTTGCTTATTAATATGTTATATCTGTTTGTTTTTAAAATTTTTGAAAAAAGCACTTGACCGCATCCTGGGCAATTATGGAAATTCCGCCATTTCTAAGCAAAAAGATAAAAACTATATCCAATCAAAACAAAATAATTATTACAATAAAATGGAGCGGATAACCTGCCGATCTGTCCAAATAGCTCAAATTCCCATGAGACACAGCATATGCAGAGCATCTGTTTCATTTTAAAAAAAGACTAATGCAATGATTACTGGGGGAGATGATTTAATGGGAAGAGAATGGAAAATTGGAGACCCTGTTGACGGAACCACCGACGGATGGATGGATGCGCAAAACTGGGGTCATGGATACGATGATGAAGAGGATGACGATGAAAACCCAATCAATCAGAATGATACCCAAAGGAGATTGTATTCCAAAAAGGCATGGGAACTTTATATGGATTATAAGGAAGAGGAAGCTCTCGAATACATCAATCTGGCACTGGATTTGGATAATATGAATCCGAATGACTGGAACAGGAAAGCAATCATCCTAGAGTCCCTAAAAAGATATGAGGAATCTGAAAGATGCTATGATGAATCTCTAAGGATATCCTCCAATAATACTGTTAAAGACAACAAGATAAGAATGCTTTATAGCTGGGCATACCAGATGTTTGAAGAGTCAAAGAAATTACCCGACGGATCGGCCAAACTGGAAAAGGCAATGCAACTCTGCACAAAAGCCATAGCCTCACATCCCTGGAAAAACAGCAAGGAAAAGATTGAAAGATATTTCAAATTAAAAGAATCTATTGAATTTTACATCAATTATGAAAAAACCTATCAGAAAAATCTCAAAACAGTTAAAAGATATCCTAAAGAGGAACTCATTACAGTTACAGGAAGAAATTTCTATAAAACTAATATAGATCTTACACCAGGCATGACCTTAAGACTTGTCAGGGAACCGGATAACGAATTTGACAGCGATGCGATTGCAGTCTATGCATGGGATGAAAAAATAGGCTATGTTGCAAACAGGGATTATACCAAATTTGAACTTACCTCAAAAGCATCCGATGTGAAGGACAGAATTTCAAATGAATGCAAGGCGGAATACATTTGTTATCTGGACAGATATGCAGAAATACAGTTCAATATCGCAAGACTCTTATAACATTAAAAGTATGTAATTACTTCAAAAAACAGCACCAGAATATTTAAAAATATCTCAACCTCACCAGTAGAGACATCATTAAAATTAAATCATTAAAAAAACAATATATCAACATGAATTTCATGAACACCAATGCTAATATCAAGCAGTTCCAGCTGATTAGATACATTAATGAAAACTGCAGTGACGATCACGTGATAACAAAAATCACAATCGTGCTTCGCCGTGACAAGATAGAGGCCCCATATTATATGACAGTCAAAATCAGACTCTCAACCTGCCTTGACATGCCTGACAATGGACTAATTCATGCGATGGACCTTTTAAACCATAACCGAAGATATAACCTGATGGAAGATGCATACCGTGAAATCGAATCACTGATTCTTGATTCATCCAAAAAAAGCACACAACAGGCAAAAATATCTAAAAAGGATGAAAAGCTCAAGATTGATTTTATGTCAAAAAGTGATGATGAACTAAAAACCCTTTTTGAAAACTATCATGAACTATTCGATAAAATTGACAATCTGATTGACTGAATTCAAATGCAATATTAAGTCTTTGAGTCATCGGTAAGGTATTCTCCGTTTGGAAGAGCACCCCTAACCTCACATCTGAGACGATTGTCATTTTGAACGGCCATCGCTATGCCTTCATATTTGATGCCATTCTTTTCAACAGTGACATTTACACTATTCGAATATCCTGGCATGCTGCTTCCGATTTCCCTCATATGATTGTATTTCTCTTTTGCATTCTTTTTCATGGCATCCCATGTGCTGTTCTTTATTTCCCAAGTATAACCGTTTGAACTTCTGAATGATTTGGCATCAACAGGTTCTGCAAATGCAATACCTAAAGTCATGCCGACAATAAAAACCGCCAGCAGTCCAATCAAAATCCTGTTTTGTCTTTTCATAATATCCAACCCTCTTTTGATTAAAAATGAACATCAATTAACCTTAAAACAACTCCCAAATTTCTTCAATATATTTGCATTACCAAGATAGAAAAATAGCCTCTGCAATGAAATCCTAAAAATCCAGCTGCCCGGCAAGGCATATGTTGCACACGGCATTTGGTGTATCTATATTGGCATCACGTACAGGACATGAAAACCTGCCGTTTTCATTTACAACCCTGAGAGATCCTGGAAACAGAGTGCCCACAGGATGAATCGGCTCCTTTAAAACAAAGGTTGAATAAAGAGATGCAATATAAAAAATCAAAGATGTCCTTGAGTCAGTGCCGTACTTTGCATGATTTGATTTCAAAGTTGAAATCGCCTTTTCCAAATCCGTTCTATTGACACAATCGGGATAATCATCGACATCATTTGAAATGTCCTTTGCCCGCAGCAGAAAGGCTTCGATATAAGACTTCTGGCTGTCCTGCCTGTATCCTTCCTGAACGTATCTGTTCTCCTCAATCACCTGAGATGTGAAATCCATCATGTCAAAAACTGATATCTTAGAGGAATATCTCTTCAATATGCCAATGACTGAATTTCCGGTTAGGGATTTTTCATCCGAAATCATTTTTGAAAGGTCACTGAACATTTCAAGGCATTCCCCAGACATCTGAAAACCTCCTAAAATCCAAAGGAATATCCTGCATTCTTGCAGACACAGTATCTGCACAGGGAGTTTTCATCCCTGATACTCATTATTCGGGTTTTGCATTTGTATTCGCCGTTTTCAAAAAAGACCTCATCTTTTTGAGGATTGTCACCGAAAGGATGCAAAGGCCTTTTGGCCATCAATGCGAGGTATAGGGAGATGTATTTTGTAAATTCCCTGGTTTCCTCATCGCCTCCGGCATATGTATCGAAATAAAAGTCAATGTCATTTTTTATGTTTTCAACCACACTATCCCTGATGTCGTAGTCCTCATCGATATCCAAAGAAAATATTTCATCCCATGTCTCGGAATTGTATTTGGCAAGTTTTTTGGTCAGAGGATCCTTATATCTGTCATCAGTAACCTTATTTCTAAGATATTCTATAGGGTAATCCTTAAGGTTTTGTCTGATTTCGTCAAGTAATTCAGTTGCTTTCATAATGAATAGTATAATTTGGCGAATATAAATTATTTTCTTAAAAGAACATTAATATTTCATTTAACCTGATGCAAATTACCAGTAACAGCAGTTAAACATCTAATCACATGTCATCAAGAATTTCTTCAAGCTCATATTCATCGACAAATCCCATTTTTAGGTCATCCAAATCATGACCCATCGCATCCAATGCATCTTCAACATTTTCAATGTCATATTCATAGCCGTTTATTACTATCTTATTTGAATCGGTATCAGAAATACCGTTTCCATCGTCGCCGTCATAACAGCATTCGGGACAATATGGCTCTCCCTCATCAACCCATGACCCGCATCTAGGACATATTCCCATTTATATCGCCTCATACATATTACGAATTCAATAAAACTACAAGTTTTCCATATTCTTCAAAATTACAGCTGAGAATAGAAATCCCCATCTCTCATGAAAGGTTCAACAGGATCTTCGCCTCTCAATGCACGGCTTTTATCCTCAATGAAATTCCCTGATGGAGTCCAAAATCCATATCTTCCATCTTTGTATCCATACTTAAAACCATTCTCAGTCCTTTCAACATAAGTTGCATCAAAAGTGGATGACGGTGTTTCCTCCACAACAACCTTTTCTTCCTCTTTCACAGTTAGTTTTTGAGTCGTGTTGTTTCCTGTGTAGTTGTTATTTCCATCATATGTGACATTGACAATGTAATTACCTTTCTTCAGATTCATATTAAGTTTGGCTAAACCTTTTGAATTTGTCTTGACAACGTCATCAACGATAACTTTGCCTTTACTGTTAGTTATAGTAACATTTAAAACCTGCTTTGAAATAGGAGTGTTGTTCAAATCAGACAGTTTAACCAATAAACTTTCCCCTTCAATCAAAGTTTTGTTGCTGATTACTCTGACTTTTGTCGGTTCCTTTGTATCAAATGGGTGCAATACTGTTATTCCAATCATCGCCACAAGAATAACTATAACAACCAGAAGGATAATTATAATATTTTTATTTTCCATAACACCACCAATTTTAATAACTGATTGAATATATATTTAACACAATATTTAATCGTTATCAATTATGTCATGAAAAATAAAGCCACAAACCTCAAATGCAATTAATTCATTCAAAACCAACAAATGAATGCATTCCTACATTTAATTTTCACCAAATATCCGTAGTAAAGGCCAATGAAATTATAATAACAACTTAGTTTTTATTTTAAATTAAGTTAATAACAAAGTATATGTTATTATAATACAAATAATTAATCGGAGGGAAAAAATGGTTCAATATTGTAGAAAATGTGGAAAAGAACTTGACGACAAAGCTGAATTCTGCGACGCCTGCGGATTTAATCTAAATGAAAATCCAACAGACGAAAATCAGGAAACTGCCGCCGAGGTCAAAAACAAAAATGAAAAATTGAAAAAATTACCTTTAATTCTTGCAATAATAGGTATTGTTGTTTCTGTTGCTGAAGGATTGGGCACTCCAATGCTGATGGGCTGGGACAACATTCTAACCGCAATGGGAATCGGTATCGTAGGAGGTCTAGTTGGAATCATATTAATGGAAAAATTTGATGAACCTTTAATAGCTGCAGTCGAATTTATTGCAACCGGTGCATTAATCTTTATGTTCATTGCCAGATTTGGAGAAATATCAACAGTATTATTCATTATAACAGCAATTGTAGTACTTTTTTTAAAGGGTTATTATGCACACAACAAAAAATTATGGCTTATTCCTATTTTAACCGTTGTGCTGATATTCGGATTTTTAATTGCCGGAGGAGCATTACACCAGATGAATGCTGAAAATTCAATAGCAATTGGAAACATTACACAGGACATTAAAGATGACGGTTACGGATACTACAGTGGAGAAGTTTCAGGAGATATCAATGTAGGTACAAATTTCGATTATCTGGAAGTGACAGTTAATTTCTATGACAATCAGGATAAAATTCTTTACTCTGGAATTGCCTGGAATGAACTGAATCCGGACAGCGGAAAAACATACAAGTTCAATGGACATTACTTTGATCAAAAGCAACCTGTAAAAGCTGAAATAGTGGTAGTCGATTCAGCAAAATCAACAACACCATTATATAGTGAAAATATAACTATTTCAACTGCAAGCGGAGTTTAAAAACTCCCAATTTTTTCTTTTTTAATGAATTAAAAGAAATTGCCATCATCATCCATTCCGATCGGAAATTTGCATCTTTTAAGCCATTCATCATCTGCCAAATCATCAATGACATCCATTTTGACAGTCTTAGCGAATTCAGACCTGAGTTTTTTGACAAATTTCTTTTCAAGACTTATGGTATTTTCAAATAGGTACTCAAAACCGTCCGGAAGATGAACCAATACAATCTGAGTCTTTCCGTCAATTTCATAGATATCAATGACCTTGAATTTGGAGTTCAATTTTACGGTGTGCAAACCCCATGATGTGCCTTCCTCAAATCTTGACAGATCCATCATCCACTGAGATATTATCAGATACCTGTGGGTAGTCATCATGCCTCCTATTTTTGGGGATGCATCGACAAAAGCCCTTTCGGTTATAATCTGGCCGATTTCATATTTTTCAGCCAATTTTTCATCAAGATTTACGTCACGTACATATTTTTGTGAGTCAAAAAGGACCGATTCGATTACCTTATATTCAGGTGACTGAGGGTCTTCAGAATTTCTTTGTGGAGGTTCATCATCCTCATAAGGATTCTTATTTTTCAGATATTCCGTATATTCCCAATCGATTAAATCCTCATTTTTGAACAGTCTGCGAATTTCATCCCTAAGCTCCATCAGTGCAAATCCGAACAGGTTAGTCTTACCACCCCACTCATTATCAGACATATAGACCAGGGACTTGTTTGCTGTTTCTAGAAGTTTCTTTTTTAAATCCTCATCCTGCATAAACAGATAGTATGAGGCATTCAGGCAAACTGTGTATTTGAATTTTTCCCATAGCTTTCCTTTAAATTCAGGCTTTTCAAAACCTTCTTTCAACTCCTCATAAGTAATGTCAGAGTTGGTATCCTGATAATAATATCCGTATTCACACATGAGGATTGCATGTTCGATTGACTTCAGGCGAAAAGTATTGTGGCGGAATTCCTTTTCATCGGCCAATTCAATGAAATCATTCACGATTGCCTTATCATCACCGATTTCAGAGTATTTTGGCTCAAATTTATCCTCCCAAAGATATCCTAAACGAGGAAGTGGAATATCATATTTTCTAGGATCAAACAACCAGTTTTGAGGCTCCGGAAACAGTTCATCATACTCATCACCATACCATGGCTCATTAAGAGCATAATTTTCACCATAACCCATTCTCCATCCTATTGTCCAGGCAGAAAGTTCAGGATAAACAAGCCATCTTGGGGCTGCATATTTACCTTTATCGCAGTATTTTTTCAAAATATCACCAGCGAAAACAAAAAAATTAAAAAAAAGTTCGACAAAACAAGTAATTCAGATGTTAAAATTAACTATTCTATAATAATATATTGTGTTAAAGTAGTTAATAAATTTTGCGGTGATGAAAAACTCGGTCCGAAAAAGCATAACTGAAGCGGAATATTAAATAAAATGTATGGATAATCCTGAATTACTAAAAAAACTAAAATAAAACGATTAAACTAGTCATTCCACAATTTATTATAAAAAAACTATTCTATTTTTTCAGGATACTTTACTGCATTTTTTGCCATCTTGTTTCGGATAATCTCTTCAAAGTCAAAATCAAATACATCCACCATATACAGACAGTATATCAGGACATCCGCAAGCTCATCTGCAACTTCCAGCTTGTCATATTCCTTTCCCCATTGAAAATGTTCCAGAAGCTCACCGGATTCTATTGAAATTGATTTTGCCAAATTTTCAGGAGTGTGAAACTTCTTCCAGTCCCTTTTGCGCTGAAACTCAATCAAATCATTCATCAGTTCATCCATATAAATCACCTAAAAAAGCAGTTCACCGAATTTCTTCAAGTCCATGGCAAATGACCTGTTGGCCAGATCATCATCAGTCACCTTCCACTCAAGGCCTTCCCTGAGGACATTTTTCTTTAAGACCTCAAGGCTTGAAGAAGACAGACTGCTTCCCCGATAGCACCAGACATATCCCCTCGGACTTTCTTTAAGATAAACATTTAAAAAACCCGTTCTGTTAAGATTATCCCTTTTCAATGATTCTCTTGCCAAAGCATCATCCAACCTTGACCATTTAAGACCATATAAACTCACCAGAACTTCAAGTTCCTTTAATGTATTTGCCTTAAGTGATTTGTCGCCAAACTGATATTCCCAACTCATATCATCCAACTGATACACATTCAAAAACCCTGAAAACCTCATGATTATACATTATATTTTTAATGTTTTAAATACTATCACTCACAATTAACCGAAAAAATCATACACAGATTTAAAAAAAAAACAGCCAAATGAATTCGGATTTTTAATATAATTTGCAAAACAAAATCATTAAAACTAAAAAACAACAACTTTTTAATCAAAAACTTAACGTCAATAAGGAAATCCTAAATAAAATAAACAAAATAAAACCTAAATGGATTAAATTCAAAGATTAATCCATTATCTTAATTTTTCAATCGTCAAGATTGTCTGCAATTTCTTCTCCGACAGGAGTGAGCCTGTAAAGCCTTCCGCGCTTTACCTCTTCATTAATGCATTCAACAATACCAGTTTCCTTCAAATCCCTCAATACATTTGACATGTGATTTCTTCTGATACCTGTTGACTTTGCAATTTCAGTTGGAGTTTTAACATCATCCTTAAGAGATTTAACAGTTTTTAGCCGATAAGAAGAAATGTTTACACGAGCGAATTTTTTCAATGTTTCATCATCGATAATAACACTACCTAATAATTATTCCCTATTAAAATATTAGTTAATAAGATGTTAATAAATATTTTGTCACTTCAAAGATGAAAGCTCAAGTAAAATATCCTTTTCAAATGAACTGTCCAAACCCAAATTATCAAGAGCCTCACATTTTCCTTCAATTGCTCTTTTGAACTTTAAATCAATGACAAAATAATTATCCAAAAATAGGTTAAAGCTTTCAAGAGCCTTTTCATAGATTTTAAGCTTATTAAAAATTTGGGCTTTTTGAAGAATATATTTTTTGCTGATGTTTTTGGCCATAATAAGACTATTTTCACAGTCAAAACCAAGCTTATATTCACAGAAACCTCGTCCATAATACGCCATGTCATTTTCATGAACCTTAATCGACACGTCAAAACTTGCCAAAGCCCCATCAAATCTCTCAAGCCTAATCAGAATAAACGCCTTTTTATTCAATAGCTTATAGAGAATCTTGTTCTTGAATCTTGAAGGATTGACCAGAGCCTTATCATAAAAGTCCAATGCCGCTTTAAAATCTCCCTTGGCTACTGCCTCATCACCGGCATAGATGTTTCTTTTGATTTTTGGAAAATCACCCCTTTCCTCTCCTGATTTTTTCAAAAGAGTCTTTCGATATTCCACATCCTCATCTGCACCACACCTGACAGCCCTCTTATAAAATCTGAAGGATTTTACAAAATGTCCCTGACCGAACAATGCCTGGGATTTTAGCATCAGTGCTTCAAAATGTTTTTCATCATAAAAAAGAACCTTATCAAAGCAGTCAATTGCCTTTTTAAATCTTTTGCTGTTTAAAAGTTTAATTCCATCATCCAGAATATTTTTGATTTCGATTTCACGGGCAATATGCTTATCTCTGTAAAATCTGTTGAGGTTATCCTCACTTATTCTTTGAACAAATGTGTCATCCCGTTTCATCCATCCTGTTGTGACATCCCCGAGGGCGAATCTAATCATGTCACTGTTCTCTTCAATCTTTAATTTCATCACTACTACTTTTGGATGAATTTAAATAAATATTTTTAGTCAAACCTGCTTTCAAACATACAGGTAACTCCGCTGAATTCGCAGTTCCTGCAATTTATCTCATGCCTTGGATAGTCCTCCCTTTCAATATGGCTTATAACTGCTGAGAGATAGTGGTAGATAAACCTGTTTGACTTGTCGAAGCCAATTTCGTACTGCTTGTTTTCGTCAAGAACATGAAGTATCAGGGAATTTATCTCAAAGTCATCATTTTCGAGAAGTGCATATGCATAATAGAATAAAGTTTCCATGTAGAAATAATGATAGTTTCTGATATCATCTCTAGACCTAATGAAATGAATAAGATTTACTGAAGTATCATTTTCCTTAACTATCAAATCGATTATTCCATTGACATCATAGCCGTCAATTTCAAGTGTCACCGGATAGCTGTACTCGACAATATCATATGACCTTCCATAGTCCAGCCAATAGTCGGCAATATGATCAAACAGCTCCTTCAAATTATTTTTCATGCTTTTTGATGCAAAGCCATAAGACTTTATGACCTCATTAACAAGATTATGAATTTCCTCCCGGCTCCAATCCCTGTCAAGCTTTGGATTGTGGATAGCATTCAAAAGAACCTGAAGCTTGGAGTTGATGAACTTGTTGATGTTTCTTGGGTTTTGATAGTTCAGGTTGTTTTCAAGATTGTACTTCAATGGACAGTAAAGATAGTCATCCAACACATTTTCAAATTCAATCTGTCTGAACAGGTTTGACTCCCTGTGCATGTGGGAAGTCACCTTTTTCAGTTTTTCTGTGTCATCAGGTTCAAGCCTTTCAATCTGACCATATTCCTTTTCAAAATTCATCAAAACATCAGGAAGAGGATAATTTATTCTGGACTGAACGCATGACAATATGAGCAGTTCCTCCGCACGGGTGTTTGCAACATAAACTATGCGCTCCTCCTCATGGTTAAGAGCACTGATTTCATCATCTTCAGACATCTTGTATTTAAGAAACCTGTTGGGAGTCGGATAGGTCGGGCGTTCATAATCCTCGCTTTTGGTGTTTCTGAATACTATCGGAAACTTGTTTTCCTTAAGTGAAGCAGTGATGACAACAGGATATTCGAGACCCTTTGCCTTGTGAACGGTCATTATATGGACCTTGTTTGAGTTGTCTTCATATTCATTGATAGGACAGCTGTAATACTTGAGCGAACGATGAAGATAGTTGAAAAGGCCAATTATATCATGCTTTCCCATGATGTTCTCATAGTCTGAGATTATGCCGGATATTAGCGCAAGGTTAAGAGATGCCTTTCTTGCCTCAAAATCACTCCTGGACGAGAGTTCCTCAAGATATCCTGTTGCATTCAAAAGCCTGTAGAAAACCTGAAGAGATGTCGGCTTTTTGTTGATATCTATGTCCTGATTGAACAGAACGGACTTCAAATCGTTGAGACTGCAAAAGAAGTCAAGGTCATGTTCATCAGATATTCCTATTCCCTTTAGCTCTTCCCGTGTCAGTGATGAAATGTCAATTTTGTTGGTTTTTTTGAATATGTCATCCAAAACGCTATCCGAATAATCGCGAATAACATCCATAAATGAACTTGAATCATTTCTGCCGTTCAAAGAATCATAATTTCGGGTATAGCTTACGACATTCTGATGATATTTGAATTCTATCTCTTCAAGAATCTGGATTGTGGAATAGCTCAGATTGAATATCTTTGATGATTTGTAGTATCTGTCCGTAAATGAAAGCAGGTTTATCCAATGGCCGCCATCACCGTATCTTGCAATAAGTGTCGGATTAAAAGGCAGAATATACCAGAACAATGCCAGAACAGCCTTCGCCTCATCCTGATAAATCAAATCATCAATTCCCTTAAGATAATACGGGATTCCTTCCCTGTCAAATACGTCAAGAATCTCCTTCTTGTCCCTGTGTGACCTGAAGAGAACCGCAACATCACTATATCTTTCAATCTTATGGTTGAGCATCAGATTTTTGATGACAAATGCAATGGAACGGTATTCCTCCATATCATCACGGTTTTCAAGCAGATATACTGGCATCTTATGGGAATTGCTTGCCTTAAGATTTTTTTGGGTCTGCCTTTTGGATTCTATATATCTTTCATTGAATTCCACAATGTCGGAGCTTGAGCGATAGTTGTTCACCAGTATCCTGTTTTCAAATTCATCCGAATTGGCGTAATCAGTGAAGAATTTCGGATTGGCTCCCCTGAATGAATATATGCTCTGGTCTGCATCACCTACAACCGTGAAAGTGTCAGCTATTGAGCGAAGCTTTTTGAATATCTGCATCTGAATTGCGTCGGTGTCCTGAAACTCATCTATTAGAATATTCCTATACTCTACACGCTTCAGATTATCCTCAACACTTAAAAGTTCCAATGCTTTTATGAGCAGATAGTTTTGATCACAGACATGCTCCCTTTCCATCAAATCAATCCAATCAGGATATGATTTGACAATCTGGCGAAAACGGGCATTGTACAGATCCTCATCAAAACCCCGATATTTTATCTCCTTTTTGGAAGGGTATTGAGCATTGTTTGAGAAATACTCCCTGATCCATTCCCTATACTCATCGCTTATGCTGAAATTCCTGTCGACATATTCCTGCAGCGATTCGGTATCCACTTCAAAAAGCGCATACTCCTCATATTTTTTCAGGGCATGGGATGACTCAAAGCTTCTAAGAAATGCCTCACCTACAAATCCGAGCTCATCCTTGTGCTTGTTGAAAAACAGATTCCTTTCAGAATCTCTTTTTAAAAGATTATATGGAATCTGGGAAAAATCGGAAAGAACTGACCTGCAATAGCTGTGGATAGTACTTATCCTCATCTGATTAATGACACTCAGTTCCAGCTTGGTATCCTTCTTGAATCTCTCCCTGAGCTCGTCGGCAGCCTTGTTGGTGAATGTGATGACAAGAATTGAAGATGGCTTTGCTGTTTTAAGCAGGTGCAGAACCCTTTCGATTATAACACTGGTTTTACCGGCACCCGGACCTGCATTAATCACCAAGGGTTTGTCTCCGTCATATTCCACTGCACCTATCTGATAGTCATCCAGTTCAATTTCCGGAGGAATCTCCTTGATGCGGCAGTAATCCTGTTTTATCTGAGCTTCAAAGTTTATTCCGCGTGTTATGTCATTTCCTTCACGGTCCACCAGATTGAGCGTTAAAACATCTTCGCGAATGAATCTGTTAAGATTGTTTTTAACCATCTCAAGAGCAACTTTCCTTTCTTCAGATGAAAAATCCTCCAGAAACAGCATATCATCGCCGCTTCTTCCCAATACCTTTGGAGAAATTGTATCGGCCTTCAGATTATTCAAAAATAAAAACAGTTCATCATTGGTAATTGTGACATTGCTTCCGAGATAATCCAAATCGAAATCATAATACACTTTCAAAAATTCTTCTCGAGGATTGAAATAGTTTTCATAGATTATCTCATAGATTTGTGAGTGAACATCACGGGCATCCGCAAGAGTGAAATGAAGGTCAAAATCATTGAAGACATCAATTGTGAAAACCAGTTGCTGGGCGGTTTTTTTGCAGAACAAATCAAGAATAACCTTTCCAACACCAATTGCCATCCGATATTTTTTCAGGACAATCAGTTTCTCCATCATGATGCACAAATCATACAAATCATGGAATTTAGTTTCAAGAAAAGAAAAAACACTGTTGACTCTCATTCTACTCACTACTGTAATTGATGCATAGTCTGGTTAAAAATGCACCGTCAATTCTGTCTGCACATAGCAGTCCGTTTAAAATCTTTGATCTGACATCCCTTTTGATTGCCTCACCATCATCAATTGTCAATTTCTTGGTTTCAAGCAATTTGTTGAATGAATCACCATTTCCCAAAACCAGACTGTCCCATTTGGAAATGGCTTCTGCCTTTTTGGCTTCAGATTTACGCATTACCTTATCAAAAAAAGCGTTTTTGATGCTTTTGAAATTTTTTCCGTCGAGAATTTCACCGTACAATTCATTGGCGATACTGATAATGTCTGCAATATAGATATTGGGATATTCCCTTTTTATCCTGGTGACTGTCAGAGCATCGTAATTTCTGCCCACAATCATCTCAAGGCTTCTGATATATGAATCCTGTTTGACTGCATTTGAAAAATAATACTCAAGGCTACGCTTGATTTCATAATCACTGATGTTATCCTCTGCAATTCGGGTTTCAATCTTTGTATAAATCACATCAATATCCTTTGAGGACACATCATATTTAGCCAGAAACTTCCTGTAAAAATCGCTTTTATCATTGATTAATGAAGCCAGATACTCCATTTTGCCTCTTTTTTCTGTTTCAAGGCACATTCCCCTGAAATACTCTTCAACAACTTCAACAAGATTATCATCACTTGACACTATTCCATCTGAAATATCGCTTTTAAGTTTTGAAATGACAAGTTCACAGTCCCGAAGAGTCAAATCATAGGAATAAAGAAGATATTTGAAAAAGGGAGTGTCAAATTCTCCAATAAGTTCATCCAATCTTGAAAGAATAACTTCATTAATCATATTAAGTTAATATATGTAAAAAATAAAATAAAAAGGTTTAGTTTTCCTCGCTTTCCAAATATGCTTTTTGTAGTTTTTCGATGACTTTTAAAAATTCTTCACTATCCTTAAAAATCAATACCTTGGAATCGCCCATTCAAACACCTCAAAAAAATATAAAAAACCGACCGGTCATGAAAAATAGGAAATGAAAAAAAAACATGGCCGGTCAGAATAAACATCTACCATCTGATTTTATCCATATCCATGTATGCCGGAGCTCTTTTGGCACCCATTTCCTTTTTAAGCTTAATCTTATCTTCCAGTGATACTCTTCGTTCTGTGCGCTTTTCAAGGATTTCCGCCTGCCGTCTATCAAACAGCTGAGTGTCGAGATTATATGCTTCGCTTTCCAATGCCTCATCAATAACCTCCCAGTGACATTCTCTTGAGATGACCTCCCTTTTCAAATCATCCAGGCGAGGATTGCGGATTGCATAAGGTGTTTCATTATTCTTGAATGCCCACTGATCCAGACCACCATATTTTTCCCTAAACAGTCCTATGACACCGAACTGTCTTGGAAGCTCTTCATCAGGAACTAATTTAGGTATTTGAGGAGTTTCAGCAACTTTATCTATAGTATCAGATTTTTGAATGGTCACTTTTGCCCTTTGAGATTTTTTAAATTCGGAATAATTGAATCCTCTATTGATTACCTGAGAGTTTTGTTCGCTTATCTTTAAAAAATCGCTTTTGTGAATCATTTCTGAGTTGATCTTTCGCCTTCCATTTCCTTTTTTGGCTGAAGGCCAAGGAAACTTTCTTTCCATTACCTTCGCCCTAATCTCATCAATGTCACAGGAGCGGATTATCTGCTGAATCCCACAAACGGGATAGATATAATAATAACCGTCTTCATTTTTAAACAGATTCCTTATGTCAGTTCTGAAATCGCCTGCAAACTCCCCGTCAAGTTTGGATCCGCAGGCATTGCAGTATTCAAATCTTTCATTTAGCTTTTTGGCACAGTTCGGACAAATTTTCATAGTTACCTCTAATATATCAATACAATTTTTTCTTTTTGGCAAAACTCTTTAATTTCCCTAAAAATTTTCTTTAACTCGCTATTTGAATATCTGTGTGCAAAATAATATAAAATTGGAATTGTTCCGTCACAGGAGACAATATCCAAAACATTATCATGAATCATTATCTTGTCTGCATTCAAACGGCAGACATTATCCTGAATGTTTTTAACTACCTCTTCACTTTCAACTTCATCAATAACTTTAAAGGCTGTCAAAAGATTTGTGTTTCTTTTAACAAGCCTGTCAATTGCTCCTAAATCAAATAAATTCATTATTACCTCCTTAAATTAAAATGCTTCCAAATGCAAGGCATATTGCCAAGTATCCAATCATAAAAAGTAAATCCTTCAAAATAATGTACCTCCCGCATTAGCCAAATCCTCATCAAAAACATACCATATTCTGTTTTCATAGGTTACCTTCCGTTCAAGTTCAGCCAATGAATCAGCTTCAATAATATGTTTTTCCTGTCTGTAATACCATAAATTGCCTTTTTTTGAAACCCTAAATATTCCTGTGCAATTTTCCAGATAATTCAGTTCCAGTTCAGCCGTCAAAAGTTCTTCTAAAAAATAGAGAACCTCCCTAAGCTCCCTATTTTCAACATTATGCAAGTCCAGGACTCCGTAGTCTATTGCTCTTAATGTCTCATCTGTTAAAAAATCTGTGATTTCACTTGTAAACTTAGCTAAACAAACCCTCATGTAACCTCTAAAAATCAATTGATGAATTATCATTCATCCAAAACAATCATTTCCTTCAACAAATTCATAATGAATTTATTTAAAGGATTATCCAATGACAAATACTGCCGGTTGCCTTTATCTGATCCGAACTCTGCAAAATAGGGTGTCTGGCCACATCCTCCATCTACCGTAGTTCCCAAAGTCACGCAATCATTGACAACCTTTATCCCAAAATCGGCAAAATCAAAAACCATGACATTTGCCTCATCCGTGATGAAAGTTTTTCTCTTCTCTCCGCATTCAAGTTCAAATACCGCTCCTTCCGGAGTATTTTCACCAGCTGCAAGAATCAGCCTGATATAGATGCCGTCACCATGGATTTTTCTTTCCAAAAATTCAAAAAACTCATCATCCATGCTTTCAAAAGCATATTTTTCATCTGCTTTACCTTCATAGGTTGGCATGAAATTGTCGGATGTGAGCTCATCAACATAGAAATGAAAATCATCATTTCCAGCAACAGCATTTTCAACAGTCTTAGATACATTTAAATTAATTTTTACAGATACGTTCATATTTATTCCTCAATGATAATGGTTTATAGTCCATATGGCGGACATAATGGTAGAAATTTCTCAGATAACTTAAATCCTTGATTGCAGATATCCGACTTCCATGGCCGTTACGCCATGAAGCGCTGTTACTGCATATAAGGACATCAGAATGATTTTTTAAAATATGCTTCAAGCATACGAATTCTCTAAAATTGGTATCACGATTATCCTCCATTCTTTAGAAAAGTCAGTAGCTGTCTAACTTAAAGTTGAATAGGAGTTAAACGATGATATAATGTAAAATACAAGGATAGTTAAACAGCTACTTATCAACGTACAAAATAGATAACAGTTGTTTAATCGGAAAAGGTGAAATAAATGAACATGAGTTTGATTATGTTAAATGCACGATTAAACAACCTGTAAACATGATTAGAACACTGCACTTCCAGCAGCATGTGTTAATTCTTGTGGCATTATTATCAACTCCCTAAATTGATAAATTCGTATAGAGTCAAATTACTTCGATATAATGGTGTGGTTAACTTATATCTAAAATTTTGTTTGCAGTTAATTCTAAGTTTTAAGTCATATATAAATGTTTCGTTACATATGAAAAAAAGTATAAAAAATAGTCAATTTAAAATAAAAACAATTTTACACACCAAAAGCAATGAATGTTCAAATTAAAAAAAAAAATATTTCTAGAATTCAAATGGAGGGGATTTCTTAAGTGATTCAACCTGTTCAATTGCAAATTTTGATTCTTTTTTACTTTGATCTAATTTATCTTTAAAATATTGAAAATCATTATTTTTCCAATCATAATCTGCTTCATTTCTATTTTTCCTCAAGTCATTGAGTTTTTCACTAACAGACGATTCCGTATTATTTCCTGATTTAACTAAACGATTATAAATTCTTTGATGAACATTATAGTTATCATTAAATTCATTTTCATTCATTATCTCTACAAGATATACACGTACACTGCAAAAAATAGCATAATAATATCTACCTATAGCAGACCTTACATATGCTTCATCATCCACTTGAGCCAAAACATCTCCAACATCTAAAAATCTTGAAAAATCAAACATATTTCACCCCATAACTAATTGCAAATTCTAAAAAAATATTAAATTTTCTTCTAAAAGGTCTTATCTGACTTCTAATTATTTCAATATCCTCCTGAACCCCATTATAAAATCGTTCTCGAGATACATTAATCATTAACTCCAAATAATTAAAATCCATTATTTCAGGATCATGAATAATATCCAAACAGTATTCACAATTAGAAAAATATTTTTCCAGAAAGGGTTTTATTTCATCGATTAAGAAAAAAATTGATTCATTGTTTTTTATAAAATCATAGACTTCACTATAGGAATTAATTTTAAAATAACTGTTTAGGGCAGAAAATTTCTCATCAAATGTCAATTTTTCATCCAAGTTATCACCTATCAATCATTTATTGAGCCCAACAAACTATTATTTCAATTTAATAATATAAATAACTTTTCAAATAACTCATAACAATATTTTAAGTGCAAATAATAATTTATATAAAAATAAAATATTTCATAAACATACATATATAAAAACAAGTATAAAAAATAGCCAGTTTAAAATAAAAACAATTTTACACACCAAAAGCAATAATGTGTAAATAAAAAAAACTCGTAAAAAATTGCCGAACTAGAAAAAATGAAAATTTAAAATAAAATGGATTTAAGATTAAAAGCAAATTTTTTTGATGTAAATTAGTAGAAATTTGAGCATGAATAAATAGTATGACCAAAATTGCCATCAACCAAAATAAGTTTTACAGCTGATAATGATAAAAAAAAAGTATAAAAGAGAGTGAGTTACAACTCTCCCCTTTCACGTCTTTCGTCCAGCAGTTTAAGACCTAAGTCACCTAACTTGTACTTTTGGATTTTACCACTGGTAGTAAGAGGGAATTCATCTACGAAAAATACATATTTAGGCACCTTATAACGGGCAATTGAACCTATACAGAAATCACGAATGTCGGCTTCTGTAACATCATCAAATCCATCTTCCTTGATGATGAATGCTCCTACAATCTCACCGTACTTTTCATCAGGAATTCCTGCAACCTGAACATCCTGAACGCAATCATTGGTAAATAAGAACTCTTCAATTTCACGTGGATAAATGTTTTCCCCACCTCTGATAATCATGTCCTTGATACGGCCAACAATGGAGTAATATCCGTCCTCATCAACTGTTGCAAGGTCTCCTGAGTGAAGCCATCCGTCAGGTTCGATGGTTTCAGCTGTCTTTTCGGGCATGTTGTAATATCCTTTCATTACATTAAAACCTCTGCACATGATTTCTCCAGTTTCTCCAACGCCAACTTCCTCGCCAGTTTCAGGATCAACAATCTTAACTTCAATGTTAGGGAACTTTCTTCCCACAGTATTGATTTTTTTCTCAAACGAATCAGCAGCATTAGTCTGTGTAAAACCAGGTGCCGCTTCTGTAAGCCCATATACACTGGTGATTTCCTTCATATTCATCTTTTCGATTGCATCCTTCATTGTCTCGACAGGACATGTTGAACCTGCCATGATACCTGTACGCAGTGAGCTCATGTCAAACATCTCAAACATAGGATGGTTCATCATGCCTATAAACATTGTAGGCACCCCATAAATGGAAGTGCACTTTTCCTTTTGAATGGATGAAATAGCTAAAAGAGGGTCATACTCCTCAAGGACAACCATTGTAGAACCGTGAGTAATGACAGCCATTACACCAAGCACAGTTCCGAAACAGTGGAAAAGAGGCACCTGAAGAAGTAATCTGTCCTTTTCAGTATAGTTCATGTTTTCACCAATGTAGTAACCGTCATTTACAATGTTACGTGAAGTCAACATTACTCCCTTAGGGAATCCTTCAGTTCCTGAAGTGTACTGCATATTGATGACATCATGCTGTGTAACTGCATCCTTTACCTTCTGGTATTCGTCATCATCATAGTTCATACCAAGCAATAATAATTCATTGGTGTTATACATTCCGCGATGCTTTTCCTGACCCACATGGAAAATAAATTTCAGGTGTGGGAACTTTTCAGCCACCAAATGCCCTCTTGCACATGTTTTGAGCTCAGGAACCAATTCATTTATTATGTCAAAATAACTGGTGTCCCTGAATGCGTCGGTCATTGCCAATGCTTTCATGTCTGACTGTCTTAAAACATATTCAAGCTCATGTGACTGGTAAGCTGTGTTGACAGTTACGATTGTGGCTCCAATTTTTGCTGTTGCAAACATGTAGGTAAGCCATTCTGGCACATTCTTAGCCCATATTCCTACATGATCTCCTTTTTCAATTCCAATAGCCAGCATTCCTTTTGCTAGATTGTCTACTCTTTCATCAAATTCTTTATAGGTAAACCTTAAGTTTCTATCCGGATAAACGATAAATTCATGATCTGGTTGCTTTTCAACCATTGATTCGAAAAATTTTCCTAATGGTAATTCTGTAAATAGTTCAGACATACTTTCACCTCTAATCAATTAAATAATAAAATAACTAAACCAAAATGCAAATCATAAATGCAATTCCAATTGCAATGTGTTTAAGTTTAAATCCAAATCTGCTGTGTAAAATCTATCAGTTTTTGGCTTGAAAGTTATTTTACTCATTTTATCAACCTCAGTATGGAGTGTAAAGCACAGCTAAAATCTTAGCCGGTTTTTCACCGCTTGCGTGTAAATGGTGAGGAACTGCTGAGTCATAAAATATTGTGTCCCCTTCACCGATTGTGAAAGTGTCCTTACCGTAGATTACTTCAATTTCCCCATCTAAAACATAAATGAATTCTTCACCTTCATGGGAAGACAATTCCTTTTCCCCTTCTTCAAATTCAATGTCGATTAAAAATGGGTCTATGTTTCTGTCTATTTTTCCCGCACCTAATGAGTGGAATTCAAGGTTGGTTGCATTTGTCACGTCTTCTCTGCC
The DNA here is from genome assembly GCF_946184425.1 of uncultured Methanobrevibacter sp. Classification (GTDB taxonomy): domain Archaea; phylum Methanobacteriota; class Methanobacteria; order Methanobacteriales; family Methanobacteriaceae; genus Methanocatella. The sequence continues at coordinate 33,058 of NZ_CAMHFP010000011.1, read as the reverse complement.
TGAGAAATATAGTGAGTTTTCAGTTTTTCCGCCTCTTGTGACCACAGGACCAAGTTCAGGAGTGTCATCTAAAAATGTACCTAATCTGACGCCAAGTGCCCTTGCCATTTTGGTCAATGGGGTAAGGGAAGGTATAACTTCACCGTCTTCCATAGCTTGTAAAACTTCAAGTTTTACTCCACTTCTCTCGGATAAATCTTCAATAGACATGTCCTGTCTAGCTCTAATGTCTTTTATCTTTTTTGCAAAGTCTTCATTTGTCATATTTTTCACACATCTTTTTGAATTTACACTTAAAACAATTTAAGTATTTATAACTATCTATAACAAGATATTTAAAACTATCTTAAAAAATTCAATTTTTTAGGATTATACTGACTATTATTAAATTTAAAATAAGAAATTAATTAAAAAATAGAAAAATATTCAATTTGAAAATAATTAAAAAAATAGGTGATAAATACTTAAGTTACATTAAAGAGCTGATAATTTTTTTGGCTTCCTCAGACAAATCATCCATGTCATTTAACTGTTTAATTTTATCCTTATACTCCTTATTCGATTTGATTAGTTCATCAATCTCTTTATTCTTTTGACCCAATTCCCTATTTTTTGCTTCAATTTCTTCATCTTTTTTAACAATTACATCTCCAAATTCATCATAAACCAATACTTGGAGTTCATTTTCATATTCCACCATATTCAACTATCCCAATAATCTATTTTGTTTTCTGATATCTTTTACATGTTTCAATACCATTCCGCCAAGAATAACCCCAATATCCATCTTCAGCATCATATCATCAATCAGCGCATCGTTGAAAAATTTCAATTAGATTTTCTATTACTGAGGGTGCATATCTTTTTGAAATGAATTTGGAAACAAAAACTATGTCCAGTGATTCCATTTCAGTTAATTTCTCTTTTTGTTTAACTTTAATTATAACATTTTCATATTTACACCAAATTTCATCCTGACTGAAGTAATGATAGAAAACCTTAATGAACATGGAAGGGGCATATTCATATAATTCAAATTCATTTTTTGGGTTCTTATGACACACTGCAACAAGATATAGCAATTTATAATATCTATAGCTTTCAAAAATGACATATTTTGCAAATTTTTTTAAAACATTTTCTGTTATATCACCACTTTCCTCCTCAAGAATAATTAACATGTTTTCATCAGTCAAATAGCATTCATCCACCCTACCAATTTCAAAATTCGGAAAAACAATTTCCTGAGGCAATCTAATTTTAAAGTTACCCGGCAACCCCAAATATTGATGCTGACGTTTAGATTGAACCAATGCCAAATATTTTATTGTCTTATCATTAAGATGATATATTTCAGTTTCCTTCAATTAAAAATCTCCTGACATTTAAGATTTCCAAAAATCATGAATAAACTATCTATAGACAATCGATTAAATTTAATCGAATAAATATATAGTTATCTCAAGTATAAATGCATTATTATTCTTTATTTGGATTTTTATTTCCTTAAATTAATTTTTAAATTTAAAATCAAATTTTCATTATATTCCAATTATTGCCACAAAATTAAAAAATTATGTATAAAATAACCTAATATCACAATATAATTGACATCACCTCATAAAAAATAATATAAGCTAAAAATTGACCTTAAAAATAAGAAAAATGATATATAAGATGTCAATCAATACTAAATTGTAAAGATTCATCCTCAGATCTTTACAAAAAATGTCATGTAGAAACTCAGAAAAAAACTATATTCGTTTGTGAATTAACTCCCTTGATGAATAGGACTAGTGATACTAGTCTTATTCAAAAAGATTTTCACCTAAAAAAATATTTAACAAAACAACCAAATATCACTTAAAGGTGAAAATTTGCTTAAAAACACAAAAATCATTATTGTCATTGCACTTCTTTTTGCTGTTGGAGGATTAATAGCTTATGAACTTACCCAAAATTACAACAATATCGAATACACAACATTGGGAAATACAAGCATAGGCACTGTTGAAAAAGGCATTTCCGGGAATGAAAGTGCGAATACAAGCATTGCATTAATCACAGGAATTCATCCAAGAGAAAAACTGTCAATAGGCCCTGAAATTGAAGCTGCAAAGCAATTCGGAAACAATAATGTTAAAATTATTCACTACAAGGTAACTGTAACAGACCATCCTGACGACTATGAAATCGGAAGGGCAAACGGAGAAAGCCTTGTTCATGACTACGTGAATCCTGACGTAACCTCTTCTGATGCTGATGCAGTAATAATCAGCCATTCCCACAACCCGACCTATGGCGAAGGATTTTATGTTGCAACACCTGAAATGGACAATGCTTCAGTCAAACTTGCTGAAAAAATTGCAGACACAAGTGATTTCAATTATTATCCTGTAACCGGCAATGAAACATACAAATCAACATCAGCTGTTTTAGTATCAAAGCCCATAGCCCAGGCAGGTTATCCTACTTTAGTATATGAAATTCCAGAAGATATTTCCGAACATACCTCAACAGACAAGACAAAAGAACTATTTGAAATGATATCCAACATTATTTCTTAAATCTCATTTTTTTATCAAATATGGAAGCGAAATTGATGGTAATTTAATTGAAAATATGATTAATTAAAATCATTTTCTAACAACGACCATCAAAATAATTAAAATTATTTTTAAAATAAATAACTCAAATATTAAAAAACATATTTTAAAACTCATTAATGTAGATGAATCAGCATAACTAATTAATTTTTCATCAATAATAGAAATTATTTATACCATAGCCAATAAAAATTTAACCAATTAAAGGAGCTGTAAAAATGTTAACAATTAATGAATGTTATCTTGATTTTGTTGATAAAATCTTAAAACAAGGAAAAGAAACTTACAAAGACTCAAATCACCATTTAATCGAAAGTCTTGGGAATTTTTATATAATCGACGATCCGTTTAACTTGAAATTCAGAGCCAAATACCAACACTACACACCTGACATGCTGTTGAATGACATCAAATCCGGAAAATTCGACATGGAAGGCTGTCCAATCAAAAGTGATGCATTATACGAATATGTGAAATCAGCTGAAAATCCTGATGACCAGGGATTCGTATACACTTACCCAAATCGTATCTATGCTCATTTTGACGTTGACCAATTCAATACCATGAAACAAAGAATTTTAACCGCAACAGGTTCAAACAGAGCAGTGGCAGTTACAATCGATCCTCAACTTGATGCAGACAGGGAAGATATACCATGCCTCCAGTTCCTGCAATGCATTGTTCGTGACAACGAATTGACTATCCACTGCATTTTCAGAAGCAACGATATCTTTGGCGCATTCTACTCAAACATGTTCTTCATAGCATACCTTGGATTAAAAATGAAAGAAGAAGTAAACAAGGAAATTGTTGGTGAAAAACTAAACTTTGGTGGAGTTCATTATCACTCCACATCAGGCCACATTTACAATACAGACCTAAAAGCAGCTCGTAATTTAATTAAAGCAAATAAATAAGGTATTAACCTTATTTAATTGTTATCTTATTAATGTTTCTCAAACTGCCATAACTTGTAGTTAGATAGAAACTGCCTATTTTTGAATTAACCTTAATTTTGAATATTGCAATTCCATAAGTGGAAGTTCTGGCGGAATATGTTTTGCCCTTGAACTTGACAACTATCTTCTGATATTTTAAGACCTTACCGGAAGTGCTTAAAAGTTTGACGGCATAGCTGAATGTTCCTGATTTTTTAACAATCATATTCTTTGTTATCAATCTTGGTTTGACAATGACTTTGCTTGAAACCTTGAAATTCTTATATGTTGAAGTTACAGTATAAGTGCCCACCTTTGCAGAAATTTTTAAGGATGCATAACCGTTGGAATCTGTGTATCTATAAAAAATCTTGCCGTTGAAGTTGATAGCTACCTTAACACCCTTTGCAACATTTCCGTTATCGTCATATGCCCTAACCTTATAATACTTGCCGGTACCGAAATACATTGCCAATCCTCCTGCAACCAAACGGTTAACAACACTGATGGATTGGGTTTTTTCCTCACCAGTGAGGAGATTGGTAACCTTAATGAGATAATTTCCTCTGGTTAAATCTATTTTGAATGACAATAGACCTTTTGCATCAGTGACAACATCATAATCCTTTTTGACAGTGACGAGAACATTTTCATTATCCAAAGGTTTGCCGTCTTCATCATACAAAGTAGCTTTATAGTATGAATTGTAAGTGTATCTGCTAGTGGCTGGCAGTAATATAGTGGATTTAACAGTAATATTCTTATCCAAACTGGATTTAACATATCTGGAAGTGCCATTAAATAAAATAGAAATAGAATATTCACCCACATCCAAATTAAATTTGAAAAATGCAACACCCTGAGCATTGGTTTTCAGTTTATATGTCTTTCCATTTATACTTGCAGAGATAAAGCAATCTGACACAAAATTGCCTTTATTATCCTTTAATGTGACAAGGCATGAAATTGTTGAATTATAATAAAAGACATCACCGCAGGAAATGACTGTAGGAATCTCATTTACTTTGAAAGTTACCTCTTCAACATCGGAACAGTAAGCACTACTGTTTACACTTGCATTGACTTTATAGCTGCCAGGCAATAAGTCATTCAAATATAAAATAGCCCGACCGTTGACTGATTTGACAGTATTATGCTCTTCATTTACATAGATGACAACAGATTCATTTATAGGTTGTGAAAGGTCAACTGTGACTTTATAATCATCATTTTTCTGCAAAACATTTACGTTTAAATCAATTTTACTTTTAGTGACATTCAATGAAATCACTTTGCTTGAAACATCATAGTAATAGCTGTCCTTATAGTTAACTGAAATCTCATTGATTCCCATTTTTTCAAATACATAACTCAAATCAGCTTTTCCGTCAGTCAATGCCATAGTCTTAATTTCATTGCCTATATTGAATGTAACTTCACCGCTCTCAACCAATTTGCCATCTGAATCCTTAACTGTACATATTATATTGACCGGATTCACAACATTTCCTGATTCCACATTTAACTCAACAACTGTTTTTTTAAGTGAAACATCAAAATAATCCTTAGTGGAACATGAAGTATAATAATAGGAACTATCGAAATAGCTTGCTTTTATCTCCTGTCTGCCGAAGCTGGTGAAAACATGATCCAAACTCGCAATACCTCCCTCAACATCTACATCATAACTGACACCATTCAAAATAAAGGTCACTACACCGCTTTCTACGGCCATGCCCCTATCATCACAGACATTAGCAGTTATAGTAATAGGATTATTCTTGCCGTTTACGTTTAATGATATTGTAGAGTCAACAGCATGAATGGTGACTGACTCTTCACATGAAGATGAGTTATAACAGTACAAATCAGAGTATGACGCTGAGACATTATTTATTCCCATTGTCCTGAAAACATGAGTCAGACTGGCAACACCATTTACAACATCCACAGAAAAGCTTTCATCTCCCACATTGAAAACAACCTCACCTGATTTAACCATATTACCGTCGTTATCTTTTACGATTGCATCAATGGTTAATGGATTATGTTTAGATGATGAAAAATTCAAAGTCAGTGAAGTGCTGATTAATGAACTTGCAACATTGATGGATTTAATGGAATCGGCATAACCAGTTTTGCTGAATTTAACAGTGAATTCATTTATTCCTGTTTTAAGTAAAATATTTGATAATGCAGCTTTACCATCTGTAATATTTGTTGAATAATCCTTATTGTCAACAGTAAAAATCACACTGCCATTTTCAATTGCATTGCCGAATTCATCAGTTATCCTTGCTACAATATCAACCTTGTTATCTTCAACATGTTCAACTGTCAAGTTAATGACTGTCCTTATTTCATTGAGGAAAGTGAACGCCTTAATGCAAGCCACCTGACCGGAATAAGTGTGGTTAGGATAAGTCCAATCCAAATTACATAAGTCATGCCATGTTTTACCGTCATAACTTACAAAGGAAATATTTTCCCTGTAGAACTCCCTCATAAATGAAACTGACTCGGAAATAGGAACTGAAACATCACTATCGCCTGAAATCTTAAATACTATTTCAAAGATATCCCCCACTTTAAGCGGAATTATCTCATCCAAATTGATTGTTTTATAGCTGGATCCTGCAGAACCATACTTGAATGCCTTTGAAACATTATTGACATAAATGTAAAATTCCCAATTGCACTGCTTATTGAAGTAAGTAGAAACAGCCGCCAAATATTCATCATCAGTAGCTTTGAAAATATTTTTATACCAGACTTCATAGGTTTTGTTGAAGAAATAATCTGATTTACCCGGAATGTCATATTGGTAATTCTTATCAAATTTAATAGTATCATTTAAAATGAATGTGTAAGTTGATTCAGGTTTGTTCAACTGTGCACAGTGCTTGTCATAATATGAAACATAGTAAAATCCTTTGTCTCCGCTGTTGTCTGTACCCCAACTGTTTTTAATAATCCAGGCACCATCACCAGGAGGAAGCGGTTTGTTATTGACAACTTTTGCAAAATTCTCTTTGGAATAATTATCATCCCATCCGACGATGGTTATCGCATGGTTTCCGCCTAATTCATTAGGACAATAATAACTTTTTCTGTCCTTACCAAGATATGTGCTGCTCCAGTAGATGCTGGTTGCAACTGCACCATAATCCATTATGGCTCTTTTGATTTCATCGTTTTCAGTGTAATTTGTACGGGTTAAATAAACAACATTCTGCACATGGAAAAAGCTTTTAAATAATGAGGACAATTCTGAATTAGGATCATAAGGGTCATCAGTTTCATTGATAGGACCTAACCAAGCTGTAAGGTATGAAACACTCATCTTATCATATCCTCCTATATTAGGTTCCATTGCCCATCCATAATCTGAAAACTTATACATCAGGTTTTTCATGTTTTCTTCTGACAAATCATAGGTTTTTCCGGTTGCCTTTAAAATGCAGGATTCCAAAGCAGCTATTGTATTGAATGCCCAACAGTTTCCGCCACTGCCCTGATTTTTAACTGGTGATACCTGACCGAAAGTTCTTAAATCATAACTTGAAGGAAGATTTCCATCATAGGATGTGTTCAACTTAACTAAAATGTAGTTTCCATCACTTACAAATAATTCCGGAAGATTTGCTTCATATGCATCAGGTTCAAACAATGCTTTGTTGTTTATGAATGTGTTTTCAAATGCAGAATCAATAACTGAAATAGGTATGTAGTCTTCACCAATCACGGAATAAACCGCACCACCTGTATTTGACGCTTCATTGGACATGAATTTGTTACCTGAAGCAATAAAGTCATACACCTCATCAACAAAAATGGCTCCACCGTTTTGTGCATAGTTTGATTCGAATGTGGAATCTTCTAAATAGAATGTGTTGTACATTATGTAAATAGAACCCCCATTATATTTTGCTCTGTTATTCTTTGAGACAAAATTGTTTAATTTCAGACTTGAACTTAAAGAAACAATTGCTCCACCGAAAGTGGATGTGCAATTAGTAATTTCAAGGTAATCTGATTCCAAATTTGAATTTTTCAAATATATTGCTCCGCCAGCATCATCAATTGAGTATCCGTTAAGGATACTGGTTTGAGTAATTGTTAAATTTGCATTATTTTTCGCACATATGGAACCGCCAAATTTATCTGCATAGTTTGAAATGAATTGGGAGTTCCTGATTAATAGAGTACCCTTGTCAACATATATTGCCCCACCTTCAGATGCGTAGTTACCATTGAACTGAGAATTGGTTATGGTTAAATTTCCATCTATTAACTTAATTGCACCGCCCTGGCTTAGGCGATATTCATTTGAAAATGTACAGTTATCAATAGTTGTGGAGGATGAAGAAGTTGAAGAATAAATAGCATTATAACCCCGAGTAGGATTGTTAAAGATTGAATTAACAGCCTTTAAAGTGCCTGTAGTAGACACTTCACAGTTTATTAAAGTAAGATTTTTTAAACACAGATACCCGGAAGTTTCAATTCCAAAATTTTTAATGATTGTTTTTGAAGGATTTGACCCGATTATTGTTAAATTCTTTTTTTCGAGCAATTCATTTAATTTGTATTCCCCATCAGACAAATAAACAATAGAATTCTCTTTAATATATTCTATTTTCAGATTTTTATACGGATTACTCCATGATCCATCACCGTCCTTTTCAACACCCGCATCAAAATAAATATCTGAAGCTAAAGTATCTGTATCCTCACTTGCGATTGATGTATTTTGAATTGAAACATCTTCTGCAAGGATTGTCTCATTTTCCGCTGCAAATGATGTTGGAATTATTATCAATAAACATAATATTGACAATAACATTAATATTTTAAGTTTCTTCAAGCTATTTCCTCCTTTTTAACAATTTAACCACATAAAATTGGTAAAATGTATAGATTATTGTTATTTATTGAATTTATAATATAAAAAGTAGTAGCATAAAAAGAAAGAAATTTTCCAAAATGTAAAAAATATTTAAAAAAAATAGTAGAGGGAGTATGGAAACTCCCGAAAATTTTAATTTTAGTGTTTAAATCTTCTTAACGGTATAATAGCCATAAGTACCAATAATAACAGGATTATTGGATTACCAGTAGCATGCATTGTTACAGGTTCGCTAATAGCATTAATGTGTTTACCAGTTGTATTGTTTACAGGATGAACAGGTTTTGGTACCGGTTTTGGTTCCGGCTTAGGTTTAGGTTTTGGAGTAGGTTTCGGAGCTGGTTTTGTCTTATTGACAATTTCAACATCAACATGATTATCAATTTCTTCAGTCATGTTGGATCCAGCAACAATAGTATTTATCACATTACCTTCTTTTATAGAATCGAATGTAATAGTGAAGCTTGCACTTTCACCTATACCCAATTCACCAGAGTATGTGAATTTATCACCTGATTTGGTCCAGCCGTTACCTGAGTAACTGTTGAATTTTAATCCTTCAGGAACTTTTTCAATTACATAAACATCGCCTAAGACACATCCGCCAGCATTTGTTACAGTAATAGTTACAGTAACTTTTTCACCAACGTGAATATATGATTTATCAATTACCTGTTTTACTTCTAATTTAGGTTCTACAACAACAGTAGTGTTGTTGGAGTAATCATTACTGGTTAAATCAGAACTTGCCAATACTTCAGGAGTAAATACACCAACTCTTGTGGTATCGAAGTATAAAGTGTAGTTAGCTGATTCACCAGGTTTTAATGTACCTAAGTAAACAAATTTGTTTCCGTCTTGTATCCAGCCACCGACTGGAGCACCTAAAAGTCCGCTAGTCAATTTATCCCAACTGTCTCCAGTGTAACCAGTGTATACCAAACCGTCTGGGAAGTTATTTACAGTGTAAATACCAGTAAGTTCACAGTCACCAATATTAGTAACAACTACAGTGAAACTGACACTTTGACCAACTAAAGCAGTTGGATTGTTTGAAATCTCACGTACTTTTAATGCAGGAGTGTAAACAATTACACTAGCATTTGAAGTTGAAGTACCAGTCTGATCGGAACCTACAGAAGCAATATTAGTGAATTTTCCGCTTTCAGTCGCATTTACGACGATTGTTAATTCAACAGTTTCACCAACGTCTAAAGAACCACTGTAATGGAATCTGTTTCCATCATAAGTCCAATTAGGGCCGATGAAGTGGTCATAAACTAAACCTTCAGGGATTTTATCATTAATAAAGATACCTGTAAGAGGAACATCACCTTCATTGGTTACTTTTATTGTGAATGTAGTCTGGTTACCTGAGTATACAAACTCATCGCCTGGAGTTTGGCTAGTAGATAATTTAGGATTATTTACTCTGACGGTAACATTTGATTTAACCATAGTTGTGTTTTCGTTTGAGTAAACGGAAACCACATTGGTAAGATTACCGGTTGATGTAGCTTTAACTTTAATTGTAATTATTTTAGATTCACCATTTTGCAATACATCTATAATAGTTTTAACATCTCCACTAATTAATTCGAAACCATTCGGTAATATATCTTCCACAACAACATTTGTAGCCTTGGAAGGACCATGATTGGTTACATTAATTGTGAAGGTCACTTCACTACCTATTGTGATATTTTCAACGTTTGCAGTTTTTTCAACAGTTAAGTTTACTACAGGAGTTACATCTACAGTTGAAGTGCTGTTTTTAACAGTACTTTCTTCGCTGCAGTTTACATGAGCAATATTGCTTAATGTACCATTGGTCAATGCACGAGCTACAATCCATACAGAGTATGAACCTTCACTGGCAACACTAGGAGCGTTCCAAACAACAGTTTGACCATTTCTTGTGTAACCTGCACTAGCATTAACAAACTCAAATCCACTACCTAAATCATCAATAATGTGAACATTAGTTGCCGCAGTAGTACCATGATTTTTAACAACGATTGTAAAGTTTACAAGACCATTTACATCAACGGAAGTGACATTAGCAGTCTTAATAATCTTCATATCAGTCATATAAACATTCACGGTAGCGTTTGCAGATTTGACAGTGTCATTTTGATCACATGTTACATTAACAGCATTCATGAATGAACCTTTAGCGATTGTTTTAACTTTTACAACAATAGTTGCAGACTTGCCACTTTCAAGAACTGGAATAACAGTTTCCAAATCACCACTAATCAAGTCAAATCCTTCTTTATCTAAGATATCAATGACTTTGACATTTGTAGCATTTGAAGGACCGTTATTGGTTACAGTAATTGTGAAAGTAATTTCATCACCAACTAATGCATCATCAGTGCTTGCAACCTTCTCAACAGTCAAGTTAACCACAGGAGTTACATTTACACTAATTGTGGAAGTTACGGCAGTATCGTTCTCAGCAGATGTCACATTAACAACATTGGATAAAGTACCATTGGTTATTGCTTTAAGAGTAATAGTAAATACGAAAGATTCACCAGCTTCAATAACAGGAACTGTTAACAAACCAGTAACATTATCATAACCACTATCACTAGCCCTAACGAACTCAAATCCACCAGGTACAACATCAGTGATTTTAACACCAGTAGCATTAGACGGACCATTATTAGTCACATTAACAGTAAAAGTAACCTCATCATTAACATAAACTTCAGCCACATCAACAGTCTTAACAACAGTCAAATTAACCACAGGAGTTACATCCACAGTTGAAGTGCTGTTTTTAACAGTACTTTCTTCGCTGCAGTTTACATGAGCAATATTGCTTAATGTACCATTGGTCAATGCACGAGCTACAATCCATACAGAGTATGAACCTTCACTGGCAACACTAGGAGCGTTCCAAACAACAGTTTGACCATTTCTTGTGTAACCTGCACTAGCATTAACAAACTCAAATGCACCACTCAATTCATCAGTAACATGAATATTGGTTGCATTGAATCGGCCATGATTTTTTACAATGATTGTGAAGTTAACGAGACCATTTACATCAACGGAAGTGACGTTAGCAGTCTTAATAATCTTCATATCAGTATTGTAAACATGGACAGAAGCGTTTGCAGATTTAATTGTGTCGTTTTCATCACAAGATACATTTACACAGTTCATGTAATCTCCTTTAGCAGTAGTTCTAACTTTAACAACAACAGCAGTAGAATTACCACTTGCCAGGAACGGAATAACAGTTTCCAAATCACCACTGATTAAAGTTAAACCTTTATCCAAGATATCGATAACTCTAATGTTAGTAGCATCAGAAGGACCGTTATTGGTTACTGTAATAGTGAATGTAATCACATCACCTATAGTAGCGTCATCCATATCAGCAACTTTAACGACTGTCAAATTAACGACAGGAGCAACTTTAACACTGATTGAAGAGTTAACAACAGTATCATTCTCAGCAGATGTCACATTAACAACATTGGATAAAGTACCATTAGTTACAGCTTTCAAAGTAATAGTAAATACGAAAGATTCACCAGCTTCAATAACAGGAACTGTTAACAAACCAGTAACATTATCATAACCACTATCACTAGCCCTAACGAACTCAAATCCACCAGGTACAACATCAGTGATTTTAACACCAGTAGCATTAGACGGACCATTATTAGTCACATTAACAGTAAAAGTAACCTCATCATTAACATAAACTTCAGCCACATCAACAGTCTTAACAACAGTCAAATTAACCACAGGAGCAACTTTAACACTGATTGAAGAGTTAACAACAGTATCATTCTCAGCAGATGTCACATTAACAACATTGGATAAAGTACCATTAGTTACAGCTTTCAAAGTAATAGTAAATACGAAAGATTCACCAGCTTCAATAACAGGAACTGTTAACAAACCAGTAACATTATCATAACCACTATCACTAGCCCTAACGAACTCAAATCCACCAGGTACAACATCAGTGATTTTAACACCAGTAGCATTAGACGGACCATTATTAGTCACATTAACAGTAAAAGTAACCTCATCATTAACATAAACTTCAGCCACATCAACAGTCTTAACAACAGTCAAATTAACCACAGGAGCAACTTTAACACTGATTGAAGAGTTAACAACAGTATCATTCTCAGCAGATGTCACATTAACAACATTGGATAAAGTACCATTAGTTACAGCTTTCAAAGTAATAGTAAATACGAAAGATTCACCAGCTTCAATAACAGGAACTGTTAACAAACCAGTAACATTATCATAACCACTATCACTAGCCCTAACGAACTCAAATCCACCAGGTACAACATCAGTGATTTTAACACCAGTAGCATTAGACGGACCATTATTAGTCACATTAACAGTAAAAGTAACCTCATCATTAACATAAACTTCAGCCACATCAACAGTCTTAACAACAGTCAAATTAACCACAGGAGTTACATCCACAGTTGAAGTGCTGTTTTTAACAGTACTTTCTTCGCTGCAGTTTACATGAGCAATATTGCTTAATGTACCATTGGTCAATGCACGAGCTACAATCCATACAGAGTATGAACCTTCACTGGCAACACTAGGAGCGTTCCAAACAACAGTTTGACCATTTCTTGTGTAACCTGCACTAGCATTAACAAACTCAAATCCACTACCTAAATCATCAATAATGTGAACATTAGTTGCCGCAGTAGTACCATGATTTTTAACAACGATTGTAAAGTTTACAAGACCATTTACTTCAGTTACATTAACATCAGCAGACTTATTAATCTTCATATCAGTCATATAAACATTCACGGTAGCGTTTGCAGACTTGATAGTGTCATTTTGATCACATGTTACATTAACAGTATTCATGAATGAACCTTTAGAAGTTGTATTAACTTTAATGACAATACTTACGTACTTACCACTTTCCAAGAACGGAATAACACTTTCTAAATCACCACTTACTAAAGTAAATCCATCTTCATCGAGAATATCGATAACTTTAATATTGGTAGCATTAGACGGACCGTTATTGGTTACAGTAATAATGAAAGTAATCTCATCACCGACTAAAGCATCATACATATCAGCAACTTTCTCAACAGTCAAATTAACTACAGGAATTACTTTAACTGAACTGCTGTTACATTTAACTGTACTGTTCTCTTTAGATGTTACATTTACCACATTAGTCAAAGTACCGTTTGTTATTGCTTTAAGAGTAATAGTAAATACGAAAGATTCACCAGCTTCAATAACAGGAACTGTTAACAAACCAGTAACATTATCATAACCACTATCACTAGCCCTAACGAACTCAAATCCACCAGGTACAACATCAGTGATTTTAACACCAGTAGCATTAGACGGACCATTATTAGTCACATTAACAGTAAAAGTAACCTCATCATTAACATAAACTTCAGCCACATCAACAGTCTTAACAACAGTCAAATTAACCACAGGAATGACATTTACTTTTGCTGTAGTATTTACAACAGTATTGTTTTCGCTGGAAGTTACATTAACATAATTAGTTAAAGTACCATTGGTTATTGCTTTTAAAGTAATTGTGAATAGATATGATTTACCCGCTTCAATGACAGGAATTGTCAATAAACCAGTTTTGTTATCATAACCTGTTGCATTTGATTTGACAAATTCAAATCCATAAGGTACAACATCGATTACATTTACGTTTGTAGCATTAACAACAGCATTATTTGTAACGTTTATTGTGAAAGTAATCTCATCATTTAAATAAATCTCATCTACACCAGCAGTCTTATTGATTGTTAAATTAACAGGAACTACTTCTAGAGTACTGTTTGTATAAACTTTATAGGAATTTTCAGTATAGAAAATTTCCACTTCGTTAGTTAAATTATCGACTTTTGTAGTTTTTAAAACAATCCAAAGTTTATCAGTTGATCCGTTGACTAATTTTTCAATCACCCAGAATACCAAGTTTTCGACATGATAGTAACCTTCAGTTGCATTGACAAATTCAAAACCATCCGGTATTATATCATAGACAAACACGTATGTAGCATTAAGAACATCATTGTTTTTAACTTCAATTGTGAAGTTTACCAATGAGTTATTTCCTACAACAGCATTATCCGGATATTTGACGGCAGTCAAATTGACAACAACAACTTCCACACTTGCATTAGCTTTCTTGACAGTGCCATTTTCAGCACAGGTAACATAAACTTTATTAGTAAAGTTACCTTCTTCAATAGCCCATGCAGTAATGGTAAATGCGAAAGATTTACCTGGCAATATTAATGGAACGATATATTCTTCACCGTATACATAACCAGTTAAATTGGAATCATAATATTCTAATCCGATTGGAAGAGCATCATTAATTTCAACATTTGTTGCATTTGATGGTCCGTTATTAGTTACATTGATTGTAAATACAACATAATTATTTAAACCTATTTTTTCAACATTAACAGTTTTTACAACAGTTAAATTAACTATAGGAATCACTTTTACACTAACATTATCATAACCCGCTGTTTTATTTTCGAAAGAAGTCACGTTAACAACATTGGTGAAAGTGCCGTTTGTTAAAGCTTTTGCTTGAATCCAAACTTTGTATGTATCACCAACATTTAAGGAACCGATTTCAAATAGAAGTTCATTTCCATTTTGTTTGAATGTTCCGTTATGACCTTTAATTTCGAATACAGACAAGTCCATTATATCAGTAAATGATACATTTGTAACATTTATTTTTCCATTGTTAGTTACAGTTATTGTGAAGTTAACAAGACCTAATACATCAACAGATTTGACATCAACATCTTTAATAACTGTTATATTTACAGGAGCGACTTCAACAGTGACATTATCACAAATTATTGTACTGTTTTCATTACATGATGCAGTAACAGTATTTTTCCAATTACCAGTAGCATTAGATTTAGCGATAATTTCAAATTCGAAGTAACCTTTTGTTAAATTATCGAAATGCCATTTAATTTCCTGACCATTTCTGTCATAATCTCCGGTAGCACTTACAAATGTAAATCCATTAGGTAAAACATCACGGATTGTTACATTAGTAGCGTTTACAACAGAGGTATAGTTTACACTGATTGTAAATTTAACCAAAGTATTGTTACCTATTAAAGTAACATTAGCAGTCTTATTAATAGTTGCGTTTACTGGACATACATCAACGGTAGCATTATCACCAATAAATGTACTATTCTCATTGCATGATGCAACAACAGTATTGTTCCATTTACCAACAGCATTGGATCTTGCAACAATCCAGAGTTCGTAGAATCCTTTAGTTAAAGTATCGAAATACCATTCTACTTTTTGACCAACTTGAGTGTGACCGTCTGAAGCTCCGACAAATGTGAAGCCACTTGGTAAAACATCTTTAATTGTCACATTAGTAGCATTTACAATAGATGTATAATTTACACTGATTGTGAATTTAACCAAAGTATTATTACCTATTACAGTAACATTAGCAGTCTTATTAACAGTTGCATTTACTGAAACAACATTTACAGTAGCATTAGTAGTTGCAATGCTTATGTTTTCATCACTGGATACGCTTACTGTATTATTCCATTTACCAGTAGAGTTTGATCTTGCTGTAATCCAAAGTCTAATAACCTGACCTGATTTTACTGTGTCGAAATGCCATTTGATTACTTTGCCTGTTTGAGTATAATCACCCATTGCATCGACAAATACAAATCCGTTCGGTAAAACATCACAAATTGTTACATTTGTAGCATTTATAATGCTGGTGTGATTTAAAACAATTGTAAAGTTGACAAGAGTATTATTACCAATTACAGTAATATTAGCAGTCTTATTGAGTGTTGCATTAATTTCAACAATATCAACAACAGCTTTACCTGTCACATTTGTTTTATTTTCAGCAGATGTTACAGTTACAACATTTGTAGTTGTATTGGTTGCAATAGTTCTTGCGATTATCCAGAATGTTTCAACATCACCTGTATCGAACTTATCAATAGTCCAGCTAACTTTCTGACCAACAGTAGTATTACCAGCACTTGCACTAACAAACACAAATCCAACAGGCAATACATCATTAATGGAAACATTTGTAGCGTTCATAACACCCGTATTATTTACAACAATAGTAAATTTAACCAAAGTATTATTACCAACCACAGTAACATTAGCAGTCTTATTAACAGTTAAACTAACAGGACGAACATCAACAGTAACACTAGAATCAACAACTGTCGCATTCTCAGTAGAATTAACATCCACCACATTAGTCCAATTACCAGTAGCATTAGACCTAGCAACAATCACGAATTCTTTAACATCGCCTATATTTAACTTATCAATAGTCCAGCTAACTTTCTGACCAACAGTAGTATTACCAGCACTTGCACTAACAAACACAAATCCAACAGGCAATACATCATTAATGGAAACATTTGTAGCGTTCATAACACCCGTATTATTTACAACAATAGTAAATTTAACCAAAGTATTATTACCAACCACAGTAACATTAGCAGTCTTATTAACAGTTAAACTAACAGGACGAACATCAACAGTAACACTAGAATCAACAACTGTCGCATTCTCAGTAGAATTAACATCCACCACATTAGTCCAATTACCAGTAGCATTAGACCTAGCAACAATCACGAATTCAACAGGTTTACCAATTTCCAACATATCAATAGTCCAGCTAACTTTCTGACCAACAGGAATATTACCTGCACTTGCACTAACAAACACAAATCCATTAGGCAATACATCCTTAACAGTTACACCAGTAGCATTCACAATACCTGTGTTGTTTACAATAATAGTAAATTTAACCAAAGTATTATTACCAACCACAGTAACATTAGCAGTCTTATTAACAGTTATATTGGTGTATCCAATTGTTACATTGAATTTATCGCTGACAACAGTTTTATTTTCTTTACAAGTTACATTTACAACATTTGACCAGTTGCCTACAGCAGTTGATTTGGCAACAATCCATAATTTAGTTACATTTCCGCCATTTAACTTATCAATAATCCAACTGACTGTTTGAGTTTTATTTGTGTAACCTGCACTTGCACTTACAAATACAAATCCTTTTGGTAAAACATCAGTAACATTTATATTAGTTGCATTTGCAATACCTGTGTTGTTTACAGTAATTGTAAAGTTAACAAGAGTATTATTTCCAACTAAAGTTACATTAGCAGTTTTATTAACAGTTAATATGACTGGAATAGCATTAATTGATGAACTGTTACTTATGAGTGTTTTATTTTCATTGCAGGTCACATTAACAGTATTAGTTAAAGTACCATTAGCAATGACTTTTAATGTAATTGTAAATACATATGATTCACCAGGTTTGATTAAAGCAACAGTTAACAAACCAGTTTCGTTATCATAATCATCAGCACTTGAACTTACAAATTCAAATCCTTCAGGAACAACATCAGTAATTTTAACACCAGTAGCACTTGAAATACCATCATTTGTTACATTAATTGTAAATACAACATCATTGCTTACAGTAACGTTTTCACCTACTTTGACATTGGAAGTCTTATTGACTTTTAAGTCAACAACAGGATAAACGACAACTGTTTCACTATTACGCTGAAGTGTTTTTTCCTCATTACAGATAACACCAGCAGTATTCACATAGGTTCCATTAGTTTTTGCCCTTACAACAAACCATATTGAATAAGATTCTCCAGCTTTCAATGTAGCAACGGTTTCAACAACCAAATTACCCTCTATTAAACCAGTGACATTATAATTGCCCGGAATTAATTCGAATACACTATTTAATGTATCTGTAATAATAACATTATGAGCATCCCTATCACTGTGATTTTTAACAGTTATTGTGAAGTTGATTAAACCATTTACAGGAACATAAGTTGCATTAGCTGTCTTATTTATTCTAAGGTCCACATTGTAAACATGTACAGTAACATTTGCAGATTTGATTGTGTCATTTTGATCACATGTCACATTAACTTTATTAATCCAATCACCGAGTTTAGTAACATTTGCCTTAATAGTAACTGATTTGGATGTACCATTTTCTAAAAATGCAATAGTTTGTTCCAAATCACCATCAAGCAATTCTAAACCTTCACTATCAAATATATCTTTAATTTGAATATTTGTTGCATTTGAAGGTCCATTGTTGGTTACAGTAATTGTAAATACGACAGTATCACCTACAATATAATCATCAAAGTCAGTGTTTTTAACAACAGTTAAATTAACTACAGGAATTACATATACACTTGCATTTGCTTTTTTAAAAGTACTGTTTTCCTTGCATGTCACATTGACATAATTTGTTAGGGTACCGTTAGTTACAGCCTTAAGAGTAATAGTAAACAGGTAAGACTCACCAGGTTTTAAAACATCAATAATCAATAAACCAGTTTTACTGTTATAACCAGTCACATTGGATTTGACATATTCGAAACCTTTTGGAACAATGTCAGTTACAACAACATTGGTTGCATTTACTTTTGCATTATTTGTAACATTGATTGTGAATGTAACGTTTTCCATCACATAAATACTTTCAACATTAGCTGTTTTGTTAATGGTTAAATTAAGCATTACAACTTCAAATAATACAGAAGCATTGTTATTGGTATAATTCCATTCATCTTCAGCACAAGTTACATTAACAGTATTATTAAATTTACCTAAAGTGGTAGTTTTAAATACTAAAGTTAAAGTTTCACTGGTACCGTTAGCTAATTTATCTATAGTCCATGACCAATCTGCCTGACTGAATGTACCATCTGTTACAGTTGATTCTACTAATTCCAAGTTTGCAGCCGCAGGAATAATATCTTTGACTTTTATGTTAGAAGCATTTGAAGCATTACCCGCATTACTTACAGTAACTGTAAATTTCACATTATTTCCAACAATTGTGTAGTAACTTTCAACTGTTTTTGTAATGTTTATATCCACATAAGGTAAAATCTCAAATGTAGTTACATCGCCAATATATTTATAGTTCCTGTCTTCTGGGTGGTATGCTTTAACTGTGTAATTTCCTGGTGCAAATCCGGTTACATTTAATGTGTAATTACCATATGCATCAGTTTTTATGGTTACAGTACGTACAACTTTACCAGTTTCATTATTGATGAATTCCAAAACAATATTCTGGTATCTTTCAAGAGAATCTTGATATAATTCTTTACCATTGTTACTGTTTTCAACACCAGAAACAGGATGTGTTTCACCAGTGATTCCTATACTACTTTCATCATCATTAATAACATAATTCACATTATTGAATGTGATAGAATTAACTGATTTAGCATTGTAAATACCGTTTATGATGTTATCTCCTCCAGTGTAGTTTGCTATTTCAATAGTAATGTTACTTCCATAGAAAGTACTGTTTGGAGTAGCGTTTACATCTAAATTATATGACCAAGCTTGGTTTTTGATGAATTTGTCACCATCTAATTGAGTGCCAGTTGCATCATTGTATAAAGCTGATCCATTACATGCTTTGTTATCGTTGAATTCACTTGAGGTTATTTGTGCATTATCTGCACCAACATATATTGCACCACCAAATCCATCATCAGAAGATAAAGGATTATTGGTTTCGTTGTTGTATTCACGTTCAGTAACTGCAGTGTTATTTAAGAATTTTGAATTATCCACAACAGTTCCAGTTCCGTTAATGTATACTGCTCCACCTTTTGTTTTATTATTGTTTCCAGTAGTGTTTACTTTTCTTAAGGTGTATGTAGCATTGTTCATAGTGAAGTTTGAATATTTAATGAAATTTTTCGCAGCATCAATAAATGCAGCACCACCCTGAATAGCAGCATTTTCATCAAAATTGGAATCTGAAATGGTCAATTTCTCATTATTAGCATATACCGCACCACCTAAGATAGCTTCATTTGCTGTGAAGTTTGAATTTTTAATGGTTCCATCTGTACCATTTACAAATACAGCTCCACCACGATTTGCAAAGTTATCGACAAATTCAGTATTATCTATAGTAGCGTTAGTACCTTTATACCAATTTATAGCACCACCATCAACAGCTGAGTTATTTTCAAAGTAAGAATCTTTAATTGTAACATTAGTCTTATCACCATGTTCACAGTTTTGTAAATATATAGCACCACCGTTTTTAGCTGTGTTGTTAACAAATCTTGAGTTATCTATTTCACCGTTAATACCTGACCAAAGAACAGCACCACCATTTTCAGAAGCATAATTGTCGGTGAAATTAGAATCTATAATTCTACCATTATGTCCTGACCATGATACAGCTCCTCCATTTGTTGCATTATTTTTGTCAAATGTGGAATTGATAATTGATCCATTGGTTGCTCCTTCATTCCAGTCTATAGCACCACCATTCTTAGCAGCAGTGTTATTGATGAATTTAGAGTTTTTGAATGTGGTATTATCACATTGATTGTTGTACTCTTGTAAGAATACAGCACCACCATTTTCAGCAGCAGTGTTGTTTTCAAATATACAATCATCCACTAAACCGTTGGATCCAATCCAAATAACAGCACCACCAGCACCACCTTTACCGGCAGCAGTTTTGTTTAAACCGGTAGCTTTGTTATTAGTGAAGTTAGAACCTACAATAGTACCATTTAAACCATTCCAGTATACAGCACCACCCGCTCTGTGTGCAGTGTTGTTTTCGAATGTGGAATTTACAATTTTACCATTTGTAGCACCTTCATACCAGTCAATAGCACCACCATTTGTTCCAGCTACATTGTTTTCAAAGTGAGAATTACTGAATGTAGTATTATCACCCTCACCTTTATTTATAGCATCTAGGAATACAGCACCACCACGATTTGTAGCATTATTATTTGCAAAGTTACAGTCATCTACAAGACCATTGGAACCAGTCCAAATAACAGCACCACCATCACCAGAACGACCATAAGTACCTTTTGCAGTACCTAAAGCTTTGTTGTCAGTGAAATTGGAACCTGCAATAGTACCATTATTACCATACCAGAACACAGCACCACCATTAGCACGAGCAGTATTGTTTACAAATGTTGAATTGTCAATTCTGCCGTTAGTAGCACCTTCATGCCAATCAATAGCACCACCATTAATACCTGCAGTGTTATTTTCAAAGTGAGAATTACTAAATGTAGTATTATCACAAATGTCTGAAAGTACTCCACGTAAAAATACAGCACCACCGTTTTGAGCAGCGGAATTGTTGATAAAGTTACAATTATCTACAGTACCATTGGAACCAGTCCAAATAAGAGCACCACCACAACCTGTGTTGATGTTAAATGTTCCGTTGACTTCACCTAACGCTTTATTATTAGTGAAATTAGAACCTATAATGTTACCATTATTACCATACCAGTATACAGCACCACCATTAGCACGAGCAGTATTGTTGACCAAAGTGGAATTTTCAATTCTACCGTTGGTAGCTCCATTATGCCAATCAATAGCACCACCGTTACGGCCAGCAGTATTATTTTCAAAGTGAGAATTACTGAATGTAGTATTATCACAACCGTTTTCAGTTAAATTACGTAAGTATACTGCACCTCCGTTTTTAGCAGCAGAGTTATTGATAAACTTACAGTTATCAACTGTACCATTGGAACCAGTCCAAATAACAGCACCACCACATCCGGAATCCAAGTAAGTTCCGTTGACTAATCCTAACGCTTTGTTATCAGTGAAATCAGAACCGGTAATATTACCATTATCACCAAACCAGAACACAGCACCACCATTAGCTTTTGCAGTGTTGTTTACAAATGTTGAATCTACAATTTTACCGTTTTTAGCACCTTCATGCCAGTTGATAGCACCACCGTTAATACCTGCAGCATTGTTTTCGAAGTAAGAATTACTGAATGTAGTATTTTCAGCACTTCCGAAACTTGAAGCTTCCAAATAAACTGCACCTCCTAATCTAGGAGCAGTATTATTTACAAAGATACAATCATCTACAAGACCGTTAGAACCTAACCACATGATTGCACCACCATTACCAGTATTATTGTTATCAGGATTTACATTTGTACCTGTGACATAGTTATTGGTGAAATTGGAACTTACAATTTTACCAGTATTACCGTTCCAGAATACTGCACCTGCAGATCTATTAGCAACATTGTGTTCAAATGTTGAATTTTCTATAGCTCCATTAGTAGCTCCTTGATACCAATCAATTGCACCACCATTGGTTCCTGCTGTGTTATCTTCAAAGTGAGAGTTTTTAAATGTATTGTTATCACATGGTGCACGACCTTCTACACTTCTAAGGAATACAGCACCTCCACGTTGATTTGCAGTATTATTAATAAAGTTACAGTCATCCACAGTACCGTTGGAACCTGTCCACATGATAGCTCCTCCGTCTCCGAAGTTGCCCATTACACATTTAACAGTACCATTAGCTTTATTTTCTGTGAAATTTGAACCTTTAATAATCCCTCCAACACCAAACCAGAATACCGCACCTGCATTTGCACCCGCAGTATTGTTTGTAAAGATACAATCAACAATTTGGCCGTCAGTAGCACCTTCGTGCCAGTCGATAGCTCCACCATTTATTGAAGCAGTATTTTGGTCAAAAATACATCTGGTAATATCACTGTTATGAGAATTTTCCAGATAGATTGCCCCTCCAAATCCTTCCATAACTGTGAAATTGGTTACAGAATTTTTAGTGAAGTTTGAATCGTAGAATTGGGTGTGATTTCCTGTGATGAATACAGCTCCACCTTTTAATGCAGTGTTATTTTCAAAGTATGAACTGGAAATGTTTGCGTTGTTTCCTTCAATATAAAATGCTCCACCTCCACGAGTTACATTTTCATTAAATGCTTTTGCATCGTTATCAGTGAAATTACTTGAAGTCACATTGACATTGTTTCCGATAATGTAAATAGCACCACCAGCAGTATCTGTATCTTTTAACACATCTGATAATGTAAACCTTAAGTCATGTCTTGCATCGTTGTCATCGAATATTGAATTTTCAATGTGGCTATTTTCTCCATCAATATATCCCGCTCCACCTTTAATAGCATTATTTTCATAGAAGCTTGAATTTAAAATGGTTGTGGAATTACCAAGCAGATAAAAAGCACCACCTTTAACAGCTTCATTGAATTTAAATGTGGAATTGAATATATAATTGTCAGATCCATTAACAGCAATCGCACCACCAAGACCACCATTTTCGAATATTCCAATAGCAGTATTGTTGATGAATTCACATGTTGTTGCATTAACTGAATATCCTCTAATTGCAACAGCACCACCCATAGTAGTTAAACTGTATAATACATCATTAACGTTGAATCTTAAGTTTTGAGTTGCAGTATTATTTACATATTTGGAATTCAGAATAGTTGTGTGAGATGCACTGTTATATACAGCACCACCGCGAATTGCAGCATTATTGGTAAAGACTGTATCATTTAAAGTGTTAACAGTACCATTAACATAAACAGCACCACCGCGAATTGCCTGGTTTGCATCGAAAGTTACGTTAATAATTTCAGTATCATAACCGTTTAATGCAGCAGCACCTCCATAACCACCATCTAAATGAATACCGATAGCAGTATTGTTATTAAAATTAATATCTTTTAATAATGTGTTATTACCTTCAATAGATATAGCACCACCAATAGTTGGTAATGAAAATAACTCAGGAGTTAAACTATAAGTTAAATTATGTGTTGCATTATTGCACTTAAATTCAGATCTTACAATATTTGTATTAAGTCCTTTAACATATACTGCACCGCCCTGAATAGCATTATTATTAGTAAAGTTAACTAAATCAATAGTAGTATTAGTACCTGTGATATATAATGCACCACCTATAATAGCCTCATTATCATCAAACATATTATCATAAATAGTTGTATGATAACCATCAATAGCGATAGCACCACCAAGACCACCAGTAGGATTTCGACCTATAGCAGCATTATATGTGAAGTTATTGTTAACTATATTAGCATAATCCCCACTAACAGAAATTGCACCACCTTTAGTAGATAACTTCAATAGTTCATCAGTAAGAGTGAATGTTAAATTATGTGTAGCATTATTGTCATAGAATGTATTATTAGTAATATTTGCATTAGTACCTTCAATGAATACAGCACCACCTTGAATAGCATTATTTGTGGTGAAGTACATATCCTTAACAGTAGCATTAGTACCTCTAATATATATAGCACCACCTTTAACAGCTTCATTCATAGTAAAGTTATCATCATAGATATTAGTATTATTTCCATTTACTGCAATAGCACCACCAAGACCACCATTATTATATGCACCAAAAGCAACATTACGTCTAAAGGTATTATTATCATAAATATCTACATAATTACCTTCAATATAGATAGCACCACCCATAGTAGGTAGGCTTTCAGCACCAGATTTAATTAAATCAATATTACGAGTACCATGATTATCCTCAAAAATTGAATTTGTTATATCTGTCCTTTCACCTTCAATATAAATAGCACCACCCTGAATAGCATTGTTTCCGGTTACATTGAAATAATCAAGGTCAATATTATTACCATTAATATAAACAGCACCACCTTCAATAGCGGTATTGTTATAAAGGTTTATTTTACTAGCGCCAATATTACTACCTTCAATATAAACTGCACCTCCACGAATAGCATCATTGCTTGTGAAGTTATCGTTATGGAATGAAGGATTTTGACCTAGAATATATAAGGCACCACCTAAACCAGTATTATCGGAAAAATTACCATAAGCAATATTATCATTAAAAGAACTATCAATTATACTAACATCATTACTTTTAACATACATTGCACCACCAGAAGTGATTTTGGATGCATCATCTTTAATTAAACTACCTAAATCATGAGTAGCAGTGTTATTTTCAAATTTAGAATTGCTAACAGTAGCACGATTACCTTCTACATAACATGCACCACCCACAATTGCATCATTTTGATAGAAATTTGAATCAATTATATTGGCACCCATACCCATTAACTGAATAGCACCACCGGTTGGAGCTGAGTTATTTGTAAAGTTACATCTGTCAATAGTTGCGTAATTACCCTGAATATAAATTGCACCTGCAAACTGGTTTTGAGCGACATTATTTTCAAATTTACTGTTTACAACAGTGGTATAATGAGCCTCCTGACCATTTCCAAAATGAATATCCATTGCACCACCATAATTTTCAGCAGTGTTATTAATGAATGTACAATTTTCCAAATAATTACGAGGTCCGACAAATGCAATAGCACCACCAGTACCTGATCTTTGAGGATCACGAATATGATAACCTGAAGCTTCATTATTAATGAAAGTTGTATTTATTACAGTTACATAACCTAAATGACATTCAATACCCGCACCATAAGATGCCTTATTGTTTTCAATATGATTATTGGTAATAACAACATTTCTAGCATTAACACAGTAAGCCGCACCGTGTACAGCATTTGTGTTATTGATAAATATATTATTATCAAAAGTTGAACCCGCAATTTGAGCTTTAATACATAAACCTAATGAATTAGTTTCATTTTCATTATTCATTGTACCGGAATTATTAATAAACCTGTTATTATTTGCAGTGAAAGTCATTCTGGAATTACCGGCAGAAACTATAACAGAAGCAGTATTATTTATAAACTGACAATTATCAATCCTAGTACTGCCAAAAGCATTAGTTGTAAACTCAATAATATAGGATTTTTGGAATACTGTATTATTAATAAAATTACAGTTTGTCATTGTAACTGAACTTGTAACAGACATTAAATGAGCTCTACCGATTGTACTTCCACTAGGAGGGTAATAAAAATTTACAAAGTCAATACCTCTGAAATCTACAGTATTCTTTGAAATTTGAAACTTATTTTTACCAGATACAAGAACTTGAGATAAATCTAATGTAGCTCTTGTATTATCATCCGGAGAACTGCCTCCGCAAATAATAAGTCTTTTATCAATAGTAATTTGTTCAACTTCTCCAGTAAAGGTTAAACCATCTAAGAAAATCCAGTCCCCAGGATTAGCTGAAGAAATCGCTAATCTTAATGAACTCAGTGTAGGAGCAGTTACATGAATATACCTTCCTAAAACATCATTATCGTTAGAAACTCCCAAAATTTCAGTATAATTAGAATCCTGTGGATTGTTATTATCATTGGAAGCACTTAAAACTTCTTTTTGAGAGCTAACGCTAGCCACATTAGAAATGTTATCCTTAGCGAGGGTAATTTCTTCTTTTACATCATCTGTTTGAACATTGATATTTTTTACATCAGTAGCTTGTGTTAAATTAAAGTTATTATCATTTTCAAGCGCACAAGACGCCTGAATAGTAAATATAAGAATAACTATAGCCATTATCACGATTAACCTTTTGCCTTTCATTTTTCGTTTTCACCCCCTGGTCCAGTCAATTTATAAAATCGAATAAAATTACAGGCATAATAAAATTATTCATATATATTTATAATTCTAAGAATATATAAATATTACTTTTTTTTAAAGAAAAAGGGTAAAAAATAACCATTATTAAAAAATATATTTTCAAAATGAATACAAAATAAGCAAATATCCATAATTTATTAAACAACTTGTAATAAAAAATTACAAAAAAATTAATCAGACATATAAAATAACAATTGATATATGAATGAGATATATTATATTTCATCAAATATTAAAAAAATTAAAAAAAATTAATTGATTTAATTGATTTGTTCATCATTTAACAAATTAAAATTAATCAAATCATTTAAACACGATTTTCCTTGAACAAATCAATGCAAGAAATCTAAGAATTATTATAGTTGTATAATATAATTTACAGTTTTAATTATATTATGAAATTTATCCACATATTCATACAGTCTGATTCTCAATATATGTACAACCCTCTGCTGTTCAACTGATTACAAGTTATGAAAAAACTGACTAATACTATCAACTACATCTATATGTGATGGTGAATTTGTACATATAAATGCAACTTTTACAAATCTTGACGAATAGGACAAATCACACGGCAAACCAATTGATTCATCCCTTTTAAGCATTCATCCTAATTAAAATCATCGAAAAATTATTTAAACTACTTTTGATAGACAAATTCCTGAAATTGTTCAAATAAAAATGCTGTTTATCAAATAACAGATTATTTGTTAAGACTCTAACACAACTGTCATATATTTCAGGCCATCATTTAAATGTTCAACAACAATGTATGCTTTTCATCAGAAGACATCCAATGAAGATGACTCAATGGCAAATCATCGGAATAATCAACTTAACAAAAATCTCACCAGCATGTAATTACTGGACGTGCACCTCTGTAACTTATCTATAGGAATTGGAATAATTCAAAGCCCTGGCTTTAATATTTCCAAAACTTTCATCAATCAACAGTTCACCATTTTTAAATACACATTGCAGATAATTTTCTCCATCACAATCTATAGGAACTGTCTTAAATGAGTTATTTTCATTGATTAACTTGAATCTTCCTGTTTTGGATTTTTTACTTGAATCAAGAGGATTCTTAAATATGTCATGCCAGACTCCATTCCTTAGCTGTGCAGAACATTTGAAAGCATTTCTTTGAGTATCACGATTGACTGCAGTGTGAAGTCCACCACCCATACCGAATATTATGTTTTCTGCCGCCCAACCGTTTGATTTCATTGCAAAAAGAATATCACGGATTTTATGATAATCAAGGCCGTCACCCCATAAAAGACCGATGTTCAAGTCAAATACATTATATCCTTTATCTGTTAAGTGACTTCCAAAACCTTCTGAAAGCAGGTTCAAACAGTCTATTGTAGTTGATACCGGTTCACCACTATCAGGCCTGAACACCACCTTATTTGATTCACAATCAAGGAAATTCAAAATGGCTTCATTCAATTCACTGCCTGATTTGCCGGCTTCAGTCAGAAAGTTTCTGTAATTGTATGAATCAATGACCATGGACAATATTCCCTCTTTAGCATTATCTATAACATTTAAGATTTGATTAAATTCACCATCTTCACCTAATGAAGTCATTACACTATGTTCAGTGGCTTGAACGGAAAATCCATATAAATTTGAATCATTATAATAGTTTTCAGGGATTGTTAAGGCAGGAATTGTATCTGTTCCTGAAAAATTAAGCAAATGAGCAGAACCTGCCAACATTGAGGATTCTGTTGAAGTTGCTCCCCTATAACCGAAATCATGGAGCATGAAATCTAAATTATCCTTAGCAGATCCGGTTACATCCAGATAGAAATTGGCCAACTTTCTGACCTCAGCTGATAATGTTGCAACAGTTGACGGATACCATACCTGCAGCAATAATGATTCCAGATAATTTGGAAGCCAGTATGACTTATCATCAGTATTTTCTACAGTCATCAGAACATTGCTCACATCTACAGGTGTTCCTTCAGCGACCGCTTTAATCTCAATTGGAAGCATTCCATCATGTTCATCAAGAATGTACTGCCATCCCTCACGATTGAAAATATCTTCACCAATATGATTTGAAATCAAATCATCAGCTTCATCAATCTTTTCCTGAGTGACAACCTTTCCAACAAGATATTTCTTTAAGATATATTGCAGACCATAAAAGATTGTTCTGTTAAATTCAGCACCAACTCTACTTTCCAGGTATGAATAAATCTTTTGTGTTCCCTTCGGATAAAAATAGTGATGAGTGACTTTGTAGCTATCAGTTAAAAGACATATGTTATTTTCCATCATAATATCATCTTGATAACATATTGACTTTTGAACAATAAATAGCTATCTAAAAAAATAAAAGGGTTATTTATAACCCTTTGTCTGTTTTCTGAAGTGTGCCTGAGGATGATCACACATCGGACAAACTTCAGGAGCATTTTTAGCAGTATGCAGATATCCGCAGTTGTTACACTTCCATGTAATCTCACCTGACTTTTTGAATACCCTATCTTTTTGGATATTTTTTGCCAATGTCTTAAAGCGCTCTTCATGTGTCTTTTCGATTGTTGATGTATTTTCAAAAAGTTCAGCAATATCGGCAAAGCCTTCTTCTCGAGCGGTTTCAGCAAAGTTTTTGTACATGTCTGACCATTCATATTTTTCAACTTCCACAGATTCCTTCAGATTGGCCAATGTGTCCGGAACACCATCATGCAACAGTTTAAACCAAACTTTTCCATGTTCCTTTTCATTAGCGGAAGTTTCAAGAAAAATATCCTGAATTTCTACAAAACCGTCCTTTTTGGCTTGGCTTGCATAATATTGATATTTCATATGTGCAAATGCTTCGCCTTCAAGTGCTGTCATTAAATTTTTCTCAGTTTTTGAACCTTTTAATTTAGTCATTTTATCAACTCCGTAAAATTAAAAGGCTTTTTTGTGATATAAAAAGTTTTGGTGAGTGTTTGGTAACAAAAAAAAGAAAAAAAAGAATCTAGATGTAACTAGTATCTTGTTTTCTAAAGTGTGCCTGTGGGTGATCACATAACGGACATACTTCAGGAGCATCTGTTCCATAATGGATGTATCCGCAGTTATTACATTTCCATGCAATTTCTTCATCTTTTTTAAATACTTTGCCCGCTTTGATTTTATCTGATAATGCATTGTATCTGTCTTCGTGTGCTTTTTCAGTTGCACCCGCTGCATCAAATAAATCTGCAATATCATCAAAACCTTCTTCGCGAGCGGTTTCAGCGAACTCTTTGTACATTGAAGTCCATTCTTCATGTTCGCCTGCTGCTGCATCTGCAAGGTTGGTTTCAGTATCAGGTACTTTTCCACCATTCAATAATTTGAACCAAATTTTTGCATGTTCTTTTTCATTGTCAGATGATTCCTGGAAAATATCTCTAATTTCAACGTAACCGTCTTTTTTAGCTTGAGATGCGTAGAATTCATATTTTACACGTGCTTGGGATTCACCTGCAAGTGCAGCTTTTAAATTTTCTTCAGTTTTAGTTCCTTTTAAATCTGCCATAATATAATCTCCTTAAAAAAATTATTAAATAAAAAAATTAAAAAAAGTAAAAAGAGTAAAATTATTTGTAATTTTGTGCTCTTTCTTCAAAGTGTGCTTTTGGATATCCGCAAACTGGACACATTTCAGGTGCTTGTGAACCTTTGAAAATGAATCCACAGTTTTCACATTTCCATTCAATTTCATCTTCTTTTTTGAATACAGATTCATCTTCTACATTAGCGAGTAAAGTTCTGTATCTTTCTTCATGTTCTTTTTCGATTTCACCAACTTTTTCAAATAAGAATGCTATTTTTGCAAATCCTTCTTCTTTTGCTGTTTCTGCGAATTCTTTATACATTGAAGTCCATTCTTCGTTTTCACCATCTGCTGCAGCATTAAGGTTAGCTATTGTATCTGGAATTTCTTCATCGTGTAAAATTTTATACCAGATTTTAGCGTGTTCTCTTTCGTTTTTAGAGGTTTCCATGAAAATATCATGGATTTGAACGTAACCTTCTTCTTTTGCTTTTGCAGCAAAGTATTGATATTTAGTATGTGCTTGGGACTCACCAGCAAAAGCTGCTTGTAAGTTTGCCTCAGTTTTTGTACCTTTTAAATCAGACATAATATACATCTCCAATAATATTATTATATCCATTATCATTTAAAAAGATTATTAAAAAAAAGTTAATAAATACTAAAATGTACAAAAAATTTGAAAATATAAATTTAAAAAAAATAAAGAAAAAGAATAGAAAGTATCTATTCTAAATATAATAAACCAATAGCATATCCATAGAATAAGGTAAAGTATCCACCAAGAATAATATTAGCAATGATTACACCAATGACTGGAATTATTGCTAATAATCCAATAATAAATGATACAATAAACATTAGAATAATTGAAATAATTAAGAATAAAATAATTTTTATTATTCCAATTCTTTTAACATCTTCAAATACTTGACCAATGCTTAATGCATAACCTATACTGCCTGATTCAGCGAATCTTGCTTCAGCAATTACTTCAAATATTCCAAATAGGATAAATAAAATTATTGCTAAAAATGACCAAATTCCTAATGAAGCCGCAATGTTATTGAATCCAGCCCCAACAAGACCAAACATGATTAAAAGAGCAAAAGTTATGATAAGTGGAATAAATAAGTAAACAATAGCAATTACTAATACTTTGATACCATCAACAAAATTATTTACAAAATCAAAACTTGGAATTTCATTTGAACGATTCATCGCTTTTTTGATAACAGTAATTGAATAACCTGCAATAATTAAAGCAAAAATTACACCAATAATGGCTCCAACAAAACTAATTCCAGAGTTAGGCCCAAATATTGCATCACAAACAGTCGCTAAACTTGCAAGCATTGTAAAAATTCCGACAATCAAAAAGTTTTTTAAATCAGAAAGCGGATATGATAATGATTTTGATAATACATCACCCAAACTCATATTTTCACCTATGTAATATTTTTTTAAATAAAAACACGATTTAACTGTGTTATATTATATTTTATATTACATAGTATTTAAATATAAGTTCAAAAATAGAAAAAAAAGGAATAGAATTAAATCTATTCATCTACACCAAAGGATTTTTTAAGTAAATCTGCATTTACAAATCCTTCTTTATAAATTTTACCGGTAGTCAAATCATTGATTACTACTTCTGCAGGAGCAAACATTCCTTTATCTATTTTATAGAAGTCAAATTCAGCTTCTTTAAATACATCAAAGAATGGTTTACCATATCCGTCTGCTGCTGAAGATGGTAATTTAGCAGCTACATCCGCAATGTCATCATCTTCATCAGATTCAACATAGTAGTAGGTTCTTCCACCGAATAATACTGCATCGTTGGTTTTACCCATTGCTTTAAGTCCATCCGGATCAACAGGTGCAATAGGAGCAATACCTGCAGCATGTTTTACTTTAGTTACATCAAATTTAATAGCTTCTAACATTTTGTAGGTTCCGTTTTCAACTACCCTACCGGAAATTTGAATAGAACCGACTAAAGAAGAAGTAGGAGCTACAAGTAAGTATACATTTTTTACATCAACATCACATTCATCAGCAATGTATTGAGCAACTTCATCACCAGGTAATACATCAGCTTCTAAAGTTAAGATTGCTAAATCAGCATCTTTGTCTTCATATCCGATTTCTTCATAAGTTTCTGCTGGTTTTAAAGCAATTGCTCTAGCCGGACCAGAACCTAATGCAAAGAAATCTCCTACAGAAACAGACCAACCTGCTTTTTGTGAACCTAAGGTTGAAATAGAAGGTGAGTCAGTTTTAATTTTAACTGAAGGAAGAGCGAATTTTTCAGATAAATCTCCAGGAATTGAAATTCCAACATCTGCAAGTCCACCAAGACAAACTTTAGTATAAAGTTCTCCTGCTTTAAAACTTCCATCTACATTAACACCACAGTCAATAACAGTAGCGCCATTGCCTAAAGTTTCTACAGCGATGTTTAATTCATCTGCTTTTTCAATCATTACATCTACGGTTTTTTTAG
>NZ_CAMHFP010000010.1 GCF_946184425.1 uncultured Methanobrevibacter sp. | reverse complement strand
CAACAGGTCTGAGTTTAGGGTGAGCTTCCATGTAGAATCCGTCTGCAGATCTGGAGAGACCTAAGGTTTGTCTGAGTTCGTCAGATCCTGCAGAGTGTTCGAGACCTACGCTTAATACAACTAAGTCGTAAGTGTATTCAGTTACTTTACCGAGTAAAGTATCTTCTGCTCTGATAGTTAAGGTTAAGTCATCGTTTTCGAAGATTTGTGCTGGTTTACCTCTGATAAATTCAATTCCGTATTTTTCTTGAGATGTTTTGTAGAACTCTTCGTATCCTTTACCGAAAGAACGGATATCCATGTAGTAACAGGTTACTTCGGTATCAGGTTCGTGGTCAATACATAATTGAGCGTTTTTCATGGAGTACATACAACATACTCTGGAACAGTATGGTTTACCGATTTGTTCATCTCTGGAACCGACACAGTGGATGAATGCTACACGTTTAGGTTCAATACCGTCGGATGGTTTGATTACGTGTCCACCGGTAGGACCTGATGCGTTAATCATTCTTTCAATTTCCATAGCAGTGATAACGTTTGAGAAACGTCCGTATCCATATTGGTAAATGCTGGATGGATCGAATGGGTCGTAACCGATAGCAGCGATAATAGTACCAACTTCTAATTCAATTTCGGTAGGTTGTTGGTTGTGATCAATAGCATCTGGACCACATGCTTGTACACATAAGTTACATTCGATACAGTAGTCTTTATCAATAGTAGCACATAATGGTACAGCTTGAGGGAATGGAATGTATGCAGCTTTTACCATACCTACACCTTCGTCGTAGTAGTTAGGTATTTCGATAGGACAAGCTTCTTGACATGCTCCACATCCAGTACATAAGTCTTCATCTACATATCTAGGTTTTTTCTCAACAGTTACTTTGAAGTTTCCGATGTATCCGTCTACTTCTTTAACTTCTGCGTAAGAGATTAATTCAATGTTGTCGTGTTTGTTACAGTCTACCATTTTAGGTGCTAAAATACACATTGAGCAGTCGAGAGTAGGGAAAGTTTTATCTA
Organism: uncultured Methanobrevibacter sp.; assembly: GCF_946184425.1. Taxonomy (GTDB): domain Archaea; phylum Methanobacteriota; class Methanobacteria; order Methanobacteriales; family Methanobacteriaceae; genus Methanocatella. Next base: position 58,466 of record NZ_CAMHFP010000010.1, on the reverse strand, counting down.
ATTGTCCCATTCTTCCACCAATGGTTGGGTTTCTTTCTACCATGTAGGTTTTGAATCCCATGTCACCTAAGTCTAAAGCGGTTTGGATACCAGCTACTCCACCACCGATAACTAATGCTTTGTTATCTACTGCTACTTTGGTAGCTTCTAATGGTTCGAGTAATCTTGCTTTTGCAACTGCCATACGGGTTAAGTCTTTTGCTTTTTCGGTAGCTGCTTCAGGTTGGTTCATGTGTACCCAGGAGTCTTGTTCTCTTAAGTTAGCAAATTCAAATAAGAATTTGTTTAATCCTGCTTCTTCAACACATCTACGGAAAGTAGGTTCGTGAAGACGAGGGGAACAAGCTGCTACAACAATTCTGTTTAAGTTTTTCTCTTTGATGTCCTCTTGGATCATAGCTTGTCCAGGGTCGGAACACATGTATTTGTAGTCAGTTGCGTAGACAACGTTAGGAAGTGTCTTTGCATATTCTGCTACTTCAGGACAGTCGACTACTCCACCAATGTTTACACCACAGTGACAGACGTAAACACCTATCCTTAATTCTTCGTTATTATCTATTTTTTCTTCTGCCATATTAATTCACCTTGTACAAGTCGTGAAAAATATCTAATATATATAAAAAATTGCAATTTTTAAAACAAGTAGTAAAATTTTACATAGTATTAGATATACATATGTAGTTAGTCCACATTTATAAAGATTTCTATAGAAATTGTGGAGTAAAGCTTATATACTAGAACATTAAAAACTGAATAAAACTTATTATTAAGCTAAAGAAGAATATTTATCTCTATTTTTACTAGAATAACTATTTTTTTCAAGCTATATATTAAATAAAAAATTTAGGTTAGAAAAAATTATCAAATTTTTTACTATAAAATCATGATAATTATAGGAAGTGTAATCAAAGAGATTACAGTGTTGATTAATATGCAATCCGATGTCAGTTCATAATCCAAATTGTATGTAATTGAAAGCAATAAAGACAACATTCCAGAAGGCATTGCCGCCTCAACGATTGCAACATTATACTGCAGGCCGGATAAACCTAAAAATGACACTACAACAAATGCAATTAACGGAAAGAACAATAATTTCATTATTGAAGTGAAGGTTACCATAGATTTGCTTCTAGACAACCCTGCAAGGTTAATTGACAATCCTAAAGAGATCATTATCAAAGGAATAGCACCATCGCCCAAATAATTTATAGTATTATTTAGAACAGGACCGATTGGAATGTTTAAAATATTAAGGCCTAGTCCTAATAATATGGCCCATAGCGGAGGAAACAATGCAATTTTGCGGGTGGCTTTTTTAACAGTGCCGCCAAATTTTAAAACCAAAACAAAAGACAATATCAAGAAGATGCACATTGTTGCAATATCACAAAAAATAGCCCTTAAAAATCCTTCATGACCATAAATGCCCAAGTTAACAGGATACCCCATGAATGCAGTATTAGCAATCATTACCGTTACAAGTACACTCCATAGTTTCTTATCATTATATCCCAATCTTTTCAATATGAAAAATGAAACAATACCTGTAACAAATGAAGATGCTAAAATCACAAAAGGCAAAATTCCCAATTTTGAGATTAATGATAAATCTGACGAATAAAGAGCAGAAAAAATCATGCATGGCAATAAAATATTCATTACTATCTTGTTTAAAGGATTGATGTCTTTTTCAGATAAAAAATCGATGCGCTTTAAAACATATCCCACACCAATCATTAAAATTATAGATAAAATAGTAACTTCAATTTCATTCATAAATAATAATTAAATAGTATAATATAAAAAATTAATTGAGATTTAAAAAAAAGAAAAAATAAAATTAGCTAACGATACCTTCGCTAGTAATTTTAAATACACATTCACCTTCAGGCAAATGAGGACTGTCAACTAAACGAGCAATTCTTTTACCTGCCAATCCTTTTTTAAGCCAAATCCTGTAAGTGGAAGCGTGTCCTAATACGTGTCCACCGATAGCTTTAGTAGGACTTCCGAAGAATGAATCAGGTTTAGCTTGTACTTGGTTAGTTAAGAAAACAGCTACATTGTAAGTGTTTGCGATTTGTTGAAGGGAATGTAAATGTTGATTTAATTTTTGTTGCCTTACAGCTAAAGATTCTCTTCCCACATACTCTGCCCTAAAGTGAGCCATTAATGAATCGACAATAACTAATCTAACATTGTTTCCACTTTGGATAAGTTCGTTGATTTTATCGACCATTAAAATTTGGTGAGCGGAATTGAATGCACGAGCAACATGAATTCTTCCCAAAACTTCCTCAGTATCCAATTCGAAACCTTCAGCGATTTGTCTAATCCTTTCAGGACGGAAAGTGTTTTCAGTATCAACAAATACGCATTCACCATCAAGGCCTCCAAGCTCTTCTGGCAATTGGACAGTTACCGCCAATTCATGAGAAATTTGACTTTTACCAGATCCGAATTCACCAAACACTTCAGTGATTGATTGGGTTTCAATTCCACCGCCAATCAAGTCATTAAATTCTTGGCTACCTACAGTAATATGACCAACATCTTTTCTTCTTTCATCAACTTCTAAAGCTGTTTCAAAAGTAATGTTTTCAGCTCTACGAGCAGCTTCAATAACTTTTTCTGCAACACCTTCTCCAATTTCTGCTTTTACAGATAATTCTTTTGGAGTAGCTGTAGCTAATCTCATCATATCAGCAAAACCTGCATCTCTTAATTTTTCTGCTGTTTTTTCACCAACACCTGGTAAATCTGCTAATTCTACCATAATAATCATTCCTTTTCATTTAATAATATTTTGATATAATCTTTTTAGGGTTTAATCTGCTTTCTTCATTGTACAAATCAAAGCTCACATTTGCAATGATTTCTACTGTCATACCATTTAAATCTTGAAGTTTATCTTCTATTCCTAATCCATCCTCAACATAATTGATAACATCTTCCTTTTTCATTTGAATTAGCTCTTCTGCCAATTTATCGAAAAATGTAGCTTGAATCTCACCAGTTTCATCTTCGATTCTGGTTGGTACCATTAATGTATAATCCGGTTCATCAAATGCATGTCCACAATTATCACAAACATTTTCCTCTATTGTAGTTTCAACATTGGATCTGCAATTTGGACATTTTACAAGAATATTCTTATCAGTACCGACTTCTTTTATAACACCAGTGACACAAACATTTGTGTCATCCTCCAATAAGGATTCAATAGGTTTTGGAACATAAATAGCTTCTTTTAACTCTTCATAAGTAGGTAATTTATTTAATTCATTTTCACTAGGTTCTAAAATAGTGGTTCCTCTTCCAATAACTGCTTGAAGACGATTGTCCCTATCTAAGTCAATACGTGGATTCTGCAATTTTATTGGCATTCCAATTTCAAGGTCAATATTTGCATCGTCATTCCATAAAACAACTTTAATGGACCCTGTATCATCAGCAATTTCAATGTTTCTGACACTACCAGTGTCACCATTATCTCTATCAAAGTGAGTTATGTCATTTAATTCAATTACTCTACCAATAATAATTATATCAGTATCGTCTTCATCGACATCGGAAATTTTCTTATAATCATAAAGTGCTTTTTCTAATGTAGACAATTCAGGAATAAACATTGCAGAAGCTTGTTCTTCGGATAATTTTATTAGTCTAGAACCCCCACCAATATTTAAATCAACATCATACATTCCTAGTCTGGTTCTAGCATTTTCAATTTGGTATGCATCCCCTACTTCGAATTCTTCTTCAGCACGTTCATTCCATAAGGATAATTGTACTTTACCTGATTCATCAGCAAAAATTGCTGAACGAACAATACCTACAGAACCATCATCCCTTTGGAATTCATTAATATCATTAATTGATAGGAATCTACCAATGATATCAATTTCAATACCATCTTCATCCATTTCTGCAACTCTTCCAATAGGAGTAGGTCTTAATTGTTCCCTTAATTGTTCAAATTCTTCAAATTCTTCCACAGTTAAGTTTTCAGGATTAATGGTAATTTGAGTATTGAAGTTAGTATTCATTGAATATCCTGTTTGAGTATATTCATCAAATCTAACATTTCCCCCGATAATTTTAAGGATATCTCCTTTATTGATTGGTAATTCTGTATCATCTCCCCAAACAGTTACTCTAATAGATCCAGAAGAGTCACCTACATCAAAGTTTCTAAGTTTACCTTCAGTATTGTCTGATTTTCTGATAAATGTTTTGATGTCTTGAAGCCTTACAACAACACCTTTAATTGATACGTCACTTTCTTCCTTTAAATCACCAATTGGTGTGAATTCCTGTTCGATTTCAGGTACATCAAAGTCTCCTTTGACAATTCTTCCATCCCAATGACTTAAAGATATTTCGGATATTCCATCCATATTTGTTCTTTCACGAGCTTGAGCGGCTAAAATCTTTACAGTATCCCCATCTTCCAGCTTTAAATCTTCAATTAACTCAACATTCTTATTCCATAATGTATAGGTAATTTTACCGGAAGCATCTTGCAAATCAATTGATGCAACTTTTCCTTCTTTTCCATTTTTTTCATAGCTTCTCACTGTTGGAATCCTAACAATTCTTGCTATAATATTAACTTTAGTGTCAGGTTGAATGTCTGCAATGTCTGTGATTTCTTCCTGATAAACAGGGAATTTAGAAGGATTTTCATCTAATTTAACGATAGTTGTTCTTGGCCTTAAATTAGCTTCAAGTCCTGAGTAACCATCCTTAATGTCAACCCCTTTAATCTGAATAATGTCTCCTTCATTAAATTTCTTTAAAAGAGGCATGTTTTGGGTCCAGAAAACCGTTCTCATAGTTCCGGTGTTATCCTGCAGTTCCACATTACAAACTTCACCTTTTCCGCCTTTACGAGTTTTAAAAGATCTTTTATTTGAAATTGAAATTACTCTTCCTTCAATAGTAGTGTCTTTACTGCCTTTTTCAAGTTCACTGATATTCTTTACAGCAAATTCAGGTTTTTCAGAAACAACTTCAACTTCTTCATCGATTAATTCACCGACAACCATGTCGGCAAAACCAGAATCGTTCATGAATGGATTTGAAGATTCCTGTTTTTTGAATTCTGCCATCCTTGCAAGGAATTCTTCCTGAGTAATCTTATCTTTTACCTTATTATATTTCTCTAAAAGATCTTCAGTCATTTCAAAAGGTGCTTCATCTTCAGATGAAACATCGAAAGATACATTATTAACCTCACTTGAATCTGTTTCTGCAGGAATAGTTTCAATGTCATTTATGCCGTGATTTTTTAAAACTTCACGTGCTAAATTAACTTCATCAACAAACGGAACGCCTTTAAAATTAGTTTTACTAATCTGGTCCATTTCTGCTAAAAACTCTTCTTGTGAAAGTTGATCTTGAATTTTTTCGTATAATTTTAAAATTTCTTCTTGCATACCAAACCCCTCATAGAAAAGTTAATTATAATTTTAAATTAGAATGTATATAAAGTATTAGAGACAGAGCATTTGAAAAGTAATCCATATCAATATTACTGAAAAATTTAATATAAATATTATTAATATACACAAAGATGAAAATATGAAAAAAAATTAATATGCATTCGGATTTCTTTTTAATATAGTCTTAATCATGATTCCTAAATCCAAACCCAAGTGCCAATTTTCTACATACTCGATGTCATATTCAATACGCTTTGTAATTGAAGTATCTCCACGACATCCGTGAATTTGAGCCCAACCGGTTAAACCAGGTTTTACCTGATGCTTGACCATATATTTTGGAATTGATTCCTTGAATTGATCTACAAAATATGGTCTTTCAGGTCTTGGACCTACAACACTCATATCTCCTTTCAGGACATTGAAAAATTGAGGCAATTCATCTATACTTGTTCTTCTAATGAAATCTCCCACCAAAGTTTTTCTTGGATCATCCTTAGTTGTCCATTCAGATTTTTCCAAATTAGGGTCCTGAACCTTCATACTACGGAACTTATACATCATGAATGGCTTACTGTTATGACCTATCCTTTCCTGTTTAAATATAATAGGACCGGGAGATGTTAATTTAACCGCTATTGCAGTGACTAACATGATTGGTGATGTAATCACAATAGCTATAATGGCAATAACATAATCAGTTAATGCTTTTAAGAACTTATTGAAATCATCATCCAAAGGAACATAGCGTATATTGATGATAGGAATATCCTCAATCATGTCTACAGACGGTTGTGCCGGGAAATATCTGATATAATCCGGAATGATTTCCGCTTTAATCCCAACCTTTTCACAGCTTTGAACTAATTCGTTTATACGGTAATAATATTTTAAAGGAATTGCCAAAACAACCCTATCAAACCTATGCTTTTCAAGTATAGGATCCAAATCTTTAAAAGTACCAATAAATCTAACACCGTTAACTACCTTGCCCACATGCTCAGGCCTTCCTAAAATTCCTCCTATTGAAAAGCCAAGGTAAGGATTTTCCTTGATTTTTCTGGCAAAAGTAAATGCCAAATCATTATCTCCAACAATTAGAATATGCTTTAAATTCTTATTGTTTATCCTCATGTTGATAAGGAAACTTCTAATTACAAATCTTTCTATAATTCCTAAAAAAGTGGCGATAATTGCCAGCAAGAACAGCATTATTCTTGAAAAGTCAGGTTCATTGATGATAAACAGTATGGACACCAAAGCAAAAAATGCAACAATGTTCACTTTAATTATCTGGGTTGCTTCTGAAAAAATATTTTTGTAGGTTCTGCGAGGCTTATATAATCCAAAAGCAAAATATAAAATCAAATAAATTGGAATTACTGCAACAAACATGAAAATACCGTAGACTTCATAACCCAAATGCCCTCCTATAGGACCAAACAGGGTTGTATGAAATCTTAACCATATTGAAGACCATAATGATACAACGATGACCAGCACATCAATCAGCACCAGCATGATGTTCAATAATCTTTGATTTTCCTTTATCATAATAACTACCAAAAACTGTGTTATTATATTATTAGGTAGCTATAATATTTAATCTTTCTTTTTAAACAAATTTAAAAATAGCTTTAAAACACACAAAACAAAAATTCCAAAATACACTACAATATTTGTAATAAAAAAAGACTCATGAGCATGATGTTTTTTATAATAAATATACATTGCTCTGTAAAATTCATATATCAATTTGGATTTTTGTTTTTTACTGCTGGCTCCTTTAAGATGAGTTATTTTTGATTTTCCATAATAAATTATTTTCCAACCGGCCTTTTTTATTCTGAAACATAAGTCTATATCTTCCCCATACATGAAAAAGGTCTCATCCAAAAGACCCACCTGGTTTAAGGCATCTTTGCGTATGAACATGAATGCTCCGGTCAAACAATCGATTTCATAGATTTCATCATCAGGCAAATCATCCAGGTTGTAGTTGTCGTCCTTGCTTTTTGTTGGAACATGGAATAATCTGAAAAAAGAATTTTTGACATTTGGAAAACTTCTTTTGCAGGCCTTGTCCAACTCACAATTTTCCAAAAGAACTCTGCATCCCGCCGCACCGACATCTCTATGCTTTTCCATATATTCATAGATATCATTTAAAGTATTTTCCCATACTACAGTGTCTGAATTTAAAAGAAGGACATATCTGCCTTTGGCAATAGCTATTGCCTGATTATTTCCAGCAGCAAAACCGTTATTCTCTATGGATGCAATAAATTTAACCTGTTTATCCTTAAAGTAATCCTGTAATCTGGATAAACTGTCGTCGGATGATGCATTATCAACTACGAGAATCTCATAGTTAAACGAATAATCATATTTAAGAATGGAATTTATAGTATCCCTTGTTAATTCAAATGTCTGATAATTTACTATTACAATCGAAAGATCCATAAAATCAACTGTTTATTTTTTTAAGAACTTGAGTGTATTGACTATTAACCTGTACTCGATTTTAAAATAATTTTTTGTATTTTTTGAATTGAATTTTACTTTATTTATTTTATTTCTTGTATTTAAACCCTCTTTTATTCCTTCCAAATAAGTCGGCCCAAAACCTTTCTTTAAAAAGAAAATGTACTTTATTAAAAAGCCGAAGAATAGGAAAATAAAATTAATTATCTTCAAGGGAATTGGAAGATTTTTATACACTACCCACACATTATTACGGGCGGCCAGTTTTACCTTAAATTCATTGTATCTGCTTCCGCTTGTTGCACTTCCGATATGATACACAATTGCATTTGGGCATAACAGATTTTTATAGCCGTGAATCCTTGACCTAATTGCCAAATCAACATCCTCCATGTATGCAAAGAAATTATCATCAAACATTCCTATTTCTTCCATGACGGATTTTCTATACATGGCAGCGCCCGCACAGCTTGAAAAAATATCGCAAATTTCGCCAAATTCGTCTGATTTATGATTTTCACCTGTTTTTTTAGTCCATGCAAGCAGATTATATTCATCCCCAACATCGTCTATTAACTCCTTATTGTTGTATTGGAGCATTTTTGCCTGAACTGAAAAAATATCTTTCGAAGATGAAATCAAATCAGCCAAATTCCTTATAGAGCATTTTTCAATTTCTGTGTCATTATTAACTGAAAAAATATATTCATACTTGGCTTTTCTGATACCCTGATTAACTGCCGGTGCAAATCCTAAATTTTCACTGTTTTCAATCAGATGAACCGGAAAATTAAATGAATAATCCTTAATGAAATCCTTGCTTTTATCAGTTGAGCCATTGTCAACCAATATCAATTCCCCAATGCATTCATAGTCATGATTAAGGGAATCAAAGAATGTTTTCAAGAATTTTTCACCATTATAATTTGGAGTAACGACAGAAACTTTCATATTAATCAATTGAATTTTTTAATCTTTTCCACACAATATAATATATTTTAGGATTTAATAAAAATAATCTAATTTTAAGCTTGAATTTGCCATCCCCTTCAAATTTGGACAGTTTTGAAAATAGGTCCAAATCTTTCATCTTACCTATCACTTCATTAAAGTCATATGAATTGTAAAAAAAGTAATTCATATTTCCAAATATTGCTTTAGGAATTCTGGAAGTTATTATTAAATTTGACAAGTCATTTAATCCTTGCTTTTTATAAAAATCAGCGAGTTCTTCAAATACCTTTACAATATCAAAACGTCTGAATTCAGAGGTCCTTATTGCTGATGAGGGATGCTGAATATAATAATATGTAACCTCATTCGAGATTGCAATTTCATCTCCCAAACTCAATGCCATCAATGCAAAATGAGTATCCTCACCGTAAATATAATCTTTAGAAAATTCAAGGGAATTATTTTTGATAATATCTGATTTATACATTAATTGTACAAAATTGAAAGGAATCTGCATTTTGAGTTCCATTTCAATGAATTCCTTAGTAGAAATAGAATTCTGAGAATAGATATGGGGATTGGAAGTAATTTCACCTTCCTTTTTCACCAGCTGAATTAAACTGAAATCGGTTTCACCATTATATAAACTGGACAGGTGATTTGGAGCAATATAATCATCAGCATCAACAAAAACCAAATAATCGCCGCATGAAAGTTCAATTCCTTTATTTCTTGCAGCACTTACACCCTGATTTTCCTGATGAAAGACCTTATTGGGAACAGGTATATCTTTTAACTTATTACTTATAACTTCTAAACTGTTATCATTTGATCCGTCATCGATGACAATAATTTCAAAATCATCAAAATCCTGTGAAATTATTGAATCAAGAGTTGCACCTATATATTCAGAATTGTTAAAGACAGGTACAATAACACTAACTTTAATATTATCCATTTTTGCCACCATATTTTAAAATATAATCAACTACCCTTTTAGATGATTCACCATCGATTGCATCAAATTGTGTCATGACAAAGTTTGACATCCTGTCCCTGTCAAAATCATCATTATCAATTGCATCTATCAATTCATCCGAACTGTAGGTTAGCTTTCCGGGAACTGTCTTTTCAAAATCGTAATAAAATCCTCTTTCATTACTCAAGTAATAGTCCAAATCATAAACAAAGAACAGAATAGGCTTATCCAAAATAGCAAATTCAATCATTATGGAAGAATAATCAGTAACCAATATATCGCTTATCATCATCAGTTCCTGCTCTGAAGGATAATCACTGCAGTCAATATACTTCTCGCCGGATGCAATATCATCCTCATAAAAATTTTTAATTTTAGGGTGAAGTCTCAATGCAAGTATATATTCCTCTCCCAAAACCTCATTGAATCTTTTCAAGTCCAAGAAGTCAAAGACATTATTATACTTTGCCTCATCCCTGAAGGTTGGAGCATAAAGTATTATTTTTTTATTGTCATCTGCACCATATTTTTTGCAGAAATCCTTCTTTATTTTATCCAAATCATGATTTTCAAAATAGTAATCGAGTCTTGGAAGACCTAAAGGTTTAATTTTTCTTTTATCAATTTGAAAAGCCTCAGCATAATAATCTTCTATGTTTTTTGAGGAGGTAATCAGAAAATCTGTATTTTCACTGATTTTTGAAAGCATTTCAATTTCCTCGGCATTTGCAACAGACCCCCCAAATTTTTTTGAAGCTCCGGGAGCATGCCATAGCTGAGTAACTGCAGTTTCATTTTTAAAGTTCATGAAGGCAAGCGGGAAAAAGTTATCGTTTAAAAAAACATATTTTGATGTTGCCAATTTTTTAAAACCAGAAAAGGAAATCGTGTCCTTATAAAAATAGTTAAATTCAAAATTTCCCCTTTTTTCAAATTCCTTTTTAATATAATCCAAATTACCTTTAAAAGACTCTTTGGAGTCTATAATAAACGATATTCTATCTTTCTTAACAGCAAAAATCTTAAATAGACTGAATAGATATCCATAAACTTTATGTTTAAAAAATTTCATAAAAATCAAAAAAAATTAATTTAATGGAAAAATTCCATAATTCCCGGAATGGACTGCATCATCGCCTGAATACCTAAAATGAATATAGCAAGACCCCCAACGAAATTAATATACCTTGCATATTTAATTGCAACTTTAGTACCAAATGTTCCAATTAATAACCAACAAGAAGCTGCAATTAAACTTAAAATAGCCAAACCCAATGGATTAACACAAGCCGCAACACCTTGAGCCGCTAAAATTAAGTTTTCAATGTTTCCAAAAACAAGCAATATAAAAAATGGTTTTAAATCATCCAACATCTAATCATCCCTAATTGTGAAATACTGATTCATACATTGCCTGGAGACCTAAAACAAATATTGCAAATCCTCCAATAAAATCAATAAAATCAACATAATAAATCAAAAGCTGAGTTCCAAAAGTACCAATTATTAGCCATAGACTAACACATATAATACTTGCAATAGCCAATTTTAATGGATTTACACCTGCAACGACCCCTTGAGAAGATAAAACTAAATTTTCAATATTCCCAAATATGATAAGACCTACAAAGGGCAAATATTGTTCCAACATCAAATCACCATTTCTCCCTAATTTTGGAAAAAATTTTCCCAAAATTCCATTCTAATTAAAGTTATCAAATTATTATATATAAAAGTATCATTTTTTATCCTATAAATTGATTAAATCAAATATTATTAGATAAAATCAATAATAGTTAATTGAAATTATTATAAAAAATGTATAAGAATTATTATAGTGATTTTAAAATACTCTAAATTGATTTTGTCAAATTGAATATAAAACAATGTTTTAAAAACTAATAATTAAATCGTACAAAAAAATAAATGAAAAAAGTAGAGGTTAATTTCAAGTGTAAAATTACCTGTTTGCATACATTTTTTCATAGTATTCTTGGTATTGTCCGCTTTTAACCTGGTTTATCCATTCCTGATTGTCAAGATACCATCGTATGGTTTCCTTGATTCCGGTTTCGAATGTGTATGATGGACACCATCCAAGTTCTTTCTGTATTTTTGAAGAATCTATTGCATAGCGCCTGTCATGACCTAATCTATCTGTTACAAACTTGATTAATGATTCATCTTTGCCCAGTTCTTCAAGCAAAAGTTTGACAATGTATATGTTTTCTTTTTCATTGTTTCCACCGATGTTGTAAACTTCTCCGAGTTTTCCATCATGCATAACCAAATCTATTGCACTGCAGTGGTCATGTACATGAAGCCAGTCACGTATGTTCTTGCCGTCACCGTAAACAGGCAACTTCTTGTCTTCAAGGATATTGGAGATCATCAATGGTATCAATTTTTCCGGAAATTGATAAGGTCCATAATTGTTGGAACATCTAGTAATATTAATTGGCAAATCAAATGTTTCAAAATAAGCCCTTGTAATCAAGTCACCACCGGCTTTGGAAGCTGAATATGGACTGTTAGGCTGCAAAGGTGTTGTTTCAGTAAAGTATCCTGTTTTTCCAAGAGTACCATATACCTCATCTGTAGATATTTGTATATATTTTTCAACACCATATTCCTTGGCAGCATTCAATAATACCTGTGTGCCCAATACATTGGATTTGATGAAAATTTCAGGGTCTGTAATGCTTCGGTCAACATGGCTTTCCGCTGCAAAGTTGATTACATAATCACATTTTTTAACCAAGTCATCAACGACTTGTTTGTCTCTGATGTCTCCTTTTACAAATGAATAATTGTCTTTGTCTTCAATATCTTTTAAGTTTTCAAGATTTCCGCAATAGGTTAAGGCATCCAAATTGATTATGTGGTATTCTGAATACTTGTTTACCATATACCTTACAAAATTGCTTCCGATGAAACCTGCTCCACCGGTAACTAAAATGTTTGTCATAATATAATCACCTAGTATTTGATTTGGGATTCCTTAAATGATTTCCATTTTTTATCTTTTTCAGACAATATGATTTCATCTATTCCATCTAATGGCCAGTCAATTGCGATGTCTTCATCATCCCATTTAATTCCACTTTCATCCTCACCATGATAGAATTCTGTACATTTGTACAGGAATTCCGCCTCATCGGACAGTACAACAAATCCATGAGCGAATTTCGGAGGAATATATAATTGCTTTTTGTTATCTTCAGATAAGATTTCCCCATACCATTTGCCGTAGGTTGGTGAATCCCCTCGCAAATCCACACCGACATCAAAAACTTCACCTTTAATAACACGAACCAACTTGCCCTGAGGATACTTCAACTGCAAATGAAGGCCTCTAAGCACACCTTTAGATGATTTGGACTGATTATCCTGAACAAATTTCAGGTCATAGCCAGCCTCCCTGAAATCATTTTCCTGAAAAGTTTCCATAAAATATCCGCGATTATCTTCAAAAACGGTAGGTTCAACTACAAACATACCATCAATGCCAGTTTCTGTAAATTTAAATTTTCCCATTATTATTTTCCCCTTTTGACTAAATTAAATAAGTATTGTCCATAATCAGTTTTTTTAAGTTCTTCAGCAGTTGTCAATAATTTTTCCTCTGAAATATAACCTTTAAGAAAAGCAATCTCTTCAAGACAGGCGATGTATAAACTTTGTCTTTTTTGAACTGTTTCGATAAAGTTAGATGCTTCAAGCAACCCTTCATGTGTTCCTGTATCTAACCATGCCATACCTCTACCAAGAAGCTCCACCTTAAGCTTGCCACGCTTAAGATACTCTTCATTAACTGAAGTAATTTCAACTTCCCCTCTTTCGGATGGCTTTACATTTTTAGCTATTTCAATCACATCATTATCATAGAAATAAAGACCCGGAACGATATAATTAGATTTAGGATTTTCCGGTTTTTCTTCGATTGACAGTACATTCCAGTCTTCATCGAATTCGACAACACCAAAAGCTTCGGGATTGTTAGTGTAATAACCGAATATGACTGCACCTTCTTTCAATGTGGTTGCCCTTTCCAAAATTTCAGTGAATCTGTGTCCGTGGAATATGTTATCCCCTAAAATCAATGCCACATTATCATCCCCAATGAAGTCTTCGCCTATTATAAATGCTTCTGCAAGACCATTAGGATTTTCCTGGACAGCATATTCAAAATTAATTCCCAAACTACTTCCGTCACCCAACAGGTCTTCAAACATCGGCAAATCTCTTGGAGTGGAAATGATTAAAATTTCTTTAATTCCTGCAAGCATCAATACCGAAATCGGATAATAAATCATCGGTTTATCATATAATGGCAGCAATTGTTTTGAAACAGCTTTTGTAATCGGATAAAGACGAGTTCCAGAACCTCCTGCAAGTATTATACCCTTCATAATTATCTCCTTCTTTTATATAATTCTGACAGTTATACAATTTAAAAATTTCTTAATCGCATCTGAAATCTAAAAGCTCGTTTTCAAAGGAAGCATCAACAAATGTATCAATCAGATCTTTTGAAACGCATTCACTATTTACCAAAACGATTTCAGTTTCAACACCAATTTCACACAGGCAGTCATATAAAGCATCCAGATTTTTCCCGTAATAATCAGGAAAATCAAACACTTCCATCAAATAGTCATGCCCGTCCTTTTTAATTAAATTGCCATCAATTTCCATAATATCATATTTCTTTAAATGTTTTGTAATGGTCATCAGTGTAATAAACTTTATAGTTGCCTGTGTTGTAAACTATCCTTTCAGCACCACGACTGGTTCCATTCGCATCAATGTCACATTCAATATATTTATAATCACTATCCGGCAGGATATGCTGTCTGTTTGTAAAGGTATCTCCACCAATACTTTTTCCCGGAGCATATTTTTTAAGTGGTCCTCCCTGCCATCCCAGGTCCCGTGCCTGGCTTTTGGTAATGTAATTGCTTGGAAGCTTATGGAATTCCTTAATGTAAGCCGCCACTTCATCGACAGTGCAGTATTGACCGTCTTCGACAACTTTTACACTGGATCCTGAATCTCCTCCGAAATTTAAAAAATCAAAAAATCCGGCACTAACAGAACCCATTAAAAACAAGGTAATGACCAGTGCTAAAATTAATGTTATCTTTTTATTCATTTAATCAACTCAATATATTCTTTAGCAGCATCCTTATAATCACGAAGCGGTTTAAAACCACTGTCAACCCAGTTTTTGTTTTCCAGAACAGAATAATGAGGTCTTGGAGCGGGCCTTGCAAATTCTGAAGCGGTAACAGGAATGACCTTTACATCCTTTTCAGCCACTTCAAAGATATATCTTGCAAACTCACACCAGGAACAGTATCCGGAGTTTGTAATATGATATATGCCATAATAATCTGTTTCAATTAACTGTGAAATTGCTTCTGCAAGATCTGGAGTATATGTAGGTGTTCCCACTTCATCATAAACAACTGTGATTTCGGAATGATTTTTTGCAAGTTCCAGCATTGTCTTAGGGAAATTTCCTCCGTTAATTCCATATAACCATGCGGTCCTGACAATGAAAAACTTATCAAGAATCTCCAAAATAGCCTCTTCGCCTTTTAGTTTGCTTTTTCCGTAAACACTTATCGGACCTATTTCATCATCTTCAATCCATGGACGTGTATTATCGCCCTTGAACACATAATCTGTACTTATATGAACTAAAGGACAATCAACTTCACTGCATGCCAATGCAAGGTTTTTAACCCCATCCCCGTTTACAGCATAAGCCAGTTCCTGATTTTCTTCACAACCGTCAACATTAGTATATGCCGCTGAATTGATAACAATGTCCGGGCTGTTTTCAACAATGAATTCTATGACCCTGTCCCTATCAGTGATATCCAATGTTTTTGAGGTTGTAAGAATCAGTTCATGGTCATCTTTTAAAACTTCGATTAAATCATGCCCCAGCATTCCGTTTGAACCTGTAATTAAAATTTTCATAAAACCACTTAAACTTAATATATATTTAAAATATATATTATACATTATATTTAAAGAAAAGGAGTTAGAACCATGAAAGTATGTATAATGGGTCAAGGATATATTGGACTTCCAACAGCCGCACTTTTTACCAGACATCATTGCGAAGTTGTTGGAGTGGACATCAATGAGGAAATTGTGAATAATTTAAATAAAGGAATAGTGCACATAGAAGAACCAGGAATATCTGATATTATCAAAAATGCAGTGAAAAACAAAGTATATACTGCTTCCCTAACTCCGCAAAAAGCTGATGCTTTCATTATTACCGTGCCAACTCCATATATTGCAGAAAATTACAGCTGTGATTTAAGCTATGTGGTTGCCGCATGCCAATCAATACTTCCTTTCTTGGAAAAAGGAAACACAGTAATCATTGAATCAACAATTGCTCCAATGTCAACTGATGAAACAATCAAACCAATTTTTGAAAATGCAGGTTTTACAATTGGTGAAGACCTGTTCCTTGCACATTGTCCTGAAAGGGTTCTTCCCGGAAGAATTTTAGAAGAGTTAGTCCATAATGACAGAATCATAGGGGGCGTTACACCGGAATGTGCTAAAAAAGCTCGAGAAGTATACGGCCAATTCGTTGAAGGATATCTGATGTTGACTGAAGCAAAAACTGCAGAATTGTCAAAATGTATGGAAAATACTTTTAGAGACGTTAACATTGCACTTGCCAATGAACTTGCAAAAATTTGTGCTGAAATTGGAGTTAATGCTCTGGATGTTATAAAAATGGCAAACAAACACCCAAGAGTAAACCTGCACTCACCGGGTCCGGGTGTTGGAGGCCACTGCCTTGCAATCGACCCCTACTTCATTTATGCAAAAGCTCCGGAAACCGCAAAAATCATCAAACTGGCACGTGATACAAACAAGTCCATGCCGGAATTTGTTTGTGAAAATGCTAAAAAAATGATTTCTGAAGGTAAAATCGCTATCTTCGGAGTGTCTTATAAGGGAAATACCGGAGATGACAGGGAAAGTCCTGCATATGAAATTATTGAAAGACTAAAACAGTTCGGTTTTGAAATAGCAATACATGACCCACATATAAAAAATGAGGATTTTGTAAGCTTTGATGAAGCTACTAAAGATGCAGACCTTCTTTTAATATTATGTGACCACAACGAGTTCAAAAATCCTAACTATAATCTTATTTCAAAAAATATGAGGACACCAATAATATTTGATACAAAAAATATAATAAGTAAAGTTCCAGACGGAATTAAATTATTTAATTACGGGAACTTATATGAATTAAATTAAAAATCGATAGGTTGATCTTTTGATGTGTTTTGACCATTCCATGCTTTAAGGCTGGTCCAATCAGAGGCAGGTTGTGTCCAAAACGCATCTTCCAATTCCAAACCTAAAGCTAAAAATACAGAACAGCATAAATAAAGGCTGCCAGTATTTATATCTTTTTCTGATAAATCAGCCTGAAATCCATTCAATCCCATAATAAGCCATCCATCAGAGGAAAAGTTTTGAGTGCCTGCGAACTGTCTTTTCAATACTTTTGTTAAAGCTGCCCTTACCTGAGTAGGATTTATATTTCTTGGCAAAATCTTAAGTAAAGCGGCCTGAGATAATAAATGGAAAACACCACAACGATATGTTAAGGAACTTCCAAGCAAAGGATAAGTACCTTCAGGTGAAATTAATCTTTCAAGTTGAGAAGCTAATCTTGATGACCTCATCAGTTGAACATCTAAAAATTCCCCATCTGAAATGCCGTATTTTCTTAATACTTTTAGAATATCATTGAGCATAGGATGGATAACAATACTATTATAATAGTTTAAGTCAAATGATTCGCCATCTGAATAAATTGCATCGCCGATGTAGAACTCATCCCTGAACTTATGAATCCCATATGATAAACGTTCTTTATCACATTCTCCTGTGAATTCCAAAAGAGTAGCTTCAATCATTGCAGTATACAACAACCAATGATTTTCATATGGAGCAATTTCTCTTGTATTTTTAAGTTCATGAATAATCTTAGCTTGAACATCCATCGGCAGATTAAGCCAAACCTGATTTTTAGATCTGAGCAATCCTTGAGCAAATAATGCAACATCAACTAAAGACTGTTTAGGTTGTACAAAGAAAATATAATCATTATTATTTGGGTTAACAGCGTTCATAATAGCTTTTAAAGTTAAACGTAAGTATTTTTCCCTAATCTGTCCTTCTTCTGAACTGTCAGGACCTAATTCTAACCATGGGGCAATACCATTAAATACACGTGCAAAAGCCTCCAGATATGCAAATTTTTTAGTGTCAGCACTTACGGACTCGACAGGCATTTTTTTGCGAAGAGAACTTTTTGCAAGATTACCTAAAACTGGAAGAGCTATTTTTTGTAATGTAGTTACCCAAAAAATCCTATCTTCCCAAATTGAAGGTTCTTCTTCAATAGGCTGTTCATCTTTTTTGTGTCTGTTAAATAATCTACCCATGAAAATAATTTTGTTGAACATTATATATAAATTATACAAAAACTCCAAGAATTGAACCACCACTTGTATAAGACATGGCAATCCTGCACACATTAGATAAAAAAAAGGCTTACCCAATAAAATTGAATTTGAATCAAATACAACAGTGAAAAATATATACCATAATATAGAAACCATAATTTATGTCTAAATCCAAACTGTTCAAGCTATTGGTTCCTTTGGATGTTAAGAGTTTATCAATGAAAGACAGAATTCTCTCAATATCTATTTACACACTGCCTTTTACATTATTTAGTGTGATAGAATATTTTTTTATTGGTTTATTCACTTTAGAACTACTGCTAATATTTTATATATTATTTTTTCCAATTGCATACTATTTGCTAGCGTATGAAAAGTTAGAGAAAAAATATAAGATTTATTCAGATATAAGATTTGGAAACACATTTGAATTCTTCTCCAAAATGATGGCTTCATTTGCTCCGGGAATTATACTATTAATATTGGCATTCAGCAGCATAATAGATAAGTTAAATTTGGGAATTCTAATTTCATTTTCCTTTGTGGTTCCTGCACTGGCACTCTTTTTGAGAACAGATGTTTTCAATGATAAAAGCTGCTTAAAAGACGATGAAAAAATATTTGGATATAATCCCATAAGATACGGACCATTAAGCTTAATTATAGGTCTTTATGGATATATTAACGTTTTGCAATTGCCGGATATGCGCATGAAGGCATTACTGTTTACAGTCACATTAATTTTTCAGATATTATTTATTGTTCCAGACCAGTTCAACAAGATTTTACCTTTCGAAGTGAGGGAAATCAAGGGATTTTTAAAACTGACAGTTATCCTGATAGCATTTTATGCAGTATCATGCTTTTTAATCCAGGGAAATACTGCAATTAACTTCAGCAGGACATTATCTCTTGAATATATTTTAAGACATATAATCACATGGAGTACTGCAATTATTATAACAGTTCTTTTGCTTAGACAAATAAAAAAGATGAATAGTTCCTAAGGCAAATAAATTTGCGTATTTTCAGAAATTTTTATATTTTAAGTAACCATCACAACAAGGTCAATAAAAATAAAAAAAGAGTTTATATATTTTGAATACAAAAATATTTATCATTATTGAGAGGTTGAAAATATGCCAACAATGTCTGAAAAAATATTAGCTAAAGCATCTGGTAAAGATAAAGTAGAAGCTGGAGATATTGTTATTGCAAATATTGATGTCGCAATGGCTCATGATTTGACCGGACCTCTTTCAGTAGAATCTTTTGAAAAGATTGGAGCTGGAAAAGTATGGGACCCTTCAAAGATTGTAATTCCATTTGATCATCAAGTTCCAGCAGACTCAATTGACTCAGCAAACAACCACATTATAATGAGAGAATTTGTTGAAAAGCAAGGAATCGAACATTTTTATGATGTTAACGCCGGAGTATGTCACCAAATTCTTCCAGAATTGGGCCATATTGTTCCAGGAGAAGTTGTTGTTGGTGCAGATTCACATACATGTACCCATGGAGCTTTAGGAGCATTTTCAACCGGTATTGGTTCTACAGATATGGCTATGGTATTTGCGGAAGGTAATTTATGGTTTAAAGTGCCTGAAACAAATAGATTTAACATTACCGGTGAATTGAAAGAAAACGTGTATGCAAAAGATGTGATTCTAAATATCATTGGGCAAGTCAGTGTAGATGGCTCAACATACAAGGCATGCGAGTTTGCAGGCGAAACTGTTTCAAATATGAGCGTTTCAGACAGAATGGTTTTATGTAATATGGCTATTGAAATGGGTGGAAAAACCGGTTTGGTTGAACCTGATCAAAAGACAATAGATTACGTGGAAAGTCGTTCAAACAAACCATACGAAATATTTAAGACTGATTTGGATTCCTCCTCTCTTAATATAATTGATATTGATGTAAGCAATCTGGAGCCTCAAGTTGCATGTCCTCATCATGTTGACAATGTAAAGCCGGTAAGTGAAGTGGATCAAGAGCTTGACCAAGTATTTTTAGGTTCATGTACAAACGGCAGACTTAGCGATTTGAGAGATGCTGCAAAAATCCTAAAAGGAAATAAAATAGCTAAAGGATTGAGAATGTTGGTAATACCAGCATCCAAAGAAGTATATTCAAAAGCACTTGAGGAAGGATTGCTAAAAATATTTGTTGATGCAGGAGCACTTGTATCTGCCCCATGTTGCGGCCCTTGTCTTGGAGGACATACAGGAATTATCGGACCTGGAGAAGTAAGTCTTTCCACTTCAAACAGGAACTTTAAAGGCAGACAAGGTTCACCTGATGGAAAAGTTTACCTGTCTTCTGCTGCTGTTGCTGCAGCTTCAGCAATTGAAGGCAAAATTGTAGCGCCAGAGTGATACTATGAAAGGAACTGCATGGAAATTCGGAAATGACATTGACACTGACATCATCCTTCCAGGAAGATATCTGATTTACACCGATGAAGAAAGGTTATCCGAGCATTGCATGGAAGGTCTAGATGCAGACTTTAATGAAAAATGTAAAAAAGGAGATTTTATCGTAGCCGGAACAAATTTCGGTTGTGGATCTTCAAGAGAGCATGCTCCTATTGCACTTAAAGGTGTAGGAGTGGCTGCAGTAATTGCTGAATCTTTTGCAAGAATATTTTACAGAAATGCTACTAATGTAGGTGTTCCTCTTCTTGAAGCACCTGGAATTACAAAACTTGTGGAAGACGGAGATGAAATAGAAGTTGATATGGAAAAAGGATGCATAACCTCCTCAAATGGAGAGTCAGTAACCTTTAAAAAATTACCTCCATTCATGTTAGAAATACTAGAGCAAGGTGGATTAATTGAGTACCTCAAAAACAAAAGATAAATATCAGATTGCCGTGGTTCCGGGAGATGGAATAGGCAAGGAAGTAATGGAAGCAACAATATCCGTGTTGGATGAATTGGATATTGAATTTGATTATATTTACGGTGAAGCCGGAGATGAATGCGGTGAAAAAACTGGAAATCCGCTTCCTCAAGAGACCTTAGACATTATCAGAAATACCGATGCGTGCCTATTTGGTGCTGCAGGAGAAACCGCTGCAGATGTTATTGTTAAAATACGCCAAGAGATGAAAATGTTCGCAAATCTAAGGCCTGTTAAAACTTATCCCAATACTAACGCATTGTTCGAAGATGTTGATTTCATGATTGTTCGCGAAAATACTGAAGGAATGTATATCGCAGATCAGGAAGAACTGACTGAAGATGGTGCGATTGCTAAAAGAATTATTACAAAAAAAGCTGAAGAGCGCATTATTGACTATGCTTTTAAATATGCTAAGCAAAACAACAGAAGCAAAGTCACAGCAGTTCACAAGGCAAATGTACTTAAAAAAACGGATGGACTGTTTAAAGATGTGTTTTATGAAGTTGCTGAAAGATACCCTGAGATTGAAACCGAAGATTTCTATGTGGATGCTACTGCTATGTATCTCATAACTCAACCTCAAAGCTTTGAGGTAATAGTAACTACAAATTTATTCGGAGATATCTTATCCGATGAAGGCGCAGGGCTCGTTGGAGGACTAGGTGTAATACCATCAGCTAATATTGGTGAAGATGGAGCTTTATTCGAACCGGTTCATGGTTCAGCACCAGACATTGCAGGTGAAGGTAAGGCAAATCCAATAGCAATGATGCTTTCAGCAATTATGATGCTTAGATATATCGGTGAACATGAAGAGGCAGACAGATTTGATTCTGCAATTTTAAAAGTGCTTAATGAAGGAAAAATCCTAACAAGAGATTTGGGCGGTTCCTCAAGCACTATGGAAGTAACCGAAGCTATTATAAATAATTTATAAAAAAATGGAGAATAAAAATATGAATTTCAAAAAATTAAGTAAAATACAATTTGCCGCACTATTTATTATATTCATTATGGTATTAAGTGGGGTAGCAGGATTTATGCTTTTCTTATTCCAAGGATCTTAAAAAGGAGTTGATAAAATATGGCAAAATATGAAATTGCTGCAGTAGTGGCAGAATTTAATTATGATATAACACAAATGATGTTAGAATTGGCAAAAGCAGAAGCAAAAAACAGAGGCTGTGAAATCACAAAAGTGGTAGCTGTACCTGGCGTATTTGATATGCCGCTCGTAATTAAAAAATTATTGCAAAAAGACGAATATGATGCAATTATTACATTAGGAGCAGTTATAGAAGGTGCAACAGACCACGATCAAATTGTAGCACAACATGCTTCCCGTAAAATTGCAGATTTAGCATTGGAATATGACACTCCAGTTGCTTTAGGAATTACTGGTCCTGGAATGACTAGAATGGATGCACACAGACGTGTTAAAAATGCAAAAAGTGCAGTTGAAGCAGCTATTAAAATGTGTGATAGATTAAAAGAAATTTAGTGATTGGATGGAAATTCTCAAACCAAACGAATTAAAAGAAAAATTCACAGACCCTTGGATTGCACCATATGAAAAGGTCTTGACTATGGTCGATGGCGACAAAGTCGAAATTGTTGAATATCATCCATGCATTTCCGGATCCCATTGGTTATTAAACCAATACCGCAACAATTCTGAGTTGATTGATTCAGCACATCGTGACGGAAACAGACATTTCTATTTATGTCATGTAGGATCCAGTCCTATTGATTTGAAAGCCAGTTTCAATGCTGCCGGAATAGATGAGATTGTTGTAGACGGAGATGAAGTCAAAGTAACTCATGCAGGCCTTGCAGGCGCCGGTGTAGGTGCCGGAATGTGCAGAGGAATGGGTGAAGGCGTCAAATATATTGAACTTCTCGACATTGGAGGAGGCTCAAAAGTAGGAAGAGCTACTGTAGTTACTCCAAAACTCCAAAAAGTAGTCATTGGTGTGGATGACACTGACGTAAAGGATGCCGGAGCTACTTGGACAATGGCACATAATTTGGGTGTTGAACTTGCCAGTGAAGGTTATGAATACTTGGACCACATTATTGTTCAATTATACCCACATAACCCTCACAAAACCCAAAACTGTGTATCAATTGCTCTTACATTTGCTGTAGAAGAATCCAAAAGAGATGAATTGATTAATAGAGTTATTGAAATTCTTAAAAGGGATACCCTGTCTGATAAAACAGCAATAGCTATTTTGGAAGGCCTTGAAATACCTGAAAAACTAAGAGAATACTCAATAGCTACCAAATCCGGAATGATGGATGTTGAAACAGCTGAAAAAGTTGCTGAAGAATTAGATATTCCACTGATTGCAGTGACAGGCGAACAAGGAAAAGTCGGTGCGCTTGCAGCGCTTGGACTCTACAACGACGTGGAAGAAGCTGTAAAAGCTTATGATAAAAAATAATCTAAGAATATTTCTTAGATTTTTTACTATTTTTTTAAATATACAAATCAAGGAAATTGCCCTGATTTGACCTTACAAATTGTTTTGTTGAAGTGTATTGAGATGGTTTGAATATAATTTTAATCTCAGAATTACCATGATTGACAGTCATATTTTCCAGATTATCAAATGAAGCGATAACTTCACCGTTTGCAGCAAATGAATAAGAGGAATTTGCTCTAAATACGCCGGATGAATTGCATATTGATACATTATCAACGAGTACTTCAAAGTTTGAGGATTTATAATCCCTTGAAGAAATAATGTGCTTTTCAACAAATGTAATATTCTGATTTTCATTGCTTTGTGTAACAATTGCCTGATTGAAAATCTCTTTTAGGCGACTATTTTGTATTACATAACCTGTTTCAAGGCTTAAAACTTTTCTTGCTTGAAGAGGAAGCCTTATAATATCACTATCGCCACTTCTGGATTCATTGATAATATAGATATCATCCCCAACTTGAATTGTATCATTTACCTTAACGCCAAGCGTCATCATTGCTTCTGAAGGCATTCGAAT
This sequence comes from uncultured Methanobrevibacter sp., assembly GCF_946184425.1. GTDB lineage: Archaea > Methanobacteriota > Methanobacteria > Methanobacteriales > Methanobacteriaceae > Methanocatella. The sequence goes on along the minus strand of NZ_CAMHFP010000010.1, from coordinate 34,149 downwards.
TTGATCCGATTCATTTTCAATTGCAACATCAACAGTGAATGGTCCCCTAACAGAAATAGAATTGTCAGAAGCGGAATTATCCGCATATATGATTAAGTTTCTGGAATTAGGTTCTATTGAAAGCACCCCATTTTCAAAGTGAGCTGCACCTATGAATGTTGAAATCATCAAAAGCAGTACAATAATGGAAATGATAAGCGGGAAATGGATTTTTATAAAAGACCTTAATATGCTAGTTCCTGGAGTCTTTCTAAACATCACAATGGATTTTACGATGACAAGGACAATATAATAAATAGAAATTATTATTCCAGCAATGGATATTAAAACACCAACTGCAAGAGGAACCATTTTTACGAAAAATACTGTGAATAATCCGAGAATTATCAAAGACAAACCAACGACAGACATACGAATGAAATAACCAATTTCATCAATCATTAAAACTCTACCATATTTATTTGCACGACTTATAATGGTTCTAACAACTTCATTAGCCATCAAATTTAAATCGGAAAGCGGAGACATGTCATGCTCAATTGCACCAATGTCAACTTCCATAATTGAAATACCGAGTACATCAGCATCAATAACAATACCTACATCAACACCATAATCCTTTTCAAAATTAATCTTTTTTAAAATCTCTTTACGTGCCGCAAACTGACCGCTTAAAGGTTGTTCAAATGAAATTTCCGGGAAGAAAAAGTTTAAAAGAGGCTTTGCAGTAAGCTCTGTTACACGTCCACTGGCACGGGAAAATTTAGTTTTAGTAATTTCAGCTTCTCCAAGCAAAATTGGTTTAATCATTGATTCGACTTTTTTAGAAGTTAAATTGTAAATATCGGCATCAATAAATGCTATAATATCACATTCTGCCTCTTTATAACCGGTGTATAAAGCTTCACCCTTACCCTTATTAGTTTCATGATTAATGACAATAGCTCCGGCATTGATAGCTTCATTTTCAGTATTGTCTGTGGATCCATCATTAACGACTATGATTTCATCTACAAACGATACCTTTTTAACTACTTCAACGACTTTAGCTACAGTATCTTCCTCATTATATGCAGGAATAATAACTGAAACCTTTTGGTATTTTTTAGGATTTTCAGTTTTTATACTAGCAAGCAAAAATGCAATAATTACAAAAAACCAATACAAAAAAATTCACCTGAAAATTTAATTATTTATAAATATGTTTTTAAGTACTATAAATATTACTTAAAATACATGCAAATAAAACAATAAGTTAAAATAATACAAAAATAAAAATTAATCTATAAAATTATTTGTTAATAAATTAAAGCATTTAAAAATCTTTAAATATGATTTTAATAATTAACTTTTAATTATATTTAGTTTAAAGGTAGTAATTTGATGATAACTCAGACACTTCAAAAGGAATTGAATTTAGACAACTGGCAAGTTGAAAAAGTAATAAAATTAATTGATGACGGCAATACCATACCGTTCATTGCAAGATACAGAAAAGATGTTACCGGTTCACTCAATGACGAAACTTTAAGAAAATTTGATGAAAGACTAAAATACCTCAGAAACCTTGAAGACAAAAAAGAAAAAATTGTTAAAAGAATTTCAGAACTGGGAAAACTCACAGATAATCTAAATAATAAAATCCTAAATGCCACAACATTAGTTGAACTTGAAGATTTATACAGACCATATAAAAGCAAAAAAAGAACAAGAGCAACAATAGCACGAGAAAAAGGTCTGGAACCATTGGCCCAAATAATTTTAGCCCAGGAAGCAAAAGAAAGCATTAAAAAAATTGCAAAAAAATATATTGACCCCAAAAAAGAGATTAACACAGAAGAAGATGCAATAAATGGAGCTCAAGACATTATTGCAGAAATAATATCTGATAACTCCGAATTTAGAAAGAAAATCAGACAGAACACATTTTATACAGGGCAGATTGAAACAAAAGCTAAAGATAAAGATTCAAGTTCCGAATATGAAATTTACTACAATTACAGCGAAGATTTAAGAAAAATCCCTCCTCACAGGATTTTGGCAATAAATAGGGCTGAAAATGAAGGAATCATTAAAGGAAAGATAGTCTGTGAAACGGATGAAATCATCAAGTATCTAAACCGACATATACTAAAAAACATGTCTGAAATTCCGGAAAAGATAGAATACAACCAGTACACCACTCCAATAATAAAAAAATCCGTTGAAGACTCATATAAACGATTGATATCTCCTGCAATTGAGCGGGAAATTAGAAACTTTTTAACTGAAAAGGCAGAGAAAAAGTCAATTGAAGTGTTTGCAAAAAATCTTAATCAGCTGCTGATGGAAAGCCCCCTTGTGGGAAAAACCATTCTTGGCTGGGACCCTGCTTTTAGAACTGGTTGCAAACTTGCAATCATTGATGAAACAGGAAAGGTTCTGGACACCGCATTAATCTATCCTACAGAACCGCAAAACCAAGTAACTGAATCCATCAGAACTGTTCGTGAACTAATTAAAAAATACAACATCAATGTAATAGCCATAGGAAATGGTACAGCTTCAAGAGAATCCGAACAGATTGTTGCAGAAATTATTAAAGGAACCGACGTTGAATACATTATTGTAAATGAGGCTGGAGCGTCTGTTTATTCCGCTTCAAAATTGGCGGATGAGGAATTTCCTGATTTTTCAGAAGGAGAAAGAAGTGCCGTTTCTATTGCAAGAAGACTTCAGGATCCTTTGGCGGAACTTGTAAAAATAGACCCGAAATCAATTGGCGTGGGACAATACCAGCATGACATGAACCAAAAGCAGTTATCAGAGTCATTGACCGGTGTTGTTGAAAAAGTGGTGAATGAAGTTGGAGTTGACCTGAACACCGCTTCGGTAAGTCTGCTTAATTATGTATCAGGGATTGGAAATGCAACTGCGAAAAATATCATAAGCTACAGGGAAGAAAATGGAAGCTTTGAAAACAGAAAAGAACTGTTGAAAGTCAAAAAATTAGGTAAAAAAACCTTTGAGCAATGTGCAGGATTTGTAAAAATTGACAATCCTCAATATCCTCTTGACAATACCACAATTCATCCGGAGTCATACGATGCTACTTTCAAATTACTAAAAAAATTAAACTATTCTGCTGAAGATATCGGTTCAAAGTCATTGAAACTGGATAATGTCAATCTGGAAGAGATTTCACAGGAGCTTGACATCGGTGTCGAAACATTGAAAGACATTATTAAGGAACTAAAAAAGCCCGGCCGTGACCCCCGTGAAGATATGCCCAAACCAATTTTAAGAAAAAACGTGCTGACATTGGAAGATTTAGAAATTGGAATGATAATGCAGGGAACAGTTAGAAATATAGTTGATTTTGGTGCTTTTGTTGATATTGGAGTTCATCAGGACGGATTAGTTCATATATCCCAGTTAGTTGCGGACAGATATGTTAAGCACCCTTTAGACATCGTCAGTGTCGGAGATATTGTTGACGTTAAGGTTTTAGATGTAGACACCAAAAGAAAAAGAATTAATTTATCTATGATAATTTAAATATTTAAAAGTCAATATTATATAAATGATATAAATTTATTTTAGAAGGGATTTTTGAATGACACCAAAAATAATGATTATTCTTGGAAGTGGTTCTGATATTGCTATTGCGGAAAAAAGTATGGACATTTTAGACAAACTGGAAATACCATACAGTTTAAAAATCGCATCAGCACACAGAACACCAAATTTAGTTCGTGAAATTGTTCAGCAAGGTACTGATGCTGGAATTGAAGTATTTATAGGAATTGCCGGTTTGGCAGCGCACCTTCCAGGTTCAATAGCCGCATATACTCCAAGACCTGTCATTGGAGTTCCGGTAGAAGTTAAAACTGGAGGTATCGATGCGCTTGAATCTATTGTTCAAATGCCTTATCCATCTCCTATTGCAACCGTTGGAATTGACAGAGGAGACAATGCTGCAATATTAGCTGCACAGTTTATAGGACTTCATGATGAAAAAGTACATAAAAAAGTCGTTGCTTTAAGAAAAGAGTATGCTCAAAAGGTTTATTCAAGTAATGAGGAAATTGTCCAAAAAATTGACAGACCATTCATTCAAAACGATTATTTAAGAATTAAAAATCTCGAAATAAATAAATATGATGTTGGCGAAGAGGATATCAACTGTAAAAATAGTGATGCTGAAGTTGCCATAATTGTTGGAAGGCAAACTGACATGGCAACAGCTAAAAAAATAACTGCCATCCTTGACAGGCTCAAGATTTCACACGACCTCAAAGTTGTCTGTCCAATCAGATCCACAAAAAAATTCACAAGCTACATCAAATGCATGAAGAATGCAAAAATTTTCATAGGAGTCAGCTCCAACACATCACAGGTGACCGGAGGAATCGTAGGACTTACCGCAAGACCTGTTATCGGTGTTCCATGTACCAATGAAAACGGTGACGATTATATGCTCACAACTGTTAGCATGCCACCAGGAGTGCCTGTTGCAACCGTTGGGATAAACAACGGTAAAAATGCTGCAGTTCTCGCAGGTGAAATCCTTTCTATCGATAATCCGGAAATCGTTCAGCTTCTAGACAAATTAAAAGACAAAAAAATTAACTTATAGTGATAATATGAAACTTGAAGATAACAACATTATTGAAATTGCAGATGAACTTTCATGCGAATTTGAAATTTCAAAGGTTTTGAGAGAATATCCTAAAGATACAGTGATTGTTAAAAACGTTAAAGGATATGATATGCCAGTCATTACTGGAATCTGCAATACACGTGAGAAAATAGCTAAATCAATCAATTGTGAAGTATCTGAAATTACCGAAAAGATTATTGAAGCTATGGAAAAACCAATTAAAGTGGAAAATTTTACAGACTTCTCCGAATACGATAATCTGGAAGTTGATTTGGATAAAATTCCTATTTTAACTCATTATAAACGTGACGGTGGTGCATACATTACCGCTGGCGTTGTTTTTGCACGTGACCCGGTTACCGGAATTCAAAATGCATCAATCCACAGGATGATGGTATTGGACAGTAAAAGGTTAGTAATTAGAATTGTTCCAAGAAACCTTTACACTTACTTCCAGAATGCTCAAAAGGCAGGTAAAGACCTGGACATTGCAATAGCAATAGGAATGGATCCTGCAATTTTGCTTGCAAGCACTACTTCAATACCTATTGACTACAATGAAATGGAAGTTGCCAATGCATTCAAAAACGGAGAGTTGGAATTGATTAAATGCGGTGATTTGGAAGTACCTCAGGCGGACATTATTTTAGAAGGTAAAATATCCGTAACTGAAACTGTTGCAGAAGGTCCATTTGTAGATTTAACCGACACTTACGACATTATTCGTGACCAGCCAATAATTAATCTGGAAAAAATGCACATCAAAAAAGATAATCCTTGCTATCATGCAATCGTTCCTGCCGGATTTGAACATAAGTTACTGCAGGGTCTTCCTCAAGAGCCAAGAATATACAAGGCTGTTAAAAATGCAGTTCCTACTGTGGAAAATGTTGTCTTGACTGAAGGAGGATGTTGCTGGCTGCATGCTGTAATTTCCATCAATAAGCAAACTGAAGGAGACGGAAAAAACGCCATCATGGCCGCATTATCTGCACACCCTTCACTTAAACATTGTACTGTTGTAGATACTGATGTTAACGTATTTGACGCAGAGGACGTCGAATATGCAATAGCTACACGTGTAAAAGGTGACAGAGACATAATGATTGTTCCTAATGTGCGCGGTTCATCATTGGATCCTGTAGCTGAAAGTGATGGTACAACCACTAAAATTGGTGTGGATGCAACCAAATCCCTTAAAGCACTTGAAAAATTCGAAAGAGTTAGTTTTGGAGAATAAAAACTAACTTAAAACTTCTTTTTTTATAAAATCGCTGGTAACAGCTGAGTTTTCAAAAACAAGAAAGCGAAGTGAAATTGATTTGATACTGTGTGGATTCACCATTTAAATATTTCCCAAATACACATTTTCAATTCCTTTTTCAGCAGCAATATCCCTCGCTTTAAATAGAATTTCAGGATTTGTCGGTGAAATATCGTTCATTTTATAGTATGGAAAGGCCCTTGAGAAATGCAAAGGAACTTCCGGACCCAGTTTATCTGCTACAAAGTCACACAATTCTGAAATCTCATCAGTTGAATCGTTATAATCATTTATAATCAGGTTAGTGATTTCCAAGTGTTTGCCCTCCTGATATATCCTTTGAATATTATCCAAAACAATGTCCAAATCCGCACCGCAGACTTTCCTATAAAAATCCTGAGACATGCTTTTCAAGTCTATGTTGAATGCATCGACAAATGTCAAAACCTCTTCAAGTGATTTTCCCGAATAATATCCGTTGCTTACATAGATTACCTTCAGGTTTTTTTGGCGGGCAAGCAGTGAAGTTTTCTTGGAGAATGGTAAGTGTATCGTAGGTTCATTATAGGTCCAAGCGATTGATGCACAATTATAATTAATTGCATTTTCCACAATTGCTTCTGGCGTTATTTTAACTCCTTGTGAATTTTTATCATATTCCTGTGATATCATATAGTTCTGGCAATGCAAACATGTCATGTTGCACCCAAAACCTCCTATTGAGTATGTCAATGTGCCGGGTAAAAAATGATTTAAAGGCTTTTTTTCAATAGGATCAGGTGAAAGTGATGATACGATACCATATGACTCGTCAAAAAGCTCTCCATTAACGTTTTTATGCTGTCTGCATAGTCCGACATTACCATCAGCTATTTTACAGTAGTTGGCACAAATCTCACAACGGATTTTCTGTGTCTTGGAACTTTTTTTGTATAACTCATTACTCACTAACATAGTGTTCATAACCTTTATTCTTTACCCTTTCAACAAATCCATTTTCCAAAGTTAGCTCTACAACATCAGAATCCGTTACCTCACCAATTACTTTAAAGTCAATAGGCAATTTCTCAATGTTGTCTTTAGAAATAGTGAACAACAGCTCAAAATCTTCTCCGACATGTAAAATCAAGTCCAGATAATCCAAATTCTGTTTTTCAGCCAGTGCCTTATACTCTTCGGAAATATTTAGCATCTCTTCATAAATCATGAAACCGAAATTATCCTTTTTAATCTCGTATAACTCGCTTGCAAGTCCATCGGTAATATCCGTGGCTGATGTTGCAAAATCCCTTAAAATCAAACCTTCTTCAATTCTTGCCTTTGGCTTTAAGGCACTTTTAACATAGACATTGTCAAAAGATTTCAATTCAAAGCCTAAAGCTGCCAATCCTATATCGCCCGTAACGGCTATCAAGTCTCCCATATTGTAGGTGTCCTTTCTTATTGGCTTGTCGCAAAATCCCAAAGCAGTGCCAGACATTATGATTTCAGACGCTTCATTGGTATCACCGCCTATCAATGGAATTGAATAATATTCGCATGCCTTTAAAACGCCGTCGATTATCTCTTTAAATGAATCCAGATTAAAATCCTTCGGAATTGCAATTGACAGTAAGAATCCCAGAGGTTGAGCCCCCATTGCGGCAAGGTCACTTACATTGACAGTAACAGCCTTAAAACCCATGTCAAAATACGTCATGTTTTCCGGAAAATGCCTTGATTGAATCAGCATGTCACAGGTGGAAATAAGATTAGTGTCTTTAAAAGATGTAATGGCCGTGTCATCCGGAGTAATATCACTAGAATGAGAAATAATGTATCTTACCAATTCCTTTTCACCAATATCAGAGACTTTAAGGGTCATGAATATTAGTATAAATTTCAAAATAAATAAATTTTAAGAAAAAAAGTTAAAAAGTGTTTCAGAATTTATAAACTGTCTGAAACTCTGTCTTTTATAATTTCGTATAGGCGTGTATCAATGCCTAACGGATCTGTCAATACGATTTCACCATCAAATTCGAATGTTTCATCATCATGGTCATGATGGTGGTGATGATGATGTCCGTGACCGTGACCATGGTCGTGACCGTGGTCATGATGGTGGTGATGATGATCGGATACCGCTTCTTCATCAAAATCGCTTTCAATACCTAACAATTCAGGTATATCCCTTTTAGTGTGCAATCCATGAGCTACAAACACAGGCACTACAACGATTTTATCCAAATCGTTTTCACTGGTTAATTTATTTATAGTTTCAGGAATGCCTGGTTTTCTGATTTCCATAAATCCATATTCAACAGGCATGTCTGGAAATTCTTCAGCATACATTTCTTTATAAGCTTTAATTACTTCTTCACCGTCGTCCAATCTGGAACCGTGGCTTAAAAGCAAAATTCCTGTTTTTTTATCAGACATATTTTATCATCCGTTAATTAAGTTATAATTAAGATTAAAGTTAAATTCAGTTAAGTTATCTTGATTGAAAAATTTATCAAAAAAATATAACGAAACTAGCAAGCTTCGTTAATCATGGCAATTAGAATATCTATTAAAATGTCATCCGCCTTAATAGGTTCCGGATACAATATTTCCCCGTCAAACTCAACAGGAGTCAAATCATGACTGTGGTCATGCCCATGAGAATGAGAATGGGGGTGTTCATGCTCTTCTAAAAATCCTAAAATATGCGGAATGTCATGGGTTGTGTGCATTCCCGGAGCAATAAAGACCGGTACAACAACAATCCTTTCCAAATCATTTTCCTCAACAAGTTTGTTAATAGATTCCGGAATGCTTGGACCGCACAATTCCATAAATCCAAAACTTGAAGGCAAATCGCATCTTTTTTCAAATTTATTATACAATGCAGTTGCGAATTCCTTGTTGTAATTGAGTCTGGACCCGTGAGTTACAAGTAAAATTCCTGTTTTTGCACTGTCATCAAGTTTGGATTCCGCTAAAGCTTCATTTATTCTTTTGTCAATAATATCTAAGAGTTCATCTCTTGGACCAATCGGACCCAACAGCTGAATTTCGCCGTCGAAATCAACATCATCAGCGATTGAAAGGTAATGTTCAGCAGGATAATTTCCGTCTGGACATCTTGGATCAACTTCCAAAGCCTTTAATCCCAAAAGTTGTGGAATGTCAATGTTGGTGTGAATGCCCGGAGCCAGGAATACAGGAAGCGCAATTATCCTGTTCAAATCATCGACTTGACCTTTTAATATTTCAACTGCGCCTGCAATGGTAGGCTCTGATACCTTCATGTATCCGATTTCTGTTGCCAGATTTGTTTTTTTAATGAATTTTTCTTTAATTTGTGTGAAAGTTTCCTCACCATATGGCAGGGTACTTCCATGACTGACTAAAATAATAGCCGTATTATTTGATAACTTTGAATTTATATCCATAGGAGATTACTCCATCCTCTCCATCTTCTCTAATTTTTCTAAATACCATTTCTACATCGTCACCGATTTCAATATCATCAACATCACAGTCTACAAGTTGTGAAGTTAATTTAGCACCTTCTTCAAGTTCAATTACAGCTACAGCATAAGGAGCTGATTTTTTAAAGTTATCCGGTGCAGATCTGATAACTGAATAGGTGTATATTTTACCTTTTCCTGAAAATTGGAAAGGTTCAAGATTTCCTTTTCTTCTACAATTAGGACAAACTACACGAGATGGGAAGAATAATTCTCCACATGTGGTACATTTAGAACCTATAAGATTGTATCTTTGTTGTATATGACGCCATGTTCTTACAGTATCTGACATGTAAATCCTCCATATATTTTCTAATAAGTATAGTATCTATTCAATAATATAAATAACTATTTTTTTTATTACTATTTTCGCCTATTTGTTAAGAAAGTAATACATAATTATGCAAAATCATAAAATCACACTTGCAAAATAAATTTAAATTTTTATGCTAAATTTCAATATTATGAAAATCGACTCCAAAGGAAATATAATAGTAGGCAGCGTGGCCGTTCTAATAGTATCATTGTTACTGATAGCCATTTTTATAATTACAAGTATAAACTACATTGAAAGCGAAAATATCGAGCTGAAATCAAATAATAATTTCAGGTATATTGTTGATGACTACTCAGGCAGCCTGGAAAACATCGGCCGTGAATCAATCAACGATGCAACTCAGAAGGTATATAACGGATTGCCTGTTTTAAACAGTGAAAATCAAATTAAAAAGAATCTGAACAAACATTTGAAAACATCGAACAAAGATTTTGAAAAGAGATACGGAGTAAAGATTTCATCAGAGGCAATATCTGTGGAAAACACAGCAAGCCCATGGAAAATACTGTTGAAAGTGAAATTGAACATTGAAAAGGACAATATAAAATACTCCGATATCATCGAAAGGAATGCATCGGTTGAAGGTTTAAGAGACCCGCTGCCCCTGGCCAAGCTAACAATAGCTTCAGGAATTTTGACCTATGACGAAAAAATCCATTATAAAAATGCGATAGCCGGATATATGATCTTGCACAATCTCAAATCACCCCAGTCATACATTGAAGCCACAGCGCCATTATACATCAAGAAATGTCCCTATGATCCTTACACCCATCATGGCGATCCGGGAGTGCTTAAGGACTGTCTTGATAAGGGATATTTCCATGAAAGCGCTGACGGAAGCTGTTATCTCTGCAGACTTGAAGGAAAGGGCAAATGTCCACACTACGGATTTGAAGTATTTATTCAGACACATACTCCACTCAATAACGAATCATTGTCCTGCAGTGACCATGTAGTGTTTTCAGACCATTATAACGGAGAAAAGATTGATCCGACCGATTGGGACAGCCTGATTCTAGACAGCTCTCACAGAAAAAAATACGGACTGGTGGGTGAAGATGGACAGTAAGGGAAACATCTCCATAGAAATTGGAATAATTCTAATCATTATAGTGCTGATAGCTGGAACTGTACTTTCATTAAGTGAAATAAGCACTCAAAAAATTGTCAGGCAAACTGAAAACGAACATATACAGACTTTTATTGAAGAAGCTGTCGTCAATCTGATAAACAATCCCGGAACCCCTGAAAACTGGGAAGTCAAGAAAAAAGGAACCCCCGGTCTTGCAATCGTTAATGAAGAGGGGAAAGTTATTCCAAACAGTATATCCTATACGAAATTTTTAGCCCTTAAAGGCAACTACAAAAAACTGGTAACAAGAACTCTGTTTGATTCAAAAATCAAAACATCCATGGAACTGATACCACATGAGAGTAGTGTTTCAAGTGTAAAAATAGGAAACAGTGAAAAATCGAATGTCATACATTCCGTCAACAGACTTGTGAAATGCGACTTTTACAAGAAATATGTCATCAAAGATTTTCAAAATGAGGGAAAATGCAACCACAATCACGACCAGACATCCCATAGCTGCAACTATTTTAAGGTCTTTAAAGGAAACCTGCGAGCTTCTGATTACTATCTGCTAATAGACGATAAGGAAAAATACGATTTGAAATACTATATCGGCACAACAAGACTCGCCAAGGACAAATCCTGGGAAAACGTAGTCAGTGATGAAATCTATCTAAACGATGAAATCAACTTCTATGACGACAAAAATGCTGTTGTGTTTATTCATTTCAACCATCAAAAAGCCAAGGCGCTGCTTGTAAGTGTTCCAAAGACCTTTGACAAAAACAAGCTGGAATACGACTATTTCCGAACAAACGATTGCGAATTTATTTTAAGGGCGTGGTATTAGATTAAAAAAAATAGAATAGAGATTTTAAAAATCTCTATCTTACAACATTTATTCTTACAAATTTACCTAATAACCTGAAGTTTTTATTACCTGCAAATTTAACTAAAGCATTAAACCTTCCAACCTTATTCAAGTTGGTTATTTTAAATATAGCTTTACCTTTAGCATTGGTATATGCTTTGTAGAGTTTACCGTTCACTTTTAAGGTAACTAAAGACTTTTTCATATACTGGTTTTTGTTTGTTTTCAAAATAACAATCAATATAAGAATTATTAAAAATTAACATCTCACAATCATTTAAAGTCAACATGTCAATTTTAGAATTGTTGAAATATGCATAAGAAGTTTGATTTGAATAATCTTTATTTGATACAAATCTTTCAATATAAGTATTTGTTAGAGTCATATTCTTATTGTTGTATGATGACCAACATAAGAATTGTAGATATCACAGCATCCAATATTATAAATAAATTGTATAGGTATATCAAATTTAAATGGAGCTGAAAATAATTCGGAATTAGATAATCTTGAGGTTTTAACATTATCTATAAAAGTATAACTTTCATTTTCAATTATCCCAATACTTGTTTTAAAATTATCAAAAGTAGAATTAGAAATATACAATTGTCCTTGATTTATAATAGAAGAAGGAGTTTCACCATTTAAATCACAATATCCATTAATAAATTTAATATTATTTAAAAATAAAGATGCATTTGGGCTAATTTTAAAAAATCCTTGTGAAATTTTACCATTAAGTCCATCAATTGTAACATCACCAATACCAGTAATAGAAATAGCCTTATTGACAATTTCATAACCTGTGGAGTTATAAGTACCGCTTTTCAGGTAAATGTTTGAATTAGTTGGAGCTTTTTCAATTGAATAGTTAAGTGTTTGATAGGGATTGTCAACAGATCCATCACCAACGCTATCGCTACCATCAACACTTACATAAACATCATTTTCATTTAAAATAACAGTTTCATTATCAGCAAAAGCCACATTAACTGTTAAAAATAATGATAAAATAATAAAAAATATCATTAACTTTTTCAAACATGATCCTCCACCATTTTAACTGATATATATTATAGTTAAAATATATATAAATTTTAAATTAAATTGATAAAAAATAAATAATTATTAACTTAAAAGAAATGATAAATAAAAAAAATGTAAAATCAGTCGATATCTAAATTAAAATAAAGCCATTATCACCTAAATTAAAATCCCCAATAAAAGCAAGGATACAGAAATCAGAATCAGACTTGAAATTGAATCTGTAACACTGGTTGAAATCGGAATTACAATATTATCCGGATCCAGATTATGATTATAGGAAATAGTTGAGATGTAATAAACTAAAAATACCATTATTGTAACCAAAATAAGGCCTGATAATGTGGAAATTGGAATTATCTTATCGAATCCGACACCTGCAACGCCAAATATTATGGATGATGTCTCAGCAAGTATTGCGATAAAAGGGAATATTACAATAGCTAAAATAAAGCAGATTCCGAAATTGTGCAGAGCTTCTCCTTCCGGTCTGGACAAGGGTTCTACAAGACCTGAGTGAAGACCGGATGAGAGTCTTGCTCCTAAAATACTAATTAAACTACCACATTCACCTGAAAATAGCGGTATTAATGTGAGCAGACTTGGATTTGTAAGCAATGTTTCAACAGCACCATTCAATATTCCTCCGGCTGAACATCCCAAAAATGAGCATAAAAGCAGTACCGGAGAGGACTGTGATAATATTGTTTTGGTTTCATCAGACAGTCTGTAACAGTAAACGAATGATACTGCAACAACTATGAAAATAACTGCAAGAACGGCATCTTTCAAAATCCAGCTAATGCCTAAAAACTGCAATATAAATAAGGATAAAATAATTGCCGGCAAAGTAAACAAATCACCGAAAGCTGCAATAATCGGACTTGTGATATTGTCCGGATCCCAACCATGCTCAAAGCTTTTGAATGATATGAACATGGTTATCGGAAGCATTATGATATTTGAAATGATGCCTGCAATTACGGAAATTAAAATGAAATCTATCAGTGACATTGCAGGATAATGCAGTAGCAAACACATCAGATTAGCTACAATGCCTAAAAATATAGATAAAACCAATGTCAAAACAAATGAGGCAAATATATTATGATTTAATTGCTCTGACATTTCAAATTTGGGAGATATTATACCAATGTGCAGGTTGGTAGACAGTCTGGATGCAAATGATCCGAAAATATTTCCCCTCATTCCAATAGCGCCGGGAATCATTACAAGTAATCCCGGAAATGTTTCGAGGAAAAATGTCATCTTACCCAGTATGACACCAGCCACCAAATCCCCAATGGCACAAATCAAAAGAGCTATTAAACCTTCTTTTATGATATAGTCGTGTTCAGCGTAAAAATCAGATAACGCCTGAGCAGATAGTGAACTGCGAATCTTCTTCTGTCTGTCTTTCACATGTATCACTACCCTTAATCATATTTCACACAACCTAGTCTTCGTCTTCTAATTCTTCTGGAATATCATCTAAAGAACAGCTTCCCGCTGCAAGTTTTTCAAGCAAATCTGCACCTTCATCTGTTCCTTTTAAAATTAATGTATCGTCCGGTAAAAGCATGGTATGCTTATCAGGTCCATAAATCCATGATGAACCTCTTCTGATTGCAATTACTCTCATTCCAGTACGATTAACTAATAATAAATCTCCTAAAGTATTGTTAGCAAGTTCTGATGAATTATCAATTGTAACTCTCACAATACTTTTGTCTGATTCTTCCATTACCATTTTAAATACTGGATGAGGTTTAAAACCAGTTATTACCAAATCAGCTAAATCTTTTGCAGCGTTTGCCATACTTTCTGTAGCTTCGGCAATTTCAAGCAATGCTGTTAATTTCTCAGCATCCTCATATGAACGTGCTGCAACTAATGATTCCTTTTTGATTTCATAATTCATTGCATTAACTTCATTTTCTAATGTAAGCACTTCTTCAGCAGCTGTCTTGCTGTTGAACAGTACTGCGGAATATGCCAAATCAACCATCAGTTCCGACATATTCTTCATTTCTATTAAAAGATTTTTGATTGACAATTAAATTACCTCATAAGTCATTTGGATTGACATGCAATAGGCATGCCTTTCTAAGTTTCAATAATGTTTTCTTTTTGGATTTCAAATCTTCAACATCTTCAATGATATTTTCTAAAGGTTCTCTTAAACATTCAACGGCTTCCTTTTTATGGAGCCAGTGGCAGTTTGTACAGTTCCAAACCCCTTTACCTTTAATCCATTCTCCACCAGTTGCGGAATCTCCACATGGATAAAACGGACAGTAGCAGAAATCACAGTACTGGCCGTCATAGTGGCACGGATAATACTCACATTCCCTATTGGGACCGTGTGGGATTTCGCCTTTGATAAATTTTTCATAATGATTCTGTGATAGCGGATGAATCTTAGACCTTATAACATAACCTCTTGGTGTTATAAGCTTTCCATCCTGCTCATAAGTAATATCGTTTCCGACAATTAAAGTACATGACATATTGACAATGTCTTCAGTTAAATCTTTGATTTTAACGATTGTAGCTTTTGGAGGCTCATAGGTACTGTCCACAATACCGACTAAAGCATCTTCTCCTTTAATATCTAAAACACTTTGTTTAAATCTTCTAAATGGTTCCTTTCGTGTTTTGCTTATGGGATTGTATATTGCAACTATCATATTGGCTTCAAGCGCATATCTTAACTTCTTTTCAATTTCAGACATGGGTGTTAAAATATTGCTTAAGCTGATTGCTGCAAAATCATGCAAGGGAGCACCTAAATGACTGGACGCGTAATTAAGTGCGGACACGCCGGGATAAACCTTGATTTCAACATTTTCATATTTGCTTACAATTTGATACAATACATTAGCCATTCCAAAAACACCAGGATCTCCGGAACTAATCAATGAAACTGTCTGGCCCTCTAAACTTCTTTGTATGGCAAATTCAGCTCTGGCTATCTCATCACCCATTCCTTTTTTGATAACCTCCTTTTCGGATATCAAATCTTCAATCTGGTTGATGTATTTTTTATAGCCAATTATTACATCAGACTCTTCAATAGCTTTAATAGCTCCTAAAGTCATGTTATCTCTATTTTGACCAATTCCAATTACATTAATCATAGTATCAGTTAATTATAGCTTGTATAACTTGTATTAAAATTTCCATTATTGCTGCTGTAATTTGTGTAAGCAGTGTTTTCAGTGTTAACATTATGCAGTTTTAAAACTGAATTTATAACAAGGGACTTTTCATTAACTACAAGTCCTGTGTCCTTATATGTAGCATTTCCTTTTGCTATAATCTTATAGGACGGAACCTTACTGATAACAATCTGTCCGGAAGTTGAGTTAGGAGATGCATATCCTAATGCCTCAATAGTAACTGTGAAATTATTCTTATCCGGATTATCATAGGTTGAAACATTCATAGAATCAACGTTTACACCATCAACCTGCGATAGGGATTCCATTTTTAGGGCAACATCCTTTTTATTTGTAATGTTAACAGGAGTCGGATCTTTAATCAACATGTCGTTTACTTTTTGCGGATTGAAAATTCCGGTAATTTTTGAAATCTGCATATCTATCAGTCCCTGAACGTTTGGAGCTTCAGAAGTAACGATTGTATATGAACTGACCAGCCCAATTTCAAAGAATATGATAAATATTACAATAATTAAAATTATTCTAAGTACCTTATTTGCCATTTTATCACAATCATTAAAAACTTATTGAATAACAAGTATATTATAATAATGTAAAATCTATTTTTAATATATAATAAATATAACGAAAAAATGTAAAGTTTTCCATCTGAAATTCTCAAAGTTTATTAATATAGAAAATAAAAATTTTAATTAATATGTCAACTAATAAAATTCTATTAAAATTTGCAAAAAAAGGAATCAACCTATCACCTGAAGCTTATGATAAAGTTATCAATGCAGAAAATCCTACTGATTTTGCATCTTCACTGATAGTTAAATTAAAAAGCGATAAATTTACATCCAAAGATTTAGTATCAGTGAGCGGTGAAATAGTTGATGAAATAACAGGGAACAAATCAATAGATGAACATGACACTCAAAAAACATTGACTGGCGAAGTTAAAGAAACATCACATGAAAGCCAGCCGGTCAAAGAAAAAACAAATCAAAAACCAAAAACACAAACAATACCAAAACCAAATCCTGAACCAAAACAGGAAGAAAAAAATATTTCAATAGACAATATGAAAAAAGACAGTGACGTCAAGGAAAAGCATGTGAATGAAATTATTTTAGAAGCTTCCGAAACTGTAAAGGATGAAAAAATACAGTTCAAGAGGAATCTTGAAAAGACCAATGTTGAATATGATTTTAAAATTATACAGGACACAAGTAAAAAATCATACACAAGCGGAGAAATTGAAAACCTCATTTCATACTTCCAAAGCAGATATGAAAAGTTATACAACATTCTATCCAAAAGGCCTGAACTAAGAAATCCAATTAAAGTGGCCGACATTGACGATTCCCAGGATAGCCTGAGCATGATTTTAATGGTCAAGGAAATCAGATCAAGTAAAAACGGCCATAAAATTGTTGAATTTGAAGATGACACAGGAAACATTTCCGTTTTATTCTCAAATAACAATGAAGAACTCTTTGCAGAAGCTGAAAAACTTGTAAGAGACGAAGTAATAGGCGTCATTGCAAATAAGAGTGATGACAATTCCTTTGCTTTTGGTCAGCAAATTATCAATCCTGGAATTTTAAGAGTGCCCGATAAGGAAATGGATTTTGGAATTGTATTCCTGTCTGACGTTCACATTGGAAGTCTTACTTTCCTTGAAGATGCATTTTCAAGATTTATTGATTGGATAAACTGTGATTTCGGTACAGAAGAACAAAGAAGAGTTGCTGAAGATGTCAAGTATCTTATTATCGGTGGGGATATTGTAGACGGAATTGGTGTATATCCAAACCAGGAAAAAGAGCTTGCAATCAAGGATATTACCGAACAATATAACGAAGCGGCAAGATTTTTAGGAAATATCAGAAGCGATATCAAAATTATCATTGCACCTGGAAACCACGATGCATCAAGAGTTGCTGAACCTCAGCCTGCTGTGCCTGAAGAATATGCAAAGGCATTATATGAACTGGACAATGTTGAATTTATCTCAAATCCGGGTGTAGTTTCCCTGGATGGAATTAATGTACTTATTTATCACGGACGTAGTTTTGACGACCTGGTAATGGCTGTCAAGGACTTTGAATATGAAAAAAGTGATAATATAATGGAAGAATTATTGCAGAAAAGACATTTAGCACCAATTTATGGTGAAAGAACACCTCTTGCTTCAGAACTTGAGGATTATTTGGTTATTGATGAAGTTCCTGATGTTTTCCATACAGGACACATTCACATTAACAGTTACAGAAGATATAAAGGAGTACATTTAATAAATTCAGGTACTTTTCAGACTCAGACTGAGTTCCAGAAAATTTATAACATTAATCCAACCCCTGCTGAAGTTCCTGTACTTCATAAGGGAAAATATAAACATTTCAAATTTTTATAAGAGGTTATTTGATGAAAAAAAATATTGGAGAAATAATTGATATTTCAAATGAGATTTATGACAAAGGCTTAGTATCAGGAAAAGCCGGAAATATAAGCGCAAGATTTAAAGGAGAAAACGGTGATATGATAGCCATCACACCTACATTAAAGTCATTGTCAAATCTAAATGAGGAGGACATTGTCCTTGTCGATTTGAATGGAAACGTGCTGACTAAAGGCAAACCTTCCTCTGAAGTGAATATGCACCTAGAAATATATAAAAAAAGACCAGACATCAACGGTATTGTTCATACCCATTCACCATATGCCACAGGATTTGCCCATTCATCTAAAAAAATCAAAAGATATGAAGGATTTGGAGAAATCAAGACCCAATTTTTAGCTGAAATAGAATATGAAAAACCGGGAAGTGATGAATTAGCTAAGAATGCAAGTGAAGGTATTGGTAATGAGGATGTTTTAATCCTTAAAAAACATGGTGTGATTTGCGTTGGTGAAAACTTAAAAGAAGCTGAATTACTTGCAGTTTTTGTTGAAGAAACTGCTAAAACTCAGTTTGTAACTTATATATTGAATTCAGTTGAAGATAAAATTTAATCTTCATCTGAAAAAGCATTTGATTTATTTCTACTGTTCATACCTTCTTCAATCATTTTAAGGATTAAACCGGATAATGAAGTATCTTCATCAATTGCAATTTTTTTCAATTCTTTTTTTAAATCAACGGGTAGATTTATAGTTGTTTTGCTTATATCTGACATGTATAATAATTCATTTTAATTTAATATAAAGTTTACTATCAAATCAAATATTTAATAATTACCAAAAACTATTTAAAGGCATGATAAAATATATAATATTTAATACATATTTTACTTATTTTTAATAATATTTTTGGAGGAGTAATTATGAGCAATCAAACTATTGATGAGGTATCAGAGATTTTGGAGTATATCACTGAAAATAACACTGTGCCACGTAACATTAGAGAGGCAGCAAGTGAATCTAATACACTTTTAAAAGATGAAGAACAGGACCAATCTGTAAGGATTAGTACTGTTTTAGGAAAATTGGATGAAATTAGTAATGATCCTAATATCCCTGTTCATGCTAGAACTTTAATTTGGGAAGTTTTATCTAAATTAGAATCAATCTAATTTACCTTTCTTTATTTATTAAACTTTTGATATGGCAATAGATATAGTAACACCATCATAAGATGTTTTTTTATACACTAATTTTGAATCATAACCTGCTGTTATCAGTGCTGATGGTTCACAAACGCCATAAATTCCGAATTTTGACCTGACAAATTCTGATTTTTGTATATCATTAGACTCAAATAATTTCAATTTTTCCAATTCAACAAAATTAATGGGGATATTTAAATTTTCAGATAATTTCAACATTCCCAGTTCATCTTTTTTAATTTCAGCAGAAGATAAGCAGTTAATTCTTGAAATATGGATATTTAAATCATCTATAGATTTTTTTAATCCATTATAAAGGTCATTACATGACTTTCCACGTTTACAGCCCAATCCTATAACAATCTTGCGTTCCTTTAAAATTAACTTATGATTTTCCAACAAGACATGTATTTCATCTGTATTGATTTTTTTAGAATGACTAATGCAAACATCAATTTCAAAGGGATTTTTATTCAAATAATCATATAAATAATCAAAATTTTTATTTGGATTCAATAAAAATGTAATCTGTTTTCCTTCCAGAATGGATTTGTTGAAAAACAGGATTTCTTTAGTATCATCTATGCCCAGGTAAAGATCACGTGCAATCACATCAATGCCCAGTTTTTTGTTGACATCAGTTGATGTTGTGATTACAGGTGTTGCATCTATTAATTCAGCAATTTTTTTTGTCAAATCATTTGCTCCACCCAAATGTCCTGATAATGTTGAAATTACAAAGTTTCCATTATCATCAATATTTAAAACAGCAGGATCAGATATTTTTGATTCAATAAGAGGAGCAATTGATCTTATCAGTATTCCTGATGCCATGACTGCAATTATAGCATCATATTCATAAAACAATACTGGAAAATGATTTTTGACATTTTTATGATATAAATCTGTTTTTATTATTGTGGAATCCGCATCCAACTTATCTTTTAAGACAGATGATAATTCATAACCTTTATCCGAAACTGAAATAATTGCAATTTTCATAATATCACTTTAAATATTATTAATAATACTAAAACTGTTAACGTAAATAATGAAATTGATAATTTAGACAATTTTACTGCCTTTTCAATGTCATCAATTTCAATTTCTTTGTTTTCATCACCTAAGATGTATGTTTCCTTTTTGACTAGTTTAATGTTTAAAGCTCCAGCTGTTGAAGCCATAGTGTAACCTGAATTAGGACTAGGACAATTTCTGGCATCTCTCATCATTATTTTAAAACTGTTTTTTCCATCTAATTTTAATATATACGATGAAATAACAACATACAGACCTGCAATTCTTGAAGGAATATAATTCAGAATGTCATCAACCTTTGCGGGGAAAAAACCAATGTCTTTTAACTCATCGGTTTTATAACCAACCATTGCATCAAGAGTGTTGCAGGCTCTATATAAAACAGGTATTAACAAAAGCCAATATAATGACTCATGTACTGGATTGAACATTATTACTAATACAAATATGAAATAGTAAAAAATTGGTGCAACATATGAATCAGTGATGTTTTCAGTCAGACTTTCAATGGTTGCTGAAACAATGAATCCTTCTGTCAGTTCATCAGTGTTTCTGCTGACAAGATATGATACAGACTCTCTTGCCTTTTCTAAGCTTTCATTTAAATCATTTTTTACATCAATTGCTGTTTGAAGAAGCATATTGATTGAAAATGAAGAGGACAGCAGTATTGAAAATACAATAAATAATAATATTGAATTGATTTTACTAATAAAATAAATAAAATATAATATTACACTTGAAACAATACATGTGCTCAAAAGCAGCATAAGACCTGACAATTTGTTTTTTATTTTTATAAAAATATTTTTAAAAAAATTTATTATTGATCCAATAATTACAACAGGATGAATCCTTCCTGGAAGTTCACCAAATATAACATCAATTGCAAGTGAAAATACAAAAGTGAATATAATAAATAAAAATAGGTTTAATGAATTGAAACTTCCTATTTTAGCAAAAATAATATCATAAATAAATTTATTATATTCAATCATACTTTATATTATATATAATAAAAAAATATATAATTTATTATTAAATTTAAGATGATAATATGACTTTTGAAGATGACATTAGAAACTGGTTAATGGACGAAGAATGTTTGCTTGAAAAAAAATTTGATGAAAATGCCGATTTTCACTACATTATTGAATTTCCAAAGGAAAACATAATGGATGTTGTAAAACCTGTTGGAAAGGACTGTATTATAATTGCCTGCGCTACACAAGTTGCACAGGAACATGCTAATTTGATGGTTGCATCAAATCCTGAAACAAGAAGAAATTTCATATTGGATTTGCAGTTTGGTCTTAACAGTTATCTTGTTGATTTTGAATTGAGCATCAATCAGGATATTTTACAGCAATTTGTTGTAACTGATACTGTTTATGAAGATGGATTAACTAAAAATGAGCTTATGAAAACAATTAAACGTGTTTTTAAAGCTAAATTACATTGTATTTTCCTAATTGATAAAACTTTTGGCTCTTTAATGCCAAATGTCCAACCTTCTAATCAGAATGATATGTTTGTTTAGTGAGGGAGAGGTGCATTTCAAGTATAAACTTTTCGAAGGTATTTTAGAACTGAAGAGGTATATTTCAACTGTAAACACTTGAAATTTATCTTTTCATTTTGCTCTTTATTTCTAATTTTAATCTTATTTAATGATTTTTTTTGAATTTTGCAAAATATTATCAAATTTTCATTTTCTTTACACTTGAAACACATGTCTCGAAAATTGATTTTTGGATGAAATATCTTTCACTTGAAATACACCTCTCTCACTCTCTATCCTTCGAAATATTTTTTTTTCAAAATTTTCCTTTATATCGTCATATCCAATTTGAAATCTTTTGTTTTCATGAGATTTTTACACTTGAAATCATTATATTATATTTGAAATTGTACTATTTCATGTTTTATTTTTAAATAGATTTAAATTGATTTTTTGATATATTAACTATTTTAAAGCTTTATTTTGTTAAAATAATTATTCATATTTATCCATATAATTTTTAGCCAATTTATTTTTCAGTTTATTATGACAATTGTGATAACAAACTTTATTTATGATACTTTTTATAAATTAACACTGGAAATACTACTTTCAGTTTTTTTCTAATTTTTACTTAAATTCATAATATTAATTAATACTGGTGTAAATATGTCAAATATTTTTGATGAAATAGAAAGGGATGATACTAAGGGTGTTGTTATTTTTAAAGACAAAAAACCTTTAGATCACAGATTTTTACCTGAAAAGCTTGTTCACAGAGAAGAACAGATAAGGCAAATAGCTAAGTATTGGGTTGATGCCTTAAATGAAGTAACACCCTCTAATGTGACTCTTTATGGTAAAACAGGGACAGGTAAAACTGCAGCTTCCAAATTCGCTCGTGAACAATTGATTGATGCTGCATCAAACAAAAATGTATTTGTTAAAGTTGAATATATCAGATGTACTGATTATACTACAGAGTACCAAGTTATTGCTCAGTTATGTCAAAAACTTGGAAGGGATGTTCCTAATAGAGGATGGACAAAAGGAGAAATTGTCAATACATTCAGGGATATCTTCAGAACCAATGCATTTGGAAAAAAGTTAATTTTAATTGTTATTTTAGATGAAATCGATATATTGCTTGATAAAGACGGTGACGGAATATTATATACCTTAACAAGAACTGATAATGTTTCAGTTTTATCAATCAGTAACTATCTAGACTTTAAAAATTTAATCAAGTCAAGGGTTACAAGCAGTTTAAATGACAAAGAAATTGTATTCCCACCTTATGGTGCAGACCAGTTAAGTGATATTCTAACTGAAAGGGCAGAATTGGCTTTTAATGAAAACGTTTTAGAAAATGATGTTATTCCATTGTGTTCTGCTATGGCAGCTAAGGAGGAAGGTGACGCAAGATATGCTCTTGACCTTCTTAAAAATGCTGGTGAATTGGCTGTTTATGATGATTCACAAAAAGTTACCAGCGAACATGTCAGAATAGCTAAAGACAGAATAGAACACAATAAAGTCACTGATATTATTCAAACATTGCCTTTACAACAGCAAAGGGTTTTAGAAGCAATTTTAAATTTAACAAAACAAGATGAAGAGATAAGCTCTGGAAAATTATATGATGAATATAAGGAGATATCCAAAAAAGATGCTGTTACCTACAGAAGAATTTTTGATTTCATTAATGAACTTGAATTATTGGGAATTATTTCCACAAACACTGTTTCACGTGGTCGTGGAAAAGGAAGAACCAATATCATCAAGTTGCAGTGTAATGTAAATTTACTTGAAGATACCCTATTCTCTATTTAGGGTTATTTTTTATTAATGTCTTCAAGATTGCCATTCTTACAGGCACTGCATTAAATGCTTGAATGAAATATTTGTTGTATTCAGTGTCGTCAACATCAGTATCTATTTCATCAATTCTTGGTAATGGATGCATTACAATGACATCCTTGCCTTCAAGCATTTTTTTATTTATTATATATGCTCCTTTTATTTTTAGATAATCATTAATATCCCCAAAACGCTCTTTTTGAATTCTGGTTACATATAAAACATCAACATCATCAATTATGCTTTCAATATTTTCGACTTCTTCATAATCGATATTGGTTTTATCCAGATCATGAAGAACTTCCTGAGGCATTTTAAGTTTTTGGGGTGATACCATGTATATTTTGACATTATCGTACAAACATAAAGCATTTGAAAGTGAATGTACTGTACGTCCGAACTTCAAATCACCAATTAAAGCAATTTTTAAATTGTCTATTTCTCCTATTTCTTTTTTTATTGTATATAAGTCAAGCAATGTTTGTGTAGGGTGTTGGCCGGCACCATCTCCTGCGTTTATCACAGGAACATCAACAATATCAGATATGAATTTGGATACTCCCTCAAGTTCATGTCTGATTACCAGTGCATCGCTGTAACCTTCAAACATTTTTGCTGTATCTGCTATGCTTTCCCCTTTGGACACTGAACTGGATCCACTATTTTCAAATCCAATACATTCTCCATTTAAACGTTTCATGGATGTTTCAAATGACATTCTTGTTCTTGTTGAAGGTTCAAAGAACATTAAACCTAAGATTTTACCTTTTAGTTCTTCTGAAATTTTCCTTGACCTGGCAATATCTTCCATTTTAGTGGCTTCATCAAGAATGTAGTCAATGTCTTGCCTATCAAAATCTTTTATGGAAATTATATTTTTCAATTTAAAAATTCTAATCACCTTGTCTAATCATATTATTCTTTCAATAGGTACAACTAGAATATCTTTTGCACCTGCATTCCTTAATTTATTTACTAAATCAAAAACCTCATCTTCGTCGATAACAGCTTGAGCTGCAACAGTTTCCTCATCTGATAATACGTCTGATATTGTTAAACCACCCATGGACGGCATGACGTCTTTGACACCATCCAAGTCTTTTGTTTTAACATTCATCATCAGTAATTTTTTTCTTGCAGCTTCAAGAACACCTTTAATACTGGTGCTTACAGAATCAATTAGTTCATTTTTTGATTCCATGCTTTGCCTATTGGCAATGAGAACTATTGAACTGCTGAGTAATGTGTCAACAATTTCCAGATGGTTCATTTTTAATGTTGTACCTGTACTTGTCAAATCGGTTATTAAATCAGCAACACCTATAAATGGAGCAGCTTCGGTAGATCCACTTAATTTAACAATTTTCAAATCCAAATCATTTTTTTCTAAATACTTCTTTGTTAATGTTGGAAATTCTGTAGCTAATGTCATTTCAGGTGTAATGTCCTTGATTGATTTTATATTTGAATCTTCAGGAGCCGCCAAGACAAGTCTTGTTTTTCCAAATTTCAAATCGAGCAACTCAATAACGTCAGCTTCACTTTCTTTGATTAAGTCAATACCGGTAATTCCTATATCTGCTATTCCATCTTGCACAAATTCTGGAATATCGGATGCTCTTGCAAATAAAACATCAATATCCTTGTTAAAAGTTTTAGAGATTAATTTTCTACTTTCTCTATCTTTCAATCCTAATCCTGCTTTTTCTAAGATATCAATTGAAGGTTCACTTATTCTTCCTTTGGAAGGAACAGCAATTTTTATTTTCATCATAATCTTTCCAATTTTTTATATGATTATATTTTATAAATCTTTTTATTTAATACTTTTTTTAAGATTATAAATTATTAATCATTATTAATTCTATTTATTTTAATTATTTATTCTTATTTTATTAATTAATTATAATTTAAGCAAAATATTTAAATATTAAGTCATATTATAATGTATATTTAACTTACGATTAATTGATTAATCTTAAGTTTTTAATAAATTTTACGAGGTGAAAAATATGTCTGAAATACCAAAAGCTCCTATAGCTAGAATCATCAAAGAAGCTGGCGCAGAAAGAGTAAGTGAAGATGCAAAAGCTGAATTAGCTGCATACGTAGAAGAAGTTGCTCGTGAAGTTGCTAAAGAAGCTACTCAAGTTGCTAAAATCGCAAAACGTAAAACTATTAAAGCTGATGATATTAAATTAGCTATTAAAAACTTATAAATAAGTTTTTAACTACTTTTTTTATTTTTTTAGGTGTTATTATGATGGATAATACTATATTGATTAAAAATGCATTAATTTTAAATCCTAATAATTTTGTAAATAAAAAACAATCTCTTTTGATAAAAAATGATATTATTTCTGAAATTTCCGATGAAATCGATGAGGATAATGTAGATAAAATAATAGATGCAAACGGAAAAATTTTACTTCCGGGATTTGTAAATACTCATACTCATTTATCCATGGCATTATTTAGAGGTTTAGCCGATGATTTGAGTTTGGACAGTTGGTTGAATGATCATATATGGCCTATGGAAGCAAATCTTAATGGAGACTATTGTTATATCGGAGCATTATTAGGTGCTGTTGAACTAATAAAATCAGGAACAACTACCTTCAGCGACATGTATTTTTATATGGAGGATGTCGCCCGTGCAGTGGATGAAGCGGGAATCAGAGCAGTTTTATCATATGGGATGATTGATTTTGGAGATGCTGAAAGAAGAGAAAATGAAATAAAAGAAAATATTTCATTATACGAGAATTGCAATGGAATGGCAAATGGAAGAATTAAAGTATTTTTCGGACCTCATTCACCATATACTGCATCAGAAGAATTGCTTATTAAGGTTCGTCAGTTAGCAGACGAATATAATATGGGCATACATATTCATGTTTCTGAAACTGAAAAGGAAATTAATGATATATTGGATGAAAAAGGCCTTAGACCTTTTGAATATTTGGATAAAATTGGATTTTTAGGTCCTGATGTTGTTGCTGCTCATTGTGTATGGTTAAGTGATAATGAAATTGAAATTATCAAGAAAAATAATGTTAAGGTTTCACACAATCCGTGCAGTAATATGAAATTGGCTTCAGGTATTTCTCCTATCTCTAAATTGATTGAAAATGATATTTGTGTAGGCATAGGTACTGATGGTGCCTCTTCAAACAATAATTTGGATTTAATTGAAGAGCTCAAAACCGCAAGTTTGCTTCAAAAGGTTTCTACACTCGATCCTAAAGTTTTATCTTCCGATGAAGCATTGGCTATGGGTACAATCAAAGGTGCTGAAGCTTTAGATCTTCAAGATCAAATAGGTACTATTGAAGTAGGTAAAAAAGCTGATATTATTTTAATAGACACTAATTCGGCTAATATGGTTCCTAACAGCTCAAATTTAAGTTCCAACATCATTTACTCCGCAAACGGTTCCAATGTGGATACTACAATTTGTGACGGTAAAATATTAATGGAAAATAAAAAATTAGTTGTTTTGGATGAACAGGAAATTTATGAAAAAGCCAGAAAAGCAATTGAAGAATTGAAAGAATTAAAAGAAGTTACTATCTAGCTTCAAATTCTATTTTATTTTTATTTATGATAATACTCTTTTTCCATTCATCTGAACTTTCAGGATAATCAGACCTGAAGTGAGCACCTCTGCTTTCTCTACGCAATATTGCTGATTTTACAGTTAAAATACAAATTTCAACCATATTTATTACTTCAAGAGCTGTTACCAATTCTGTATTATACTGATTTTTCTCGCCGACATCCAGATTTTTCAATTCCTTTTGCATTTTTAGAAGTTCTTTTAAGGCTTCATTCAAGGTTTTTTCCTCTCTGACAATAGCTACTTTTTCCCACATCAGATTTTTAATTCTATTTTTAAATTCTTGAGGTTTTATTGTACCTTTTTTAATCAGGTTTTCGATTCTTGACGCTTCTTCTTTGACCATTTCATCATTTGTTTTAAAGTCGCTTTCTTTAGCTACTTTTGATGCACTTTCACCGGCAATTTTTCCAAATACCTGCGTATCAGCAAGAGCATTACCTCCTAAACGGTTAGCTCCATGAACTCCTCCACAAACTTCACCTGCTCCAAATAAATTGTCAAGAGATGTTGATGCATCTGTATTGATTTTCAATCCTCCCATGAAGTGGTGTGCTGTTGGAGCGACTTCTATAGGTTCGTGTTTGATGTCAACTCCTACATTTTCAAACTGCAGTACCATTGTCTCCAGTTTTTCTTCAATGTAGTCATCATCAAGGTGTGAAATGTCCAGATAAACTCCGCCGTTTTCGGTTCCTCTTCCTTCAATAATTTCCTGATATATTGAACGGGCAACCACATCACGTGTAGCCAATTCCATTTTTTCAGGAGCATATTTGGACATGAATCTTTCCCCATCTTTGTTTATGAGTTTTCCTCCTTCAGCTCTTACAGCTTCAGTTACAAGAACTCCCTTTTTTGATTCCGGTGTTACCATACCTGTAGGATGGAATTGAATTTGTTCCATATCAACCAGATTCGCTCCGGCTCTGTAAGCTATAGCATATCCATCTCCATTTTTTTGGAATGTGTTTGAAGTTACAGGGTATAATTGACCAGCTCCTCCGCTGGCCAATATTGTAGCTTTTGCCTGGAAGAAAATCAAACTGGAATCTTTTAAATTGAATCCGCATGCACCTATTACTTGTGTGCCTTCGCATACAAGAGATGTTATCATTACTTCTTCAATACATTCTATATCTCTTTTAATGATTTCTTCTTTAAGTGCATTTAATAATTCTGCTCCTGTTCTGTCTCCTTGATAACATGTTCTTCTGAAAGATTGCCCACCAAACGGTCTTTGGTCAATTTCACCAGATTCCTGACGGTCAAATAAAGCTCCATAATTTTCTAAATCTATCAATCTTTTTGGGGATTCTTTTACTAATATATTAACGAGTTTTTCATCGTTTAAATAACTTCCACCTTTTAAAGTGTCATGTATATGTGCTTCTATTGAATCGTCTTTGTCCACGGCTTTAAATACAGCATTATATCCGCCTTCAGCCATTCCAGTACATCCTGATCTAAATGAAAGACCTTTTGAAACTATGAGAGGCTTTAGACCAGCTTCATCAACTTCTATAGCTGCTCTTGAACCTGCCCCTCCAGATCCAATTATTAATACATCTGATGAGATAGTTTGTATTTTCATTTCCATTACCCTGTAAAAAAATTTGTAATACTATTTATATTTTTGATACTTAAAATAAATTTCTTAAATCTTGTTTACTTTAACTTTATTAACATGAAAATAAATTAAATATGTATTATACAATGGATATCATATCAGTCAATAATTTTATTATTAATCGAAAGTATTGTTATTTTAACTTTATGTTTGATAATATTGAATGAATTTTTATTGTATCTACTTTAATTAGAGGTTATTTCATGAAAATTGATGGTGAAGTTACAACAGGTTTGGGAAAGGCGGCATATTTTTTATCACAGGAATTCTATACTAGGGAGTTTAAGAAGAATTGCGGTTTTATTCCATTTCCGGGAACATTGAACATTGTTGTTCCGGAAAAATATCTTGATGAAATTAATAAAATCAAGGACGATTGTGAAGACATTATTAAACCTGATGAAGGTTTTGGAGCTGTAAAATATATTGATGCTATTTTGGAAGATAAGATAAAAGGAGCAATTGTTTTTCCTGCAAAAACCACTCATGAGGAAAACTATCTGGAATTTATCTCAGAAAATAAGTTAAGGGATGAATTAAATTTGAAAGATGGGGATATCGTTTCTCTGGAATTTTGATTTTTACCACAAAGTATTTTATACATGATTTATATATTTGATAATACGTTCTCAGGGCGGAGTGAAATTCTCCACCGGTGGTGATTTTTATATAAGTCCACGAGCACAAAAACATGTGTTGATTTGGTGAGATTCCAAAACCGACGGTGACAGTCCGGATGGAAGAGAAGATAATAGTTATTTTTAGCCCTGGTTCTAGTACTAAAGGAGTGTTACTATGAATCAAGAAACAAACTTAGATGAAGCTTTAGAAGCTATAAGAAATGGTGAATTTGTATTAGTTTTTGATGATGATGATAGGGAAGGAGAAGTTGATATGATTATCGCTTCTGAATTTGTAACCCCTAAATCCATTGCAACCATGAGGAATGATGCCGGCGGTCTGATTTGTAACTGTCTACATGCTGACTATTGTGATGCTATAAAATTGCCTTTCATGGTTGATATTATGAAAGCAGCTACTGAAAAATATCCAGAGCTTGCTGAACTCGCTCCAAATGATATTCCTTATGATGAAAGGTCTTCATTTTCAATATGGACTAACCACAGAAAATCTTTTACCGGTGTTACAGACCATGACAGAGCTATGACCATCAGTGAAATGGCTTTAATGATGAAAGAAGAAAGATACGATGAATTTGGAGCTACATTCAGATCTCCTGGTCATGTATGTCTTTTAAGAGGGGCTGATGGGTTAGTTAAAAATAGAAGAGGACACACAGAAATCGGGCTTGCTTTATGTGAACTTGCCGGTGTTACTCCTGTTTGTGTAGTTTGTGAAATGATGGACGGTGAAACCGGACAGGCTACTTCAATTGCCGATGCTCGCAAATATGCTGAAGAAAACGGATTGGTCTTACTTAGGGGCGAAGACGTTATCAATAAATATTTGGAAGAATAGCTATTTATTTAGCATATTCTTTTTTTTATCTGCAATATAATTTGCAATGAATTCAGTAATCTGTTTTACTTTGTATGAATTGTAGATGCTGAATGCAACATACCTACCATCATTCATTTTAATTTCCAAACCATCCCTTATTTCTTTTGACATGTTTATTTCAGTCACTTTCAGCCAGGGAATTCTTAAGGTTTTACTTTTAAGAGCTTTTTCAAAGTGAATTCCATCATCTTTGAATTTCACGATTTTAACAACACGTCTGTTCATGTCTGAAGCTATCTGAATATCTCCATTTTCATCAAATATGTAATCGGGAATCATGCAATTGGCTTTCCAGCCCTGTTTCATCTTTTTTAAAACGTGTGCTCTGTCTTTTTTTGTAAGTTTAACGCCTGTTTCTGGACTTAAATTAAGAGCCATTATATCACTTTATTTTTAATTTCATCAAATGAGTATATTTTTTCAAATTCAACTTCACATGCCATATTGATTATTTCATCAATGTTTAAGTTCTCTTCAATCAAGTCAAGGGCATGTTTTGTAAATAATTCATATCTGATTTCAACTTCCGGAATAAATCCTCTCATATCTGCTGATTTTAGTTTTGGCAGTTTCAAAACATTTTTGACTTTTGTATTTTCTCTAATATATGGTACCACGGTGTCAAATATATTATCATTGTATACCTTGTTGAGGAGTACCGCTTCAACTGTAACTCCAAGTTTGTCCAACATGTTTGCATGAGCTACTATGTCAACTGCTGCGGATTCTATTCCTCCCTTATTGACTCCAGTTGCTAATATCATAGGAATTTTTGATGACATTGCAATTTCGGCTGCGGAAAATGGAACTTTTTCATTTAAAAGTCCTGTAAACACGCTCATAACACCTTCAATCAACACGATATCATAATCTGATTTATTCAATTGTTTTATTGTAGATTCTATGTCTTTCCAACCCAAGTGTCCAATTTTTATTGATGCGAAATCTTCCATTTTTCCTTTTGTTAAATATAGTCCAGGTATAATATCTCGAACATCAGGACCTACTTTCAGAAGTGCAACCTTATATCCTCTTTTTCTGATGGCTCCTGCAAGTCCGGTTAGTATGAAAGTCTTGCCGGAATCGGATCCATTACTTCCAATCATCAGGTATTTTGGTTTTGTGCTTGATTTTATTTCAGGTACTTTGATGTCAGTGTGAATTCCCACTTCGCTTAGTAGATATTTTTTCACTTCTTTGTTTCTATTGTAAATTTTATCGAGGTTTTGTATATCTATTTGTTCTTTTAGATTTTCTACAAGAATCGGATTTTCATCTAATATTCCATGAATCATTGTTCCGATAACGTTCCCGTCATCGTTGCATGCTCCTGAAAATATGTTGTACTCACCTTTTTTGTTTGTATCTCCATAATTCATTCTTTGAACTTGTGAATAGAATAATGGCTTTGCATTACCTTCAATCTTACCGTAAGTATGAGTGTGAAATCCGTTAACATCTTCAGTCTGGTTTTTAACTAGAAAAGAGTTATCATACACTTTGGCCTTTACCCTGTCACTGGTAATCAACGGTGAAAAATCAACGTCTATCAGTCCCAGGCCTTCTTTAATTATTGGCACAGGTGATTTCCTGCCGATGTCTATCTGATTTGACAGCAATTGAAAACCGGCGCATATTCCAATAACAGGTTTTCCGTCACGAGCCATTTTCTTTATTTCAGTGTTTAAATCCATGTTTATATCGTTAGACTCAATTAATGTTCCACCAGGAATTATTAATGCATCCAATTCTTTTGAAGCTTTATTTCCATTAACAAGTCCATTTTCTTTAACAATATCTGTTGGTAGATTTCCAAAATCTTCAAATCCTGGAACTGCTCCACTAACATAAGCAAGTCCGATTTTTGTCATAAGAATAACCTCTTATTTATTAGTTATATCTGATAAGTTATAAAATTTTAGAGGTCTATTTCAAGTGAAAAAAATTTATGAGGATGTTGCATGAAATTATAATTTTTTAATTTTATAAATCCATTTCTGCAATTTTCGAGAGATTTTATATAGAAAAAACAGTGATAAAATTAGTAAATTTTCATAGAACATAAAAAAGAAAAAAATATAAAAAATTAAAATCAATTAAAAATTTTGTGTAACATTCCATTAATAAAAAAAAGAAATTATTGAGTGTTTTCGAATACACTCATTGCTTTAATAATTTTCAGGTCATCCAATGGTTTGGCCTGGATTTGTAATCCTACTGGAATGCTGTCCACTTCACCAGCTTTTATGCTTCCTGCCGGAATACCTGCAAGGTTTGCAATCACTGTTAAAATATCGTAGGCATACATCTCCATAGGTTCTAATTCAGTGCCTATTTCGTGAGGAAGTTTAGGCACGGTCGGACCGACAATCAAATCAACATTTTCAAGCATTGAAGTAATTTCTCCCCTAATCACTGATCTTGCTTTCAATGCTTGTTTGTAGTATTTACCACTGAATTCTGCTTCTGCAATATGTGAACCTATTTTGATTCTTCTTAAAACTTCTTCTCCACATACTTCTTCTATTCTGGATCCGTAGTCTCTTCCGTCATATTTTCTTGTAGCTGAGAAGAATTCTACATAGTTAATTAAGTAATATGTTGGTAAACATAAGTCAATGTAATCGAAACTTACTTCAACAAGTTCTGCTCCTGCATCAACTAGTTTGTCAATAGCCTTATTGACTGTTTTGTTAATTTCATCATCTGTAATGTCAATAAATTCTTTACATACAGCTATTTTCATGCCTTCAAGGGATGTATCTTCCAATACTTCAGTAAAGTCAGGTTTATCCCAGTCTAATGTAGTGCATTCAGTTTCGTCATATTTTGCAATAGTATTCAATGCTAAAGCTATTCCACTTACATCATTAGCTAATGGGCCGATTTGGTCTAAACTCATGGATAAATCAAGCAATCCTTGTCTTGAAACAGCACCGTAAGTAGGTTTGAATCCGACAACACCACAATGGGATGCAGGGTTTCTGATAGATCCGCCAGTATCTGAACCGATTGAAATATCACACATTTCTGCTGCAACAGCCGCTGCACATCCTCCACTGGAACCTCCCGGAATTCTTCCCATAGCCGCAGGGTTTTGGGTAGGTCCGTAGTATGAAGTTTCAGTTGAACTTCCTGCTGCAAATTCATCCATATTTAAAATACCGATGATTATTCCGTCTTCTGCAAGTATTTCATCTACAACGGTTGCATTGTAACTTCCAATATAGTCTTCCAGGGTTTTGGAAGCCGCTGAAATAATCATGTCTTCAACATTAATGTTTGCTTTAATACCAAATACTAAACCAGCTAAAGCGCCAACTTCTTCACCGTTAGCAATTTTTTCATCAATAGCTTCTGCTTGTTTTAATGCATTTTCTTTGTTCAATTCAATAAAAGCATTAATTTCTTCATTATTTTCATCGATAACTTTAATGAAGCCTTCAACATTTTCTTTAGCTGTCATTT
>NZ_CAMHFP010000009.1 GCF_946184425.1 uncultured Methanobrevibacter sp. | reverse complement strand
ATAATGTTGAAAAGTATATTAAAAGAGCTTTTAATTCTTTATTAACTCAAACAATCGGTTTTGAAAATTTGGAAATTATTTTCATTGATGATAATTCAACTGATAGTTGTCCGGAAATCATTAAAGAATATGCTGATAAATATGAAAATGTAAAGGCATTTTTTTTAGATGAAAATAGTGGTTATGCAGGAAAACCTCGAAATGTGGGTCTGACCCATGCAACAAAAGAATTTGTAATGTTTTTAGATCCTGATGATTATTTCATGGATGATGCATGTGAGACATTATACCATCATATTGCTTTTGATGATCTTGATGTTGTCTGTGGTGTTCACAGTGATGGTGAAAGTGTTCCCGAGTGGATTTTATTAAACGTGTTAACAGATTGTCAGAAACCCTGGGATATTATTTTTAATAGCTCTTGGCCCCACTGCAACAGTTCTATCTTATGATTTAGCTGAAGAAGGATATTATGCATTGGATATCGGACATCTTGATATTGAATATGAATGGTTTTTAAGAAAAGCCACTAAAAAAATTGCTATTGAAAATAAATGGATAAATGAAGTTCCTGAAAATACAATTACTGAAACTTTTTATGATGAGGATTATTTTAATCAGATTGACTGCATTATTAAATGAGTTTTTATTAGTTTTGAGTTAATAAAGATATTGCCTTTTCAGGAGTGATAAGGACAAAATATTTTAATCTCCACTTAAAAAAACATTTCCCGAATAAGAAAATTGTATAGTGCATCAACACAACCGGATGCATTTCCATTTAATAATACCCCGTATAGGTTAAATTTAAATAATTTCTGAAAGTAAATTAAATTAAGGTGAAAAACTTGCAGATTACAAATCCGAATGAACTCCTTGAACTTAAAGACAATGAATTTCAAGGCGAACTTCCAAAGCTTACAAACTCACAAATCAATTTCAGGGGAAAAAACAACATCCTGATATGTGAGGAAAATGTCCATCTGTGGAACTCAAGAATAGATTTCAACCTGGACAATTCCATATTGTACCTTTCAAGTAGCATCCATGACTATTCTGTCAATATATCACTTCACAACGACAATGTATGCTATATAGGAAAGAACAATTTTTTCAACGGAAAAACAATATTCGTTTTGTCAGAGTCAAAAAACATAGTTTTGGGCGATGATTGCCTGATTTCATATAATGTTGTCTTCAGGGTCTCCGACGGCCATCCGATATACAATAAAAATTCAAAGGAGCGAATGAACTATGCCCGAAGCATATATGCAGGAGACCATGTATGGTTCGGCCAGAATGCAATGATTTTCAAGGGTTCCAGAATAGGTTCGGGTTCCATCATCGGAGCGGGTTCGGTCGTTTCAAACAAAACCATCCCTTCAAATACTACCTATGGCGGTGCTCCCTTAAAGTTAATAAGACAAGATTCATTCTGGATTCCCCATTCCGTCCATGAATGGTCGCAGGAGGACATTGAAAAGATGTCCCATTATGACAAGGACCTGTTTATTTACGAAAATGATGAAAAGACATTGGATTTGGACAGTGTGGAGCGTGAGCTCAACAGTTCGGATATGGAGGATGTCCTTACATACATCTGGTCAAATCTCTTAATGCCAAACAAAAACAGATTCTATTTAAAGTAGGTGAATTATGAAAGCTATTATTCCGGCAGCAGGTTTAGGTACAAGATTACTACCTGCCACTAAAGCACAACCAAAAGAAATGCTGCCTGTCTATGACAAGCCGACAATCCATTATGTTATTGAAGAGGCTCTTCAGTCAGGAGTTGATGACATTATTGTCATAACGGGCAGAAACAAAAGATCAATTGAAGATTATTTTGACAAATCATATGAACTAGAATATACTCTGCAGAAAGCAGGAAAGGACCGTGATCTTAAAAAAGTCAGAAAAATCACAGACCTTGCAGACATATGCTATGTAAGGCAAAAGGACATGAAAGGCCTGGGGGATGCGATCATGTCTGCAAAAAGGCATGTGGGATCAGAACCTTTCGTTGTTTTATTGGGTGATTCAATCACTAAAGGTCCGCTATGCACCAAAAAACTGCTGGAAGTATTTGACAAATATCAAAAGTCAACAATTTCAATTCGGGAAGTTCCAAACGAGCATGTCAACAAGTACGGTATCGTCAGCGGAACTGAAATCGATGAAAACATTTATAAAATCAACAATCTCATTGAAAAGCCTGAAATAGGTCAGTCACCGACAAACCTCGCAATAACTGGAAGATATGTCCTGACACCTGACATTTTCGATAAGATTGAAGAAACAGAACCCGGCTTCAATGACGAAATCCAGCTTACAGATGCAATCTCAAAGCTTGATGACATCTATGGCGTCAAATACGAAGGTAAGGTCTTCAACATCGAAAACCGACGAGAATGGCTCAAATCATCAATCGAGTTTGCACTGGATGATGATGAGTTTAAAAACGATTTGATTGGTTATATGAAAACATTCATTTAAATCAAAATCTTTTTTTATTTTTTTTCATATACATTTCTTTTACATTTTACTCTTTTTCAGCATATTGCTATCATTAACTCACTTTATGAATAAATTATTTTTATATTTAAACTAAAATGTAGTTAAATAATTGGGTGTTTTTTGAAGTAAATGCCTGTTGAATTTTTTGGCGAATTTGCAAAATAAAAAAAGAAAAATAGAAGTGCTTCAAAAACACTTTTTTTTTTAAAAAATCAGTCTCTTCTGAAAAGATCTCTGGTATAAACTTTATCTGAAACATCTCCAAGGATGTCTGAATCAAAACGGTTTGCCAGAATCACATCACTTTCACTTTTAAAGCGGTCAATGTCATTTACAACTTCAGATTTGAAAAATTCGCTTCCGTCATCAAGTGTAGGCTCATATATGATTATTGGAATTCCTTCCGCTTTAATGCGTTTCATGACATCCTGTATTGCAGAGGCACGGAAATTGTCGCTGCTGCTTTTCATGGTAAGGCGGTAAACACCAACTGTTTTAGGTTCTCTGGCAATGATTTCATCTGCAATGAATTCCTTTCTAACGGAATTGGAGTCGACAACGGCCTTTATCATGGTCTGTGGCACATCCTTGTAGTTTGCAAGCAGCTGTTTTGTATCCTTTGGAAGACAGTATCCTCCGTATCCGAATGACGGGTTGTTGTAGTGCCTGCCTATGCGAGGATCCATGCACACTCCGTCAATAATCATCTGTGTGTCAAGGCCTTTGGTCTGGGCATAGGTGTCAAGCTCGTTGAAGTAGCTCACCCTCACTGCAAGATATGTATTTGCAAAAAGCTTTATTGCTTCCGCTTCTGTTAAATGCGCAAGTAAAATCGGAATGTCCTGTTCGGCTAAACCCGCTCTTTTCTCCTCCAGTCTTGCACCTTCGAGAAGAAGGTCTGCAAACATCTGCCCTTCAGCTTTCTGGTCATCATCGCATCCCACAACAATCCTGCTTGGATGGAGATTGTCGTAAAGCGCCTTTGATTCACGAAGGAACTCCGGGCTGAATATTATATTTTTAATTCCGTACTTTTCCCGCACGGATTCGGTATATCCCACAGGTATTGTTGATTTTATGACCATAAGGACATCCGGATTGACCTTAAGTGTCCACTCGATTGCATCCTCAACCGCTGATGTGTCAAAGAAATGGTTGACATCATCGTAGTTTGTCGGTGTGGCAATGATTACAAGCTCGCCACTCCTGTATGCAGATTCCTTATCTGTTGTTGTGTGAAGGTTCAGTTTTCTTTCGCCGTCTCTTGCTTCTTTAAAAAATCTTTCTATCTCATCATCCTGGATAGGGCTTATGAATTCATTCAGCATTTTCGCTTTTGACGGGGTTGTTGTAATTGCTGTAACTTCATGGTTTTGAGCGAGCAGAACAGCAAGGGAAAGCCCCACATATCCTACTCCTGCAACTGTAATTTTCATTTTAAATTTACTCATAGTTGTAATATTTATTTAATCAATAGTTATTGACTTCAACATTAATGAATGTTTTTGTCGATTGGATATTTGAAAATAACTTTTTGAGATTATTTTTCAAAATAAAACTCAATAAGTGAGCAGTATTATGCAAGCAAGCACTTGCAGTCGGAAATATTTTAAATAAGGTTTTACAGACTATGAAATAACTTTTATGAAAAAATTATTGGAGGTTTCGTAATATGAATATGTCAGATACACTCAAAGGTATTATGGATGTTTTGAACAATCCTGTAGTTGAACCCTACTCAATTGAAAAAGTCAACGGCAAAAACGGCACTGTCGAAAAGATTCACATAATACCGACATGCACAGGAGGCATACCTTATTCCTATGTGCAATAATTTTACTTTTTTTTATTATTCTGTAAGAGTTTACAGCATGATGATTAACTGCAATTTTTAAGGTTTTCAAAATCAGTCAATTTTTCATGTATGTTATATTTAACTTTTATATGCTGTGGCCGATATACATTACATACGATGAATAAAACTGTAAAGATTTTATTTGCTATTCTAATTTTTCTTCTTGTCTTTGCCGTGATATCAACTTTAACACAAGATAATAACTCCGCACTTGATGAATTTACGACAGTTATCGGAAACAATTCCAACGGTACTGTGTACAAAATTGTATGTGGAAACAACTCTTCTTCAGATACTGCAATCGTGATATTGGGGGTTCACAGTCTTGAAAGCGGAATCCACAACGCAACAAACGAATCGATAATGAATTTCACCAAGGACAACGCTCTCAACAGAAAATTCATCGTTTACTTCATAAAGCTCAATTTCAAGGACAGCGGAATGAACACCAGTGACTACGATACAAACAGGCATATGGGTGAGCTTCTGGCAAACAGGTATGTCCTTCCGGATATCGAGAAGTATGATCCGTACGTTGTAGTTGACGTTCATGAGATGGAAAGCTACTGGGAAGACCAGAGATATGTCGGAATCCTTGACAACAATTCAGATGTTGAAAAGGAGTATGCGGCAGAAATCGGGAATAACTTAAGCTATCCTGTGTTTTTAATCAATGGAGGAACTTCGCCGGAATGGGTGACAATACCGATTTCCCAAAAAAATCACAACACAATTCTTTTTGAAACCGCCCAAAGCGACACGCAATACAACAAGACCCTCACCGCACGGGACCTTGTCAGGACAATAGACAGGCTGACAGTCTAGCGAATGTCTGATTTAATTTCCATTCAGATATTATTTTTTTTTCTATTGGGCAAAAAAGTTATAACATTTAAATCATTTCCGAAATTCTTTTATTAAATGATTTACATAAATACATTCAGTTAAACATATTTTGGTGAAAAAATGAGTGAAGTTTATAGAACATTTACATCTGAGTCAGTAACCCAGGGACACCCTGACAAAGTTGCAGACATCATTTCAGATGCAATATTGGACGCTTACATGGAACAGGATCCAAATTCACACGTTGCATGCGAAACCTGTGTGACAACTGATTTCTGTATGGTATTTGGGGAAATCACATCTGATGCTGTTTTGGAAGATGATGACATTGAAAAAATCATAAGGGACACAATCATTGAAATTGGATATGATAACCCTGACCTGAAATTCGACGGTCACAAATGTGAAGTGGTAAACAGGCTCCATGCACAATCCCAGGACATCAACCAAGGTGTTGACAGGGGAGATGAGGAAACCGGAGCAGGAGATCAGGGTATGATGTTCGGTTTTGCAACCAATGAAACCGAATCACTTATGCCGTTTCCAATTGACCTTGCAAGAAAACTCACAAACAAATTGACTGAACTTAGGGAATCTGGAGAAATCCCATATCTCAGACCTGATGGAAAAGCGCAGGTATCAGTCAATTATGATGAGGATGGAAATGTCCTTTCACTCGATGCAGTCGTACTGTCAACCCAGCATGATGAAAGCGTTTCAGACAATCAGGAAAAACTGAAAGAAGACATCAGAGAAAAACTCTTCAAGGCCGTCATTCCCGAAGGACTGATGACAGAAAACACCAAAGAGCACATCAACCCAACTGGCAAATTCGAAATCGGAGGACCTCATGGGGACGCTGGTCTTACCGGACGTAAAATCATCGTTGATACCTATGGTGGATATGCAAGGCACGGTGGCGGAGCATTTTCCGGAAAAGACTGCACCAAAGTGGACAGAAGTGCATGTTATATGGCAAGATACATTGCTAAAAACATAGTTGCAAGCGGGCTTGCTGAAAAATGTGAAATACAGCTGTCATATGCTATCGGTGTGGCTGAACCTACTTCCGTTATGGTAGATACCTTCGGAACCGGTGCTGATATAGGTGATAAGTCTTTTGAAGAGATTGTACGTGAAAACTTCAAGCTGACTCCTGACGGAATAATAGAAACCTTAAAGTTAAGGGACACACGTTACAAACAGACTGCCAAATACGGCCACTTCGGAATTGATTCACTTCCATGGGAGCAAACCGATAAAGCTGATGATCTGGCAAAATATATTCAATAAGTATTGCTTTTTGGGCAATATTTTTTTACTCTTTTTTTTTTAAACATTTTCTATACATTATTATACTATGAATGACAAATATTTATTCTATGTGTTCATTTTAATTAATTTTTATACTTTAAATCTGTGAAATTAAACATTTTTCAAAAAATATTGATAATACTGCTTATAAATGAACAATTAATTTTAAAGGTAGAATTATGTTGGATATAGTTAATATTTTAAATCAGATTGACGATGTCATGTACTTTCCTATTTTAATCATAGTCATGGTGGTGGCGGGGTTGTATTTCACTGCCCGAACCAGGGGAGTGCAAATCAGACTTTTTCCGGAATCAGTACGACTTCTTTTGGAGCCTTCAGATGACGATTCGGTATCATCGCTTCAGGCTATGCTTGTATCAACCGCTTCACGGGTTGGAACAGGAAACATAATCGGTGTGTCAACTGCATTGTGTATCGGTGGACCTGGAGCATGCTTCTGGATGTGGCTTTTGTGTATAATAGGGGCTTCATCAGCATTCATTGAAAGTACTCTTGCCCAGATTTATAAAAGAAAGGACTCCGATGGCAATTTCTTTGGAGGTCCGGCTCATTATATCGAGCAGGGTCTGAACATGCCGAAGCTTGCCGCATTATTTTCAATATTCCTGATTGCCACATATGCTGTAGGGTTCAACCTTTTGTGTTCATACAACCTCCAGTCAACATTCATGGATTATTCATTCTATAATGCCACAACACCGGTTATCATAGGCGCAATTCTTGCAATTCTCACAGGATACTGCCTGCTTGGAGGGGGCAAAAGAATAGTTAAAATTACAGGTACTGTCGTTCCGTTTATGGGAATATCCTATGTGATCGTGGCTCTTATTGTAATTCTTGTAAACTTCCAGAACATACCTGGAATGTTTGTCCTAATATTCCAGGATGCATTCAATTTCCAGGCAATCCTTGGAGCAGGTGTAGGATCATGTCTGGTTTTAGGAATCAAGAGGGGGCTATTTTCAAATGAGGCGGGTGTAGGTTCAGCACCTAACGCATCAGCATCAGCAAACGTAACACACCCTGCAAAACAGGGGCTTGTACAGACACTGTCAGTATATATTGACACTTTGCTTTTGTGTACTGCAACAGCATTAATGTGTCTTTCAACAGGCGTTGTAAGGGACGTTTCAGTTTCAGGAGCTCCATATGTGCAGAATGCAATCGCAAGCGTTTTCGGCTCAATCGGTCCGATATTCATCACTGTTGCAATGGTTCTTTTTGCATTCACAACACTTATCGGAAATCTCTATTATGTTGACAATGCGCTGATTTATTTGAACCGAAAGAGAAAACCTTCAAAAAGGTTCATGAACATATTCTACATTTGCGCAACAGTAATCGTTTTTGTAGGTGCTATCATACCTATGGATGCCGCATGGGCAATGGCGGACATCACTATGGGAGGAATGACTCTCATTAACCTTCCTGTATGTGTGCTTTTAGGTAAATTTGCCCTTGACTGTCTGAAGGATTATGAACGTCAGAAAAAAGAGGGAAAGAATCCTGAATTCAAGGCAAAAACAGTTGGATTAGCGGAAGGTGAGGTGGACTGCTGGCAATGAGTTTTCCGACAGAATTTTTAAGGATGTATGTTAATCTTAACTTTTATATATGTTGAAAAATATAAAGATAATAGGTTTTTTTGAAGATTATTCAAAAAGATTTTCATTTTTATTTGAGGAGTATCGAATATGAGATGTGTTGGCACAGTTGTGCGTGGTATAAGAACACCAATTATTAAGGAAAATGATGATTTGGCAACTATTGTGGTTGATTCCCTGATGGCTGCAAAGGAAGCTGAAGGATTTGAATTTAAAGACAAGGACGTTGTCGCAATAACTGAAGCTGTTGTCGGAATTTCAGAAGGTAACTATGTAACCGTTGATGATGTGGCTGAAGACTTGCAGAACAAGTTCCCGTCCAAAAGCATCGGAGTTGTAAATCCGATTTTAAGCAGAAACAGATTCTCCATTGTGCTTAAAGGTATTGCAAGAGGAATGGATAAGATTACTCTTTTAACTTCTTTTCCGTCAGATGAGGTTGGAAACGGAATTCTTGATGAAAGAATACTTGATGAAAGCGAGTTCAATCTTGCAAGCGTGATTTCAGAAGAGGAATATAAGGAAACCTTCGGCTCATGGATTCATCCGTTCACCGGAATCAACATGGTCGAATTCTACCGTGAACTGATTGAAAGCGAAGACTGTGAAGTGGAATTTGTATTTTCAAATGACATCAAAACAATTCTTGATTACACAAATGATGTCCTCACCTGTGACATCCACACAAGAGAAAAGTCCACAAAGCTTTTAAAGGATTTGGGCGCAAACGTCTACGGAATGCATCAGGTATTGGCCGAACCTGTTGGCGATTCAGGATACAATCCTGACTACGGACTTTTAGGTTCAAACAAGGCAACCGAAGAGAAATTGAAACTCTTCCCGAAAACAGGAGACAAACTTGTTCGTGAAGTTCAAAAAAGGCTTATTGACATCACAGGAAAACAGATTGAAGTAATGGTTTACGGTGACGGCGCATTCAAGGATCCTGTTGGAAAAATCTGGGAGCTTGCAGACCCTGTGGTTTCACCTGCACACACTGACGGACTTGTCGGAACACCTAATGAAATCAAACTGAAATACGTTTCAGACAACAAGTTTGCCGATTTGAAAGGCGATGAGCTTAAAGAGGCAATCAAGGATGAAATCAAAAACAAGGACAAGGATCTGACCGGTCAGATGATTACCGAAGGAACCACTCCAAGAAGATTAACTGATTTAATCGGATCATTATGCGATTTGACAAGCGGTTCCGGAGATAAGGGAACACCTGTTGTATTTATTCAAGGATACTTTGATAATTTAGCAAATGACTAAATTATCTTAACTTATTTTTTTCATTTATTTTATTTAATACTGTTTTTATTTTGCAATATTGCTTTAAATTTTAAAAAAGAATTTAATAAAATCTTATAAAATGTTAAATCAAAACTTTTTGCAGCTATCTTATAATATTTAATCTTTTTTCTCTG
Source organism: uncultured Methanobrevibacter sp. (assembly GCF_946184425.1). Taxonomy (GTDB): domain Archaea; phylum Methanobacteriota; class Methanobacteria; order Methanobacteriales; family Methanobacteriaceae; genus Methanocatella. Next base: position 53,973 of record NZ_CAMHFP010000009.1, on the reverse strand, counting down.
TAAAATTTAATACCTTTAAATATCTTCAAAACCTAATATTAAGTATTATTAAATTATTTTGTGATTATTATGAATATTACTGTTATCGGAACAGGTTATGTTGGACTTGTAACAGGCGCATGCTTTTCCAAAATGGGAAACAGAGTGTACTGCGTAGACATTGACGAGGCAAAAATCGAAGGACTTAAAAAGGGAATCCTTCCAATTTTCGAACCCCATCTGGGCACAATGGTCATAAACGGCCAGGAAAAGGGAGATCTGATTTTCACAACAGATATCCAGGAAGCTCTCGACAATACTGACATTGTTTTTATAGCTGTCGGAACTCCTATGGCTGAAGATGGAAGCGCAAATTTGGAATATATCTTTTCAGCAGCTTCAGACATTGCAAACAACATCACAAAGGATTCACTTGTTGTCATCAAGTCAACAGTTCCAATAGGCACAGGATTCAAGGTAAAGGACCACATCAACAAAATTCTGAAAGAGAAAAATTCAGATGTGCACATAGAAATTGCATCCAATCCCGAATTTTTAAAGGAAGGACGGGCAATTGAAGATTGCATGAGTCCAGATCGGATAGTGCTTGGGGCCGAAAAGGAAGAAGTCTTCGACACTTTAAAGGAACTTTACTCTCCCTTTGTAATCAACAGGGACAGATTTGTTTTGATGGATGTCAAATCATCTGAGATGACAAAATACGTTGCAAACGCAATGCTTGCAACCAAAATTTCATTCATGAACGAAATAGCAAACATTTGCGAGGTCACAGGTGCTGACGTTCAAAAGGTAAGGATGGGAATAGGGTCTGACAAAAGGATAGGATATCATTTCATATATGCAGGATGCGGATATGGGGGAAGCTGCTTTCCAAAGGATGTGCAGGCTTTAATCAATACAGCACAGACACACGGATACGAACCGGAAATACTCTCCCATGTGGAGCTTGTAAACAAAAGGCAGAAACTTGTTCTGGTTGACAAGGTCACAAAAAGATTCGGAGAAGACCTCTCAGGCAGGACATTTGCCATCTGGGGACTTGCATTCAAGCCAGGAACCGACGATGTGAGGGAGGCGACTTCACTGGTTGTTGCAGAGGAGCTGATAAAAAGAGGTGCCAAAATTCAGGCCTATGATTCTCAGGCAACCGAAGAGTTCAAAAGGGCAATTCCAGATGAATGTCTTTCGCAAATCACTTTCACGCAAAACAGGTATGATGCTGTTGAAAAGGCGGATGCACTTATTCTGATAACCGAATGGAAGGAATTCAGAACACCTGACTGGCAGTATCTTTCAGAAAAACTTAATCAGTCCATAATTTTTGATGGAAGAAACATATATGATAAAAAAATCAGGAAGTATGGCTTTGAACTGTATCAGATAGGATGTTAGGAAATATTTTCATTTCCTACCCTCATGATATCAGATTATGATTTTGCCAATTTTAATTTGAAGTGCACAAAATACTTTTAAATTGTACTTTTTTTGTAATTATGTTAAGAATGTGTATAATTTTTCTTGCCCATTTTTATTTTTTTTACAATATAACTCGATTAAAGTTCTTTATTTCATTTATAATTCAAAATGCTATTGATTTATATAATATGTAATACTAACATATAAGTTATAGGAGGCGAAAATTTGGCGTTTAAATTTTGTGTTGTGATGACTGCATACAATAGTGAAAACTATCTTTCAGTAGCTATTGAGTCAATAATCAACCAAAGCCTTGATTTTAAAAGAAACATCCAGATTATCATAATCGATGATGCAAGCAATGACCATACGCCAGATATTGCCCATTATTATCAGAATAAATATCCTGAAAACATTTTTGTTTTAAGCAACACAGAAAACCATGGTCCTGCATATTCAAGAAACCGTGGTCTCGGTCATGTACAGGCAGAATTCGTCAATTTCCTTGACAGTGATGATTTCATAACTGAATATGCATTCAACCAGGCACTGAACCTGTTTAAAAAGCATGATGAAATCGACATCGTTTCCATGCCAATCTATTACTTTGGCGCACGAAGGGGAGGTCATTCCCTAAATTACAAATACGATCAAACTCAGGTAATCAATCTGGATGAAAATCCGGAGTACATCCAGCTTTCGGGAGCATCATCTTTTTTCAGATTTTCAGCATTGAAAAACTACAGTTTCAACGAGGATTTGAGGGTTTCAGAAGATCCCCTTTTGATAAACCAGATGCTTCTGGACAATCCAAACATCGGATTTCTTGACGGCTGCGCATACTATTACAGAAAGCACATTAACCAGAAATCTTTAATAGGCAACTCAACAAACAACAAGTCCTATTTCACCTCAAGGGTTGACAACTACTTTTTAAAGCTTCTTGACTGTGCTCTTAAAAAGCGCGCCGAAGTTCCGAAATTCATCCAGCATGTGCTCATGTATGATCTGCAGTGGATTTTTGAAATCAGGCATGTCAGCCATCTTCTAAACAGCGAGGAAGTCATGGTGCTTTATGCCAAACTGATTAAGATACTTTCATTCATAGACACTGATGTAATCATTTTCCAGAAGTCAATTCCGGGAATATTAAAAACTCACATCCTGCTTTTGAAAAAGTATGACGTCAGATACCTTTCAGATAAAAATGACGTTGGAAACGACAAGTGCACACACATAGAGGAGCTTGATTTGGATAAAATCAACATAGACATCTGCCAAATCGAAAACGACAGGTTATACATTATGGGATACTTCACAACTTTCACTATGGAGCCGAACATTCAGGTGAGAATAAATGACTCAAGGACAATGCCCGTAACTCTCATAAGCTTTCCTCAAAGGGATAATTTTTCCCTCAATTTCAACTACGGTTTCAACCATAACTTTGAGGTATCCATTCCGATTGAGGAGAACATGAAAATAGAGTTCAAAATAGATCATCACAAGCTTATTCCCGAATACTCACACATATCAAGGCTTTCCAAGGTGTCAAAGTACATGCTTTCCGACAGATACATTGTTCAGGACATGGACAATCATATCATGATTCTTCCAAGAAAAACTTCAATCATCTTCAAAAATGAGATAAGGACAATGAGAAGAATTCTAACAAAACGTGAGGAGGGCTGGAGAACAGGTGTGCTTTTAAGATTTTTATATTTCTTCTTCTATCCTGCATACAAGGACCGGCACATATGGATTTTCATGGACCTGCCGTACCGCGCTGATGACAATGCATTCCAGCTTTTCAAATATGCGGTTGAGGCAAACGACAAGGATATAAACAAGTATTTTGCAATCTCAAAGCATGACTATGAAGTGCAGGATGTAGAGATAATGGCAAACAAGTACCGTTCAAGTTCAAAAATGTTTAAAATCAGAAGACTTTTGGGACTTGGAAACCCTAGCAGCGAATACCAGAAGGTTGCGGATATAGGATTTGACATTCCCTACAGATCCATTCGCCACAGACTCTATGCACTATTTGCAGAAGTGATAATTTCATCAAATCCCGACAATAACATAATATATCCGTTCTGGGGAAATTTCCCGTTCCTTTCAGGTCTTGTAAAGTCAAAGACAGTATTCCTTCAGCACGGAGTTACCAAAGATGACACATCATCATGGCTCAACAAGTACGACAAGAACCTTGACATGATTGTGACAGTTTCAGACAAGGAACGCCAGTCATTCATTGATAATGACTATGGATATCCTAAGGATTCCATAGAGGTTTTAGGTTTTCCAAGGTTTGACAAGCTGGAAAAACTGGAAGATGAAAAGGAAATAGTAGTAATGCCGACATGGAGGAGGCACTATACAAACCTGAGCGATGAGAACTTCTCAAAAACCACATTCTTCCATGCATTCAATAATCTCCTCAACGATACTGAGCTTATAGACTTCCTGAATTCCCAGGGATATAAGATGGTGTTCAAGCCCCATCCGAACATCTACAAGTTCATCCACCTGTTTGACAGAAACAGTGATGTGGAATTCATTGAAGATGATTATTCCGAAATTTTCAACCACTCTTCACTTTTGATTACAGATTATTCCAGCGTATTTTTCGATTTCGCATACATCGAAAAGCCGCTCATCTATTATCAGTACGGCAATGATTATCATTTCGATGTTGAGTCCGGATACTTTGATTATGAGACAATGGGATTCGGTCCTGTTGCACACACTCACGAAGAGCTTAAAAACGACATTATATCATATGTCCTCAATGGCTGCGAAATGGAAGACATTTATAAAGAACGTGTAAATGATTTCTTTAAGTTCCGGGACAAAAACAATTCAAAAAGGGTCTATGAAGCCATTCGCGAAATGGAATTCAATCGTTAATTTTGTTAATTAAATAACTTAATTTAGTTTATTTATATGTATATTTTTAGGAAATAATTTTAGCCATGATTTCGTGCCTCTGATTAGAGGAGGATATGTTATCCTTAAATTTGCTGAAGACTATAAGTATCTTGGTTCAGCATTTAAAATTACTTTCTAGGAATTTATTTCTCTGGAATTCTTTTTTTTACTACTTTTAACCCTCATAAAGTTACAAAATATTTAAATATACTTCAAAGATAATTAATATTAACTACTCTATTATGAAGGGGATCAGATTATGTATGTAAAAGAAGTTTTAGATGATTTAGGAATTCGTATAAAAGTACCTCAGCATTGGAATTCAACTGACATCGGACCGGAATTCGAAGAGCCAAAACTTGTCCGCAATGATGATATAATAAAAATAGAAGCCGAAAGCGGAGAAAATACAAAAGTCATTGTAATTGATGTAAATGACGGAATGAGTGTTGTCACAAGATTTGCCGACGGAAAGGTCATAGGCGTCAAGTATCTGGACAACAAGGACGATTTCGAATACATCGGAAAACCGTCAGAATTATACTTTTAAAAACTTCCATGCCAAAACACCACATACCATCCCTATCACCGAACCGGTTAAGACATCTAGCGGGAAGTGCATTCCTATATAGATTCTTGAAAATGCAATCACCACAAAAAACAGAACAGCTATTACATTGACCAGATTATACTTTTTAAAATACTCTTTTGACCTGAGGATTATGACTGATACAACAGCAGCGCTAGTGGCTGAATGGCCGGACGGAAATGAGTTCGGATCTTCAATGGACATGCCTCCAAAGGGTGCCGGCAGATTCACATGGTCAAGAATCATGAAGGGCCTTGGAGCATGGAATGCCAGCTTTAGGCAGGACACTATCATAACCATCAGAATCAGTGCCCCTGCAATTGTTTTGACAAGACCGTAATATCTTTTTGAGCTGAAGATGTCAAAACGTGTGATGATTAACAATGCCGCAATGAAAATGCCCATGAATGTAAACCCTCCAAGATGGGTAAAATTAGGCAGCACTGCATTAAATGCAGGATTTGCAAGGTCATTGTTTATGAAATAGAAAATCTGAGTATTTAAATCCATATATCTATATTCGTCAATCTGGTTAATACTTCTTACCCATTAAAAGTTACAAAACCTTTAAATACATTTTAAAATATATCCATCTTTATAGAATTATATGGAGGAATATCAAGATGGCTGATAAAAAAGCTCCTGCAGATGGTTGGCCAGTAATAAGTGGGGACTATATTGTAGGAGACCCGGAAAGTCCAGTAGCTGTTACAACTCTCGCTTCTCACATTGAAGCCGAATTGAGTGGAGCTGCAATTGCCGGACCATGTAAAACAGAAAACTTAGGAATCGAAAAGGTTGTTGCAAACATCATATCAAATCCAAACATCAGATTTCTGATTTTGGCAGGTGCTGAAGTACAGGGCCACATCACAGGTCAGAGCTTCAAGGCGCTTCATGAAAACGGTGCTGATCCTGACAAAAAGAAAATCATTGGCGCAACTGGTGCTATTCCTTTCGTTGAAAACGTACCTCTTGACGGTGTTGAACGCTTCCAGCAGCAACTGGAAATTGTTGATTTAATCGATACTGAAGACATCGGTGCAATTCAGTCAAAAATCAATGAATGTGTTGAAAAGGATCCTGGTGCGCTAGAAGCTGATCCGATTGTCATGGAAGTCGATGAAGAAAATGAAAAGATGGTTATTGTTGATAAAAAGAAAAAGGATAAAAAAGCTGAAGCTTAAATCTTTTTTTCTTACTTTTTTTATATGATAAACGTTTTCAGATTAAGATTATCATTGCTTCTTCTGTAATTCAAAAAAAAAATAGAATGAAAGCCGAGGCTTTCATTAAAATATTCCAGTTTTTTCTAAACGCTCTTCAATGTAGTGACTTTTATCGTCTGCCTTTTCCTTGATAATAACTGAAACAATGATGGTTGCTATAATCATTGCAGCAAGTATTATCAATGCTGGAAGGTAATTTGCCCAGACCACTCCAAGAAGTGATTCCCTTATAATGTTTATGGCATAGGTCATAGGCAGGTACGGGTAGAGGACTTTGAAAAACGGATCCATAATTTCAATAGGATAAATTCCTCCTGTACCGGATATCTGAAGCACCAGAAGGATTACTCCTATTCCCTTTCCGATCTGACCCAATGAAGATACTAGGGAGTATATCAATAGCATAAATGCTGTTGACACCAGCACGCATGAAAATACGAAGAGTGCAGGATTGTCCACTTTAATTCCAAGCAGGTATATTCCGGTAAGTGTGACTATACACTGCAGTATGCTCATTATCACGAATAGTGACTGTTTTCCGAAATACATCTCCAACGGGGAGTATTTTGTTCCGGAACTGTTTCCCGGTCTGATCATAACGCAGGTAATTACTGCACCTACCCACATTGAAAGGACAATATAGAATGGTGCAACGTTTGATCCGTAGTTTTCAACAGGATAGACTTCCTCTCTGTTTAGCTTGACTGGTGAGAAGAAATAGTCTCCAACCATACTTTCATTTACTCCGGTCACTTCAGACAATGTCCCTGCCGCTCCTGAAAGGGAGCTGGCTGCTGTAATTAATGCCTGTGCTGCGGAGTTGGATAAAAGTTCAGAACCTGCTGCAAGACTTAATGCCCCTTTTGCAAGTTCGTCAGTTCCGCTTGCAAGTTCACTTGCACCTCCTGCAACACCGGATGCTCCGTTTGCAAGTTCGGATGATTTTTTGGCAAGTTCGACAGAACCGTCAGCCAATGCACTTGAACCTCCTGCCAATTTGGAACTTGCATTTGCAAGGCCTTTTGACCCTTCAACAACCTGTTTAACAGGTCCGTCAGGCAATTGGGATGTGTCGACTGCTGAATCAAGCTGTGCAGCTGATTTTTGAACTTGTGATGAACCGGTTTTGATTTCACTTGCAGAGCTTGACACTTGGCTTGCACCACTGTCAATCGCCTGTGCGCCCTGACTTACCTGACTTGCTCCGTCATTCAGTTTGTTTGCACCATTGCTGATGCTTGCGGCTCCTGATGAAAGTTCACTTGCGCCTGCAGATACCTGACCAGCACCGCTTTGCAGCTGTCCTGCTCCTGAACTCATGGCACCGGCACCTGCTGCAAGGCCTGACTGCAATTCTCCAAGCTTGCCGTAAGCTGCAAGGTTAATGAATTCAACAATTTTTGCATTCATTGTATTATACACTGCCTTGGAACCGCTGTCGGTCAACTTATTTGCCACAGGATTGGCTTTGATGTTCACGACATACTGAAGTTCGGCTGAATGAGGATTGTCTGATGTAATTGAGATGACATTTTCACTCATATTTTTGGGTATTATTATTCCTGCATAATATTTTCCCGAATCAACTCCGTCCCGTAGTTCCTTTTCGGTTACAAATACCCAGTTAAAGTCATCATTGTCCTTCAGCTCCTTTACAAGTTCGTTGCCTACATTCAATCTCTGGCCTTCGTAGGATGATCCGTTATCAAGGTTGGCTATTGCAAAGTCAATATCTCCTGTATTTTCATAAGGGTCCCAACAGGCCTGTATATTCAAAAGAGCGTAAAGTGAAGGCAGAATTATAATTGCAATGATTACTATCATCGCAATAGGGCTTTTGCTAATGTTTTTAAAGTCTGTCTTCATTATTTCAAAGATATTTCTGATATCTCTTCCACTCATTTTTTCATCTTTAACTAATTATTTTTATAATGTCAAGGAAGTTCCGGTATATAATGTTTCTGGATAATCTGTTTTGTTTTTCTGATTTGACCAAAAGAATTTCTGACATTTTTAAAAACATTGTTTCAACTTCCTTGATGTAATTTTGTTTATACATGCATTTAAATGATTGTATGATTTTTCACTGAATAATTTTTTTGAACTTTTTTAAAAAAGATAAATTTTATATAATATATCGTATATATTCTTATTTGCACAAGGAATATTTTGTATTTTTAAAAAAAATATTTTACAAAAACAATAACTTTATATATTATGAGAGCATATGTATATGTGCGGATGTGTACTTTTACCAAAAAGTACACGGAAATATTATGTATATTTCCAAAAAAGATATCATCATTGTTCACATGTTTTATCTTTTAAGGTGGACATCAAAAAAATTATAGGATATGATAATTATGTATGAATTAGCAAAAAACTCTCAAATTGTAATCAACTGGTCTGAAAAAGTAAAAAACCTTGATGAGAATATCCGTCGCGAAATCGGAATCGAAGGTGAAAACGAGGCGAAGCACATTTTGATTAAGGTTCAAACCAAATCAGCAGAATCAATCGAACCTGCATTCATTGTCTCAGAGGATGACACATTTCTTGACCTTTTTGTTCTCTCACCTCAGGGCTCAGGCATAACCTCAACAGCCGTTTTGAAATCCAATATTCAAAGTGTGGGTGTAATCGGTGGGGTGTCTGCTGAGAAAATGGATGCCTCTGAAATTTCAGAGGATGCAGAATATGATGATCTTGGAGGTTTATACCAATAAACCCCATTTTTTGAGGATATCATGAAAAGAAGATTCAAACCAGGAAAAAGGCACAGGAATAATGCGTATTATGATAGGGAACTGCTTTTGAACAAGAAAATCAGACAGTTTCAAAACGATTATTACAATCTCTCCAATCCACCTCTTCCTGAGGAATACAGGAAAATGGATATATTGAGAAGGGACATCAAGTACCTTCTTCGATGTCAGGAACATTTGGTGTGGAAAAAATCATTCAACCGCAAGCATGCTTATTTCGACCAGCTCACCCTATTCAAGTCAATGTATATGTTGTGGAAAAGGAAAACCTTTTTCACCTACATCGAAGAATATCATAACGTACCTCACCACATTGCCCTTTGGGCGAAGACAATTGGTGCAACTTTGGTTCCAGAAAGGGTTTTTGGGACCTGATTTTAATATTTACAATCATAACTAACTAGAGGCAAAACATGAACAGGATAAAACTCGCAGACATTGCGGATGTAATCTCCGGAATGTCATATAGGAGATATCGGGATGAAAATGAAATGGAATATAATGTTGTTGTCCAGAGATCCATCAAAAAAGATGGGGTGCTGGATGATTTTGAAAAGATGAGGCTAAAAATGCCACGGCCTCGCTATTTCACAAGGCCAGGAGACATTCTGATGAAGATGCCGTATCCTTATGATGTTGTTTGTGTTAGCCAAAAGAACCTTGTCGTAAGCGACAGGATAGCCATCATCAGACTCACAGAAAACCACAATCCCTCATTCATTGCTCATCTTCTAACTAATGCCCATATAAAAAAACAGCTGTATGAGCTCGGAAGTACAGAAAAAATACCTCACACTTCACTTGGCCAAATCAAGGAACTGGAACTGGTATTGCCAGACAGAAAAACACAGGACATGTGCGCCGAGCTGTTGGATACAATAAACGAAAAGATTTCCAAGGATTTGGAAATGCTTGAATATGACAGAAATCTGAAAGAAGGTGTTCTTAATGAAATCTGGGAGCGTGAAGTAAATGATTAAAACAAAATCCAATAATCGAGCTATTCTTTCAGGGATGATGAGGAAATCCAGAAGGGGAAATTTGCCTTCAAACGTGAACTATCTGTTTTTATATGGATTTCTATACAAGTTCATGTCAGACAGACTCAAAAATTTCATGCTTAAAAAAACAGGTGAAACAGACATCAGACGGGTTTATTCCAATTTGGAGAGAGTATATGAGCTCCGGAAGATGTGCCTGGATGAGATGGGCTATTTCATCGAATCCGATTTTGCATTCATGGATCAGTATATTGACAACAACATAATTGAAGCCCTTGCGGGACCTGAATTTTACAAAATCCTTAAGGACCACATTACATTTTCCGATGGCAATCAGTCTGAAAAATACTTCAACAGGATATTTGAAATTCTCCAGAAGCAATATGGATCATTTTCATTGACCAGAGATGATGAGCTGAATCTCTTTGTAAGTAATTTCATGTATACCATTTCAAAATTGAACATTGATGAAAACAGTTTCACATTCAGACAGGTATATGATGCATTTGCATCTTCAAGACAGATTCATATTCCAAACACTCCGGAATACATCTCAAACATCATAACCTCCATTGTCGAATCCCAATTGCCGTCTGCTTCATCAGTTTATGATCCGTTCATGGGGGATTCATCAATTCTTTTCAATCTTGCGGAAAATATGCATGTTGGAAATATTGTTGGTAAGGAAAGCCGGGGAATAGGTTATTTTTACTCTGTTATAAAGGCTTTCATCCATGAAGTAAATTTAAATCGGATATTTTTCTTCAATGAGGATGCTATCAGCTCAATGTCTGTGAGGGACAGGACATTTGATGTAATAGTATCGAAGATTCCAACCCGCTTTCCAGCAATATCAAAAAGAAGAAAACAAAGCCTTGAAGCACCATCACCTAAAAATGTCAGTAATGAAAGGCTGCTTTCAAATGTTGATATGGACAGAATAAGCGATGACAAGGAAGCAATGGAAGCATTGGAATTTTTGCAAAACCGCATCGTTGAGCTGAAAAAAAGAGAAATGATTCATTTTTCAGGTGAATATGAAAGTCTCAAAGACAGTGAGTTTCTGTTTTTAATCAACATGATTAATTCCCTTGATGGGGATGGGGTGATGGTGGTGTCCCTTTCACAGAACTTCCTTTTCAAGAATTCACTGACCCTTTTGAGAAAGTTCCTGACTTATGAAAACAACTACATAGATGCAATCATTTCACTTCCCGAAGAGCTTGGAAGGTCTGTAAGGCCTGAAGTGATTATAGTATTCAGGAAAAACAAACAAAGTGGTGATATTGTATTTATAGACCTTTCAAAGGAATATGGAACGGTTCCTTCCAGAAATGCAACAGGCGGACTTTTGAGGCGCAATCTGATTTTGGACAATGCCACTACATCCAAGATTATAGATGTTCTTAATAACCGAAAAACCATAGAAAAATTCTCGAATGTGGTTAGGTTAGATGAACTTAAGGGAACAGACTTCAACCTGACGGTTTCAAGATATGTTGATACGTATGAAGGGGAGTTCATAAGGCTTGCAGACCTGAAGATGAGCAAGACAGACATGGAATATGGGATGGCCAAGCTCAACGATAAGATAGATAATCTGCTTCATGAATTGGACATGTATTTTTAGGTTTCAGATTGAGTCAAAGAACTTGTTGATGTTTTCCCTGTGTCCGACAAAAACAATAAGGTCGTCTTCAAGGAATTTGAATCCTTTTGTCACGTCTATGAATGTGTCCTTTCCTCGAATTACTCCTGTTACTGTAAGACTGTTCTGCTTGAACGGAAGGTCTTCGATATGGACATCTTCAGATACTCTCAGAGAGTCAACTTCCAAATCTGTGTATTTGTAGTTTAGATATGTAGATATATCTTCTGAAGTTACGTTACGGAATGCATCATAGTTGTTAGATCGAAGATCGTTAACAGCATTTGTAATGTCATCGACATCCTTGTTATAATAATCCATGATTCTTGTAAACATCATGATACTTGTTTCGAACTCCTTCGGAATTACCTCATCAGCACCTGCCTCTATGACATCATCAATGTTTTTGAGATACTTTGTACGGACAATGATATGAATGTCGGGATTAAGTCTGCGGGCAGCATCGATTGTTTTGATGGTTTCATCATAAGTTGAAGCGGATATGACTATGCACAAAGCAGAGGTAATGCCCAGTTCCTTAAGCACGCTTTCGTTTGATGCCTTACCGTATATGACTGGAAGTCCCAATGCCTGCTGGTTTTCAACGATAACAGGATTCATATCCACGATGCGGTATGGGATGTTGAACTTCTTGCATGCACTTGCCATGTGCTTTCCGTTACGTCCTAGACCGACCAGTATAACATGATCCCTGATTTCCTGCGGGTCCTCTATTTCTTCAGGCAGTGTCAAAAGCTCATCGTCAATGCTGAAGTAGTCGATGCGTGTAAAGAGCTCGGTGATTTTTGGAGTAAGCTTTTCCAGAAATGGTGTTGCAGACATGGTAAGGATGCTCACGCCCAGAAATACGCTGAAAAACTCATTGGTCATAAGGCCATAATTCATACCTTCACTTGCTAAAACAAAGGAAAATTCTCCGATTTGACTTAATAATAATGCAATGCTCACCATTACTTTTGTAGGCAATTTTAAGACTGTTCCAGTAATCATTGTTGCTGCGAAGTTAATTACTAGAATAGCTGCAGTAAGGGCTATGATGATGCCTATATTTGCTAAAAAGAGATGCAGGTTAACCATAAGCCCGATACTTATGAAAAATATGCTCATGAACACGTCCTGGAACGGCTGAATGTATCCGAGAGTCTGGTGGGAGTAGTCAGTATTTGAAATCAGAAGTCCTGCAATGAATGCTCCAAGTTCAGGTCCTATTCCGATAAGGCTGGTTCCGAATGTTGTTCCCATACAGATGAAAAGTGTCAAAAGCAGAAAGAGGTCTCTGTTTTTTGTCTTTGCAGCATCCTTCAGCGCAAGAGGGATGAACCATTTTGCTCCTACATACAGAAGTATTATCAGACCGATTACTTTAACCGCAACTGACGGCAGGCTGTTTAGGGCAAGTTCCTCTCCACCCAAAAGAGGTGTTATCAGTATCACGATAATAACTGCAATGTCCTGAAATATCAGAATACCTAGTGTTACCCTTCCCTGAACTGAGTGGGTGATGTGCCTTTGCTGCATTATCTTCATCACGATAGCGGTACTTGAAAAAGCCACCAGAAATCCGAAAAATAGTGCTGAGTTTAATGGCAATCTCAGTATGAGTCCCAGACATGTTATCAAAACTGTGGTTAGGCATACCTGAAGGAGACCTCCAATCAGTGCGTAATGCCTTATTGCTGAGAACTTCTCTGCGGAAAACTCAAGACCTATGATAAAAAGCAGGAATATTACTCCCAGTTCGGAAACGGTTGAAATCAGGGTTGTGTCATTGATTGCATGACCAATCACTATTCCCGTAATGAAAAGCCCAATCATTGTCGGCAGCTTAAGTTTGTTGAAAATCAGTAATACTATTACTGCAGTAATGAGAATTACTGACATGTTTCCAAGTAGTGCTAAGTCCATATTATTCCTTTTATTGATGGTAAAATTATGTTACTTTAAAAAAATTTTAAAAAAATATAAGTAGACTGGTTAGATTCTACTTACTTTGATTAATGATTCTACAGGAATTCCTTCGATTTCGGAAAGACCTGCTTTGTCAATTAAAACGACTACACAGAGAGGTTCTCCACCTAAATCCTTTACTGTGTGGATAACTTCACGGGCTGTTTTTCCGCTTGTGATGACATCGTCGACAATGACGACCTTCTTGCCTTCGACTGTTCCGAAGTTGGTACTTATGGTTCCTTCGTCATCGCTGTCATCTGTGTCTTTTCTGTGTTTGTGAGGGTGGAAGATTGCAAGTGAAGTGTCAAGGCCTGTCATATCTTCCAATAGGTCAGACATCATTGTAGCAAATGGAATTCCACTCACTGCAATGCCGCAAATAACATCAGCTTCACCATGAGTCAATGTCATGTCACTTAATGCGCTGGAAACATATCTTAAACGTGCCGCATTTCCTCCAATACTTTTCCAGTTGATTGCAAAGTCTGTTGGGGCTTCTGTTTTTACTTCAGCCGCCTTTTGAAGGGTCAGCCATCTTGCAGTATCCATGCTCACATTTAGTTCATCTGCAATTTCACCGGTAGTAAATCCATGCTGTCTGAGTTCTTGAGCTTTTTGAATTAATTTTTGTTTCACGTATCTCACCTATTCAAGTTCATTTAAGCTAATCGGTCTATGTTCTTTGGATGATCTGTTAGCTGCGATAACCATTTTAAGAGCTTTAAGTCCATCTTCACCAGTTATCTCAGGTTCTTTTTCTTCAACAACTGAATTGAGGAATGATTTTAATTCACCTTTTAGAGGTTCTTCATGTTTGATTTCAATATCTTGAGCAAATTTACCGTAAACTTCTATGCTTTGCTGGATGTAGTCTACAGAAATGATTCCTGCTGTTCCGGTAAGTTCCAGTTCTCTACGTTTGTATGGGGTTAACCAGTTCACTTCGATGATTCCTGTTGATTCGTTGTCGAAACTTACCATGATTTCTGCGTGGTCTTCAAATTCGCTGTCATCAAAGCTGCTGTTCATTGTTCCGTAAACTTGGGTAATGTCCTCTTCAAAAAGATAGTTCATAATGTCCAAATCGTGAATAGCTAAGTCGATTGATACACCAACGTCCTTTATTCTTGGTGGTAATGGTCCTACTCTTTTTGCAAAAGCGGATACTATGTCTCCAATTACTCCATCATCAATAAGCTCTTTAGCTTTTTGAACTGCTGGATTAAATCTTTCCACATGTCCTGTTGCAAGTGTTACTCCCGCCTCTTTTGCAGCGGCAATCATTTCTTCAGCTTCGCTCAATGTAAATGCAATTGGCTTTTCAACCAAAACATGTTTCTTGTGTTTTATTGCTTCCATTACAACGGCATGGTGGAATGTGGTTGGTACACAAACACTCACTACTTCAATTTCTGGATTTGAGAGTAATTCACAATAATCGGTGTAACCTTTCGCACCATATTTTTTCTCTATTTTTTTAAGTGCTCTTTCGCTAACATCAGAAACCGCAATTAAATTTGCTTCTTCCATTTTATGGTATACACGAACATGGTTTTCACCCATTGCTCCGACTCCAATTACTCCTACGTTTACAGTTCTCAATTCAATTCCTCCGTTTAAACATAATCCTCGAAAAGTTTTCCGATGCGTTTACCAAGTTCAACAGCATCTTTGATGGAACCCTTTTCGCTTTGCTCTTTAAGGATTTCGCCATCCTTAGCTAATAATATTGAATAAATATTAAATTCTTTATCGTTCATTCGTGCTATCGCTCCGATAGGCCATTGACATCCAACGCCTAACTCTTCAAGCACCATTTTTTCTGAAAGCACTTCCTGCATTGAAACATAATCATTCAGTTTGGAAATCTTGTCCTTAACATCAGAGTCTTTTCTGGTAATTATTGCCAAAGCTCCCTGTCCTGCAGGAGGAGTGATGTAGTTAAGCGGAAATACAGTTTTGATGTATTTTGTCAGGTTTAACCTTTTCAGTCCTGCCTCAGCCATTAGGGTAGCATCAAGGTCGGTTTCAAACACCTTGTTGATTCTGGTTTCAATGTTTCCTCTGATTGGCATAAGTTCAAATTCCTTGTGATAATGGTTGCAGAATGCTTCTCTTCTAAGGCTGCTGGTACCGAGTTTTGAACCTGGTTCCAATTCATCCCAGCCTTTTTCAGAAATTAATGCTTCATGTGGGGATTCACGTTTTGGAACGGCTACAATTTCCAAATCTTCATCAAGTTCTGTAGGTAAATCCTTAAAACTGTGGACAGTAAAATCAACTTCCTCTTCAAGCAGTGCAATATCCAATTCTTTGGTAAAAAGACCTTTTGAATCCATATTGTATAATTGTGAAGATGTGATTTTATCTCCTTTTGTTTTTATGATTTCCACGTCAATAGGTTCTTTGGTTAACTTTGATAAGTCTGCACATACCTGTCTGGTTTGCGCCAAAGCCAATTGACTGCCTCTAGTTCCAACTATCATTTATTATCCCCATTTTAAATTTTTTCATTGCTGTGGCTGATAACCTCAACAAATTTTTACATTTTTAATTTTTATATCTAATAATAATTAAATGTTTCAATTTTTACTGGAATTACTGGAAAAATTATCTTTGGGAAAGTTTTCTGTAATCGGACCTGTAGATAAAAAGAAGGTTTTTATTGTTTTTTATGGCCAAATCGTAGCAGTCGTTGTAATTTTCGATAAACTGTATATTTTCAGACAGTCTTTTTGAAAGGGATTTTCCTACATCTCCGGTCAGTATGATATTGCACTCGGCAGTGCCTAAAAACTGTGATAGTTTTTCCTCGTCAATCTCTTCGCATGTGATTCCGTAGTCTCCGCCAATGGCGATGTAGAAATCTTTGGGATTGGTAATCATATTGATTGATTCCTTTATTGCCTGTGTGTTTATTCCGGGATTAATCTCTTCGATGATGATTGAGTTTTCAATTAGTTTCATATTTGTTCGTCCTGCAATTCCCCTGTAGTTTTCAAGACCATTTATGATTTTTTCATGAGGAATTTCAAGACATAAGCTCGCAAGCACAACACCTAAAACGTTTGACACGTGGTGCGGACCCGGTGCAAAGCATTTGAGTTGAATATCTCCACTTAAGACATTGCCTTCATTAGTCTTCACATCACTATAGCTTATGTCGATGGAGGTCTTGTCAAGGGAATATATGATTCTTTTAGCATAAAGATTTGCCTTGGAATCATTTAAAGAAAATGTATTCAGCCTCTCGTGGCTGATTTGTGAGTAGTATTTGTCATATGCTTCCTTTTGACATGCAACTGTCTTGCATCTGAAAACCTGTGCTTTTGCACTGCTTGCAGAGCTTTTGGCCTTGGCTATTGGATAGTCTTCAGCAATGTTTGTCAAAAGCCCCACATCACCTATTCCAGTAACTCCCAGAGAGCTTTCAAAAATTGCTGAAGAGTATTTTTTGAGGTTTTCGCTTTTGAGCTTACCTTCAGCTATCAGACACACGGGATTTGCAACTTTATATGCAAGATCTATTGTTTCCTTTATGTTTGCAGGGGTTATTGAAATGTCCTTTTTCAGGACAAGTTCTCTTTTATTGTCATAAAGTATTGCTCCCAGGCTTGACAGTATAAGTGGATTTTCATCGATTAAAATCTCTTTCAGCATGAATACTGAACTTGTCTTTCCTTTCACCCCTGTGACTTCAATTTTAGGAATGTCTTCACCCCAATTCTTAAGAATTTTTGCAACTGCTTCATGATGGGTTAAAAATTCGCAGTTCAAATCGGGATTGTACTCCTGGATCTCGTCTGATGTGAGTGGAAAGTGTATAGGAGCTATCACGCAGGCTTTTCCTTTGAAGTTTGAAAGATTTTCCAGGGAAATAAGATTGATGTCATAAACCTCAAGCATTTTTGTGTCTATGACATTCAGCGTATCGTAATAGTCGATTGCATGGACAACCTTTCCCTTTTTGGCAAGGCTTATTGCAATCTTCACTCCTCCGTGTGTTAAATCGATGACAATGTAGTGCATGTTACCATCTAGTTTAACTTGTCCTTTACCTTTTTGTAGAAGTATTTGGTTGAGGTTCTAATCAGATAAACGTTTTTGTCGGATTTCTTGAATTTGATTTCCTCTTCATATTCTGCCTCTTCGTTTCTCTGACCGTCCATTACAAACACTGCAGTCTTACCTTTTTTAAGCAGTTTGACTGTAATTTCACTGTTGTCTGACACAATGAACGGTCTTGCGCTGAGTTTGTAAGGACAAATAGGAATTATTATGAATCCTCCGACTTTAGGATCAACAATAGGTCCTCCTGCAGACATTGCATATGCTGTTGATCCGCTTGGGGTGGAAACGATGAGTCCGTCAGCTCGGACCTCTTCAATGATTTCTCCGTCCACCTTGATTTGGAAGTGCTGCATCTTTGCAGGCTTGTTGGTCATTATAACCACTTCATTCATTGCGGTATACTGGTGGTTTTCGTGTGATACGACAAGCTTTGACCTTTTTTCCTTGTAATAGTTGCCTCTAAGTACTTCATCCAATGCTTTGAACGCATCTTTTGCTTCGATTTCTGTTAAAAATCCGACGGTTCCCATGTTGATACCGAATATTGGTGTTTCAGGTTTCATTTTTCTTTGAGCTCTTAAAAGGGTTCCGTCACCTCCAAGAACGATTGCCATATCGCAGTCAAACTCGTTTATGTCGCAGGCAAGCTGCTTGTAGTCGATTTTGAAGTTGATATATTCAAGAATTTCGGATAATTCAGGGTACTGCTTTATTGTTTTTTTAATGATTTTGTCCAGTTTAGGATTTTCCTTAAGCTCTTGAAGCTTTTGAGCCACCCTGGTTTCAATGACAACTTCCCGTCCGTTTGTAAGAAGAAAATCAACAAGCTGTGCTGTAAAAAGTATTGGGCGGTCCTGGTCGATTCTGCTTGCGATTCCTATTTTTCCGATGAAATCAGTCTGGTTGTCGTTGAGGATATCAATCATCTGCTTGTGGAGAATATTGTTGTTTGCTGCAATAACTATTGTCTTTTCGTGGATGCTTAATTTGTTGTTCAGTTTTTCTCCATACTTGTCGGTGATGATTCCTCCGGCTTCTTCCAGAATCAGTTTGGATGCTGCAATGTCTATTATTCTGCTTCCCCTCAAATCTATGAATGCATCATATCTTCCGCTTGCAACATATGAAATCTCAAGCACTACGCTTCCAAGCACTCGCATTCTTCTTGCATTGTCGACCAGTTTTGAAGCTGCAGAGGTTCCGCTTTTTGTAAATCCTCCAAGGGTTATATCGCTTATGTTCACGGTATTGCTTGGATGAACTTCTTCATTGTTCAACCAGCATCCTTTTCCCTTTTCAGCTTCAAAAAAGTTTCCGTTTCCGAAGTTACTTATGAATCCCAATTCAACATCGTTGAGTGTAGCCACTCTTCCTTCGGGCACGTTGGCGACAGCTATTGAAATTCCGAATGCTGGAATTTCCTTGATTGCGTTGCTTGTTCCGTCAACAGGATCGACAAGGAATATGAATTTTGGCTTTTCGTCTTCATCAATGTCGTCTCTTCTAAGTTCCTGAGTCAGAACAATACTTCTTTTGGTACCTTTACCTAATTTCAATTCTCCAATTTCTTCACTAACAATGTATGAGAGGACTGGAGCGTTTTTCAGTATGTTAATAACTTTTTCTTCTGCTATTATGTCAATCAGTGATGTGGGTGTGCCGTCAGCTCCCATCTTTACCTTTTCGCCGGATTCCGGCTTTCCTACATATGGCCTTATTGCCATTCCCACTTCTCTTATGATTTCATAGCAGAGGTCTGTTGCGATTTTTTTGTCTTTGGCATCCATGTTATCCCTCAATAATTTCATCTTTTAGGTATACAACCGATGCGACAACTGATGCGATATTTTCGACAGTTGCTGAGGATGATTTTATAATCATGTCTTTAATTTCCACATTACGTTTTTCCATCATGTATCGGACCATGTATTTGGCTTCATTTTTCAGGTCTTCCAATTTTTTATTGATTCCTGTTGTTTCAACAACACAGCCCAATTCCTCTCCAATTGCAAGTCCAATCACTGCACTTATTTCATCTCCTGGGTTGTCTGATGTGACGCTTGATAAAACACAGTTCACCATGCTTCCCGCTTTAAGGGGTGGCAGTTCGCAAATCTCTGCATTGCCTGCAAGCATGCTGGATACTTTTATAAGGTTTACATCACCGATTCCGGCATCGCTTAGTGCATTATCGAAGGCATTCAGTTTTGTTGGTCCTTCATCTTTTCCAGTCACAATAGCTATTTTCATTTTATCACTTGCTTTAATATTTATAATAAAATATTTAAATGATTTACTCATAATAATAATTTAGGTGTACCTAATGATTTTGAACAGAAATTTGTCTTTAGTCTTATCACTGTGTTTCATGATTTTGCTGATACTGATTTCATCATCTGCAATAATGATGTTTGTGCCTGGAGGAACCCTTCCCTTTGCAGGAATAATTCTTATTGAGGTATTTTACTTTATCACAAGAGCTTTTTACAATTATTTGAGAAATGATGAATTTTATAAAAATAACAGGGATTATCACAGTGACAAGAAAGGTGAAAGATACCTTTACAAGGGAGCAAAAGATAATAAAAAATTATTCATTGTAATTTGGGTAATTGTCATTTTGGCTCTTGCGGCAGCTTCTATGTGGTTGAATTTGATAAATAAAGGTTTAATTTAATTTTTTTAAAATCCATATAATCGAATAATTTATATAAAATAGAAAATATACTTTATATTAATCTAATAATATTCCTTATTATAAGATTATAAAAACCGGTTTTTATTTATGGAGGAAAATTAATGTCAACAAAAGTTGTAGAAATTAAAACATTAAAAGTTGGAAAATATATCGTTTTAGGCGGAGAAGCTTGTAAAATTATCAGTTATACTACTTCATCACCTGGTAAACACGGTGCAGCAAAAGCAAGAATTGAAGCTGTAGGTGTTTTCGACAATCAAAAAAGAAGTCTCGTTAAACCAGTGGACAACAAAGTAGATATTCCTATTATCGACAAAAGATTAGGTCAGGTTATTTCAATCCAAGGTGACAATGTTCAATTGATGGATATGGAAAACTACGATACCATCGACTTACCAATGCCTGAAGACTTAAAAGATGACATCGTCGAAGGTATTGAAGTTGAATACATCGTCGCTTTAGGAAACATGAAAATAATGAGAACTAGAGGATCTGCTTAAGTCCTCTAAAATTATTTTCATTTTTTTAGATAAATTATGCTTTTAAATACTTATGAACCATGGAAATTCGCGTTTTCAGCGGAAAATGAAAATTTTAAGGAAAATTCATATGGGATAATCGGAGTTCCCTTTGACAGTACTACTTCTTATCACTCCGGTGCACGTTTGGGGCCAATTGTTGTAAGAGAGGCTTCATTTGGTTTTGAAAAATACAACACTGTTTTTAATAAAGATTTGACAACTACTTTTTATGATTTCGGTGATGTCAATGTAGTTCCCGGAAACTGTAAAGAGACCTGCAGGATAGTTGAGGATACAGTAAACGAACTTTTGGATTTGGGTCTAAAGCCAGTTATAATTGGTGGAGAACATTCCGCATCAATAGGAGCCATCAAGGCATTAAGTGAAAGGCTGGAAAAGTTAACCGTAATCCATCTGGACGCTCACAGAGACCTTGCATTTGAATTCATAGGTGAGAAATACTCACACGCAACCGTAATGAGAAGAGCTCATGAGGATGGTGCAAATCTGGTTCAAATAGGAATAAGGTCATCATCTCTTGAAGAGGAGGAATTCGTAAAGTCAACATATAATATCCAGACATTCAAGAACAGGGATGTACACAAGCACATGGATGCAATTGAGTATTATCTTGTAAACATCGACGGACCAATCTACATTTCAGTGGATATGGATGTAGTTGACCCTGCTATTGCACCTAATGTTGGAAATCCAACCCCTGGAGGACTTTTTGTATCTGAAATCGAAACAATATTTGAAACATTGTGTCACAAGAATGTTGTCGGTTTGGATGTTGTGGAAACAGCAAGTGACAGGTTGGGGGACAACACGGCGGTTGTTGCGGCAAAAATTATTTATGACTTTTTGACCTTAATAGATTAATATGGATGTTAAACCACCAATTATTATGGAGATAATTTTTGTAGTTATTGCAGGTTTGATGTATTTTGCAACATCAAATACTTTTTTTATATTTAACTTCTTGTATATCGGAACTGCCATTTCAATAGGATTGTTCCTGATGGCAAAGGGAAACAAATATGCAAGAAACGTGATTCTGCTTGCAGTCGGTTCATATATCTTATTTTACGTTGCCATTATGGGTCATGAAAATATGCTGATGAGTGGATTTTGGTATTATCTGTTTTTAGGCGTTTTTGAAGCGGCTGTAGTTCACTTTCTTATTGCAAAAATCGCAGGGCCATTCATATTTGGCCGTGGATGGTGTGGATATGCATGTTGGATAGCTATGGTACTTGATTTGCTTCCATACAGAGTTCCGCAAAATCCCAGAAAGAATTGGGGATATTTAAGATATGTTCTGTTTGGCGTAATTTTACTGAGTGTATCACTATTATTCCTGTTAAAGATTGCTGATTTGGATTTGATTATATTTTATATGTTTATAATTGGAAATATATTGTATTATAGTGTTGGAGTTGCTCTTGCATATTTCCTAAAAGACAACAGAGCATTTTGCAAATATGTTTGTCCAATAACTGTATTTTTAAAGCCGACCAGCTATTTTTCATTGATAAGAGTAAAGGTTGATAAAAACAAGTGTGTTGACTGTGGTGTTTGTACTCAAAAATGTCCTATGGATGTTGATCTGCTTGATAATTCACGCTCAAGGGAAAACGGAACTGAATGTATTTTGTGTACTGAATGCATTAAGAATTGCCCTAAAAATGCAGTTAAATTGTAAAATTAGTCATTAAAATCTTTTTCTACTCTGTCAAGATAATATTTGCCTTTGTCAGTGATGCTGTAGAATCTGTATCTTTTGTCATCTTCATTTAGACATTCCACTAGATTTGCTTCTTTTAAAGTTTTCAGATATTTTGAAACATGATTGCTGTTGTCGTCAATGTCTTTGCTTATTTTTGAAGGAATCTTGTTCTCCTTTTCAAGGGATTTCAAAACCTTGATTCGTTTTTTCGAACGGGCCAGCAGTGATACAATACTCATATCATCTTTTTTACTCATAATTTTAACTTTATACTTTAGCTATATAGTAGATATCTATATGATATTAGCATGCTAATAGCAATGTTTATATTATGTGTGTAACAAATTTAACAATTATCTTGAGGTTATTTCACATCAAAAAAATAATCGTTAAATCCATTTTAACTGAATCGGCTTTGTTGTGGGATGACCTACAGTCATTGATTGTAAGAAGGTGGTAAAATGTTAGTGCGTAATTTGAATTTTTTATCAATTCCTAAAGAATTTGCGAAAGTAGAACTTGAAATATATGATAATAAATCAATTTCTTTAGTATATATTGAAAACAAAGGATATTCATTAGTTTTAAAACATGGGGATGAAATCAATTCAGTATTTTTACTAAAAACTGATATTATTCCAAGTAACATAAACACTCACTCAGATAGGGAAGATTTTATCAACGTAATCAAGATGCTTTTGGATAACATTTACAGTGTTGCGGATATCAAGGAATATGAAAAACAGCATCAGGAACATGTATTTTTAAGATTGATGGACATGTTAAATGAGGGAACTGAAGTGGAAATGATTTCCGAGGAAACTTCCAAAACATACACAGACATTGAAAAGGGATTCATGAAACTGGAAATCGATATCATGGACAATAAGATTAATGCGCTTAATTCATCAATTTCAGATGTATCCACTAACCTTCAAAGTACTGTTGACGAAATTGAAGAGAACAAGTGGGGAAATAAAATAAAAAAAACAATAGATCAGAACAATTGGGGTTAAATCATGGTTAAATGTCAAAACTGCGGTGCAGAGGTAGTAGGTTCTAATTTCTGCTTTAATTGTGGAGAAAAAGTGGAACAATTTGAAAGCGATTCTGATATCTGCCCTAAATGTGGTGCTAAAAACAGTAGGAATACTACATTCTGTAAGGAATGCGGCAATAAATTGCACACTGAAAACGGTCCATTCATGTCATCAGGTCAAAGGGAATGGAACCAAAAGAGAAACGAGGTAATTGAAAGATATGACAAGCTTGCAGAGGAGTTCGGAATAAAAGATGAGGATTATTTTTTAACAAGTGTCAAAAGATTCAATAAGCTTGAACAGTCAACAACAAAGCATCAGCTAGCAAATGATGTGGTTGATGTAGCTGTGTTGGGTTTTCCTTTAGGAAGAGCAAGAAGAAATTTTGTAGGTAATGAAACAATCATCGACGGATTTTTCTTGATTAAGGAAGATAAATTTGTTTTCATGGAAATTGACAATAGGGACTTTGAAAAGGTCAATGCAGGAATAAACAATTTTTATTTCGATAAAATCGTATCCATGAGAGTAACCAAAAGATTGGGTGATGAAAGCAGATATGAAGACATCACAAAAAGGGAATTCATTTCTCCGGGCGCTATCATGAAAAATATTCACAATGACATTCAGTCTCTTAAGGCAACCAGATTCAAGGACATGATTGCAAATAATGACAGTGCAGACATGTTTGACCGTCTGTTAATAAAACTTGTTGACAATACCTCCTATGAAATAAGGCTTCCAAGTTACAAGTTTGGCCAAAACTTAATTGATCTATTTGAAACATTAAGATCAAAGCCTCAAACGGTTGTTGTTGAAAATCAGTCCAGCCAACCTACAAAAGCGCAGCAATTAAAGGAATTCCAGGAATTGCTTGAAAGTGGTGCAATTACACAGGATGAATTTAACCAATTAAAACAGGATTTGCTGTTTAACTGATGGTGTAACTATGGTTAGATGCGGTAATTGCGGATTGGAAATTGCTGATGGTCTTGAAAACTGTCCAAACTGCGGAAATGAAGTTTCCAAAATGGAAGAAACATCTCTGCCTCAGGATGAATCTTCGTTGAAATGCGATAACTGTGGAGCTGATTTAAAAAAAAGCGATGCATTCTGCCCAATCTGCGGAAATAAAATAAATAATGAAGAAGTTTCCATTAAATGTGAAAATTGCGGGTCACAACTTTCAGAAAATTCATTATTCTGTCCGACTTGTGGGGCAAAGAATTCTAATAGAAAAATTGACTTGACCAAAACTTGCCCGAATTGCGGAACAAGGATAGACGCTAATGCAACATTCTGTGATGAATGCGGAACAAATTTATTCACAGGTGTAAAATCCGCTTCAGATGCTCATATTCAAAATTCATTTTCCGATAAGCTTAACTTGAACATGATAGTGAAACCTTCAGTAATTGCCCTTGCGTTATCTGTTATATTGGCGTTAATAGGATTGCTGATTGGATTTTCATGGTTTTCTTTTATCATCGCAATCATATTGAGCGTCGGATTGTTTGCTGCTAAAATCAACAATGAGGTTAATGCAATTGCTTTCGGTTTTGTAGTGGGTTTGGTTTTAGGATTGCTTGAAAATCCGTTGGTTGAATTTATGTATGGTGCATTTATAGCCGGATTCTATGAAGGTTTTTTCGGAGGGCATCTTATTATCCTTATCGTTTTGGGAATTGCTGTAGCATACATTTCAAATGTATACTTCAAGGATAATATACAACCGATATTCGATAGATTCAACTTATGAGTAATGATTATAAAAAGAAAGTAATTTTCTTATTTTTCTCTTTTTTTGTTTGATTATGTAAATGTTTATATCTTGTGTTCAAAAGAATTATTATTACTGATGGGGTGTTATCATCAAAAAGAAAATAATTATTGTACTGGTTTTGATTATAATTGCATTAGTTCTGGCAATGCCTGCATTGTGTTTAGCACAAAATTTTGACGGACTTTTTACTGTTGATGTTCCTGTCGGCCAGCATTACAGTAATGTTGCCTGGTGTTTGCCAAACGGAAGATTGGGATGTGCAAATGAATACTGGGAGGATAATGCGGACTGTGAAATTGATGGAAATGAAATTGTTATCTATTACTATGATAATTCCTTGCTGGTTGAAGGTGAATCCAATGCATTGCAGCATGCGCTTCATGGATTAAATACTTCGTATTTATATAAGATTCATGGCAGGGATGGAAATCTATTTGTGCTGTCAAATGACATTGGAATGAGAAATATGCCTCCATATCTTGTAGGTGTTGCAAATGATGAAGGAAGTGAGGTTGTATTTGTAGGTGGAAACAATCTCAATGACCTGAAAAGATATGCCAGTTCTGTCAAATTTGTTTAAAATTCACTATTTTTTCTATTTTTTTTAAACCCTAACCATACCATTAAATATCATAGTAACATATATTTATAATATTAACTAAAATGGAGCATGAATATTATGAATAAAAGAATAATTGAGCTTTCCGGCCATATTATTGATTCAATGACCTTAACCAAGACAATGGCAATAATTATGGACAAGGGAGGAGAATTTGACATATTGGAAATCGATGTTGGGCGTAAAAAATCAGATGCAAGCTATGCAAAAATTGAAGTTCAGGCTGATTCTCCCGAATTATTGAATTCCATTCTGGATGAACTGTCTGTTTTAGGTGCATCAATCAATGAAATCAAGGAAGTAAATCTTGTAGCGGCCACTAAAGATAAGGTAGCTCCTGAAGGCTTTTATTCATCATCCAATCACACAACACATATTTATTTTGATGGCAACTGGATTCCTGTTGAGGATATTGAAATGGATTGTCTGGTTGTTGTTGATGAGAAAGAAAAACGGGCATTCGTAAGGCCAATCGCCGACATTAAGGCTGGTGATAAAATTGTAGTTGGTCTTGATGGTGTTAGGGTAACCCCTCCTCACCGCTCCAGAGAAAAACAGCAAGTGTTTGAATTCATGAACAGTGATGTGTCCTCTGAAAAACCATTGATGAACTTGATTAATGGAATTGCAAAAGAAATGAAAGAAATCAAGGCTCAAGGGGGAAAAATAGGTGTTGTTGGAGGACCAGCTATTGTGCACACGGGATCCGGCAAATACCTTGCAGCTTTAGTTAAGGAAGGATACATTGATGTAATCATGGCAGGCAATGCTCTTGCAACTCACGATATTGAATCAAATCTCTTCGGAACCTCTCTGGGAATTGAAGTGGAAACCGGAAAAATCGTAGCTCACGGTCATACTCACCATATGAGGGCAATCAACAGAATCAACAATTCAGGCTCTATCAGACAGGCGGTTGAAGACGGAACTTTGACAGGCGGTATAATGTATGAATGTATTAAAAATGATGTTCCATTTGTTCTTGCAGGATCAATCCGTGACGACGGACCTCTTCCGGATGTCATGACTGATGTTATTGAAGCCCAAAAGGTCATGAGAAAATATGCTCAGGAAGTTGACATGGTGCTTATGATTTCAACAATGTTACACTCAATTGCAATGGGAAATCTCTTGCCTTCAAGGGTTAAAAGTATCTGTGTAGATATCAACCCATCTACAGTTACCAAATTGTCAGACAGGGGAAGCGCACAGGTTGTCAGTATCGTTACTGATATAGGCACATTCCTGCCACTATTATATAATGCTCTACATGAGGAGTGAGAATATGGCTTTTACATCTTTTATACTTGATGTTATATCCAATTCCGTTTATCCGGCAAGAATTACAATTGAAAATGGTGTTTATACAAATATTGAGCCAATTTTAATTAATGAGAAAACTCGGATGGATATTGATGGTTTGATGATTCCGGGTTTTATAGATTCTCATATTCATATTGAAAGCAGCATGCTTACTCCTGCACAATTCGCCCGTGTTGCTGTTCGCCATGGAACCACTGCTGTTGTCTGTGATCCTCATGAAATAGCTAATGTACTGGGTGTTGCAGGTGTGGAAGCAATGATTGAGAACTCTAAAAAAGTTCCTTTCAATTTCTTTTTTACAGCACCGTCCTGTGTTCCTGCAACACCATTTGAAACTTCAGGAGCTATTTTGAACTCTCCTGAAATTGAATATTTGCTTAAAAAAGAGGAAATTGTCGCTCTTGGAGAGATGATGAATTTTCCGGGTGTAATCAATGGTGATAAGGAAGTTTTAAGCAAATTGTCATTGGCAAAACAGTACGGTAAACCGATTGACGGTCATGCTCCGTTGCTTACACGTGAAGAACTGGATAAATATCTTGCTGAAGGTATAATAACAGACCATGAATGCAGCAACCTTTTGGAAGTCATTGAAAAGAAGATGAAAGGTATGAAAATTATGGTGCGTGACGGATCGTCTGCATTGAATATGGAAAACCTTTTCGATTTGGAAGGTGGTGAAAAGATGGTGGAAGATCCTGATGCATTGGGAATGATTTATAATGAGATATTCGGCCAAAAAATTTTCTCACCACTGTTTGATTTTATTGTTAGTGATGACAAGCACCCTGAAGATTTAATCAAAGGTCATTTGAATCTTTCTGTAAAAAAAGCGGTCAATTTGGGAATAGACATAATCAAAGCCATTCATATGGTGACAATTAACCCTGCATACCATTACAATTTAAATTGTGGAGCAATTGTTGAAGGTGCAAGAGCAGATTATCTAATTGTAAACAGTTTATCAGATTTAAAAATTTTAAAAACATATATTGGGGGCAAATGTGTATTCGATGGTGAAAATGTCTTATTTGATGCTCCTGAAATTGATGCTGAAAATTCAATCAACACTTCCAGAAAAACCGCAGATGATTTTGAGATATATTATGAAGGGGATGAAGCTGAAGTTAATGTTATAGAATGCTTTGACGGGGAGCTACTGACCAAAAAAGCAACTGCAAAACTTAAAACAGTTGATGGAAAAATACAATCAGATATCACTCAGGATGTATTGAAAATTGCTGTTGTGGAACGTTATGGTGGAAACAAAATCACTAACGCATTCATTAAAGGTTTTGGTCTTAAAAAAGGTGCAATTGCATCTTCCATAGCTCATGACTCTCACAATATAATTGTAATTGGTTATAATTCGCAAAGTATGGCTGAAGCTGTCAACAGAATAATAGATGATAAGGGTGGAATTTCCGTTGTCAGCGAAGACTTCACAGACTCCCTGTCTCTTCCTATTGCAGGACTTATGAGTAATGATGATGCCTATGCAGTTGCACGCAAGTTGGAAACATTGCATAATATGGCGGAGGTTTTAGGCTGTCAAATTGAAGCTCCATTCATGACAATGGCATTTATGGCACTTCTGGTAATTCCATCTATCAAGATTTCAGATATGGGATTGTTTGATGGAGATAACTTTGAATTTATGGATGTAATAATAAATTAGGGTTCATAGCCCTTTTTTATCAATTCTTTTTTTATTTCGTTCATTGTGAGTCTTTCTGTTTTTCCGCCGACTTTGTTTACAACACGGCTGTTTTCCTGGAATCTGCTTAGGTAATATTGCTTTGTTTTCTCATCCACTATGTCAAAGCGGGTAAGATTTGCAAGAGTCTCTATAATGCATGCAAATGCTCTGTTAGCTGCTTTAATGTCATTATTGATGACCATTTCAGTCACTTTTGACTTAATGACATTGGCCTCGTCTTTTTTCTTTATCGGATCGCTTTGCTTGACTGCCTCCTTGATGGAAATTACTTCGCATTTAAAGTAGGCGTCAATATCTTTAATGGAATTGTCTTCATTGAAATAGTCTTTAGGGAGATTTCCGAGAGTTGACATTGTAAACAGTTCCGGATTGTGTGTGATGTTTACTGTAAACTCCTTTTGAGAGATGATGTTGTCCAGGGTCTTTCCGCCTTTGAAAATCCTGCTTAAAACAATGTCTTTTCCCGCACACAGTACTCCAATAGGTGCGGCATTTTGAACATTCTGTGCGTTTACTGTAGTGATAATAGTCTCATATTGCTTTCCTTTTTCCATTCCGATTAATCTTAAATCAATTTCCATAATTATCATTATTTATAATTCTTTTAAAAATATTTTTATATATGTTTTAACTACATATTATTATTGTTAATAAATTTTAAAGGAGTTTGGCTTATGAAATATAAAATGTATGATGAAATGATGGAGCAGCCGGATTCACTCAGAAAGACTTTTGAAAGTGAATTTGCCACATTAAGGGAAGTTTCTGATTTGATTGCTGATGTGGACAAAGTCTATTTAATCGGTTGCGGAAGTTCTATTTCAACCTGTTACAGTGTTAGGGATGCAATAAGAATGTCCAGCACTAACATCAACATTGAAGTTTACACAGGTTATGAATTTTACTATAACAAGAAATTACAACAAAACGAAAATGCCATGGCTATTTTTACTTCCCAGTCAGGCGAAACCGCAGACACTTTAGCATCCCTTAGGAGGGCTAATGATTTCGGTATTCACACTGTTTCAATTTCAAATGAACCTGATAGTTCAATGATTAAAGAAGCTAAAACTCCAATAGTTACTAGGTGTGAGACAGAAACAGCTATTTTAGGTACTAAAACTTACATCACCCAATTAGCTTGTCTTTACCAGATATTGTTTAGCGCTTCTGATTATGAAAATAAAACTGAACTATTGGCTCAACTTGCCGAAATGCCGAAAATGCTTGAAAAACTGTTGCTCACCACAGAAGATGAAAACAAGGCTTTGGCTGAAAAATACAGTGATGAGGACATATTTTACTGCTTAGGCAGTGGTCCTAACTTTGGTCTTGCATATAAATTGGCAATGACAATGCTTATGGAAGGAGCAATAAAACATGCATGTCCGGAATATTCCGCTGAATTCAGGCACGGTTTGATTGAAAGGGCTGAAAAGGATGTTCCTGTAATATTTTTAACATCTGATTTGGAATCAGATGAAATCACCCAAAAGGCCATTGACTTTTGCGAAAATCTTGAAGCAAAATCAATTATATATAAACTCAATGACTATGCTGATGTTGACAAGTTATTGTCCCCATTTATTTTAGTGATTCCTCTTGAATGGTTTGTATATTACCTGGCTCACTTCAATGGTGAAGATCCTGGTGCTACAAGACACATCGGAAAAGTAAGATATTAAAGTAGATTATTCTACTTTAAACTATTTTTTGAGGAAATAAATTTCTTTATCCTATTTATATATTTTTTAAATAGAATATATTAATAGGTGATAATAATGAAAAAATTTTTAGGTATACTATTTTTAATTTTGATTTGCACAATTGTATGCGTTAGCGCTACAAATTCGGTCAATCATGATTTCGGTAACTTTACTGCGGATATTCCTGCAGATTCAGATATTAAAGCTTATTATTCAGCAGTGGTGCATAATGTGGATTCCAGATCTCTTTCATCAAGCAGCATTCAAAGTGCGGTATCCAATGCTCGTGACAAATATGTGTCATATGAGGATGGAAAAAATGATATTACATATAAATTTTTGAATTCCACAGCTAATGGAAATTACTCAGAAAATGTAATTGGTGATGAGATAAGCAATGATAATGGTCTGATTTGCTTTAATGATACTGGTGATTATTATGTGGTAAAACAGCAGGATGGATTTTTGTTTTGGCCGGGTGAGTGTTACGTAATAATTGAAGGCTCAGACTTGAATCTGTTAAAAGAAATAGGTCAAACAGTTAAATTCAAATAAAATTTTAAAAAAATAGTGTGGTGTAGAATAGTTATTCTACATTCACTTTATGTTTTGGTATGATTAATTTTGGAATGTTGATGATAACCATTCCGTTTTTGAATTTCGCAGTAATGTTTTCTAAATCGATGCTGTTTTCAAATCTGATGGTTTTTACACATCTTCCTGATTTTAAAGAACTGACGATAACTTCAGCGCCGTCTTCTTCATCGAATTCTTCGATGTATGGTACGAATGTGGCTTCAATGCTGATGTCATTGTCTCCAGCTTCGATTAAAATGTCTTCTTTTTCAATTCCTGGAACTGCTGCTTTGATGTAGTATACATCATCAGTTTCAATCAAATCAACATCCAAACTTTTTACAGTGGTCTTTTTGTAATCGTTGTATCTTTGATCAGCAGCTTTTTGAACGTTTTTGAGATTTTCTTTAAATTCATCAATGCTTTTAGAAATATCGTTGATTACGCTATCAGCCATTACTTTGCGTTTTTCTTTTTTTTCTTCGTATTTTTCTTTTGTTTCATCAATTTTTTCTTCGTATTTTTCTTTTTTTTCTTCGAATTTTCCTTTTGTTTCATCAATTTTTTCTTCAAATTCTTCTTTTTTGTCGGAAATTTTGGTTTCAATAGTTTCGCTATCTACCATTTTTTCACACTCCTTATTTGATGAATCATATCTATTGTTTTTTATTTACTTTATGTTGGTATATATAGTTTTCTATTAAATTTACTAAAAGTTATTAAAAGATAATACTATTGGACTTTTATTTTATATGTTGTTGATGTTTTATTTTAAGAAATTGATGAATTACTTTATTGATACTTATAATGGAGATCGTAAAATGGTTTAAAATCAATGAGGTTATTCTTGTGTGGAGTGGACATAAATCAGAAGGTGTAAATCCTGTAAACACTAAAAATGCAACCGATACAACAATGCTTCAGTTACAATACAACACTCTAATGTTACCTCATGTGCTTCATCTCCAATGACGGTTATTGATGAATATGGTGAAAGGGAGTATTATGCTACTATATGACTAATAGTAATGGTGTTTAATTGCTCTCTTTCACTTTTTTTTAAAATCTGCGGGTATTTATTCAAAAAACATTCATACATTAACTTAAAAATATCTATGTTGAAATTCAATAAATAACAGAATGTTTACAATCAAATAAGTTATCCAAACACTCTTTTTTCTTCATTTATCTTCCATTAAAGTAAAAACTTTACTTGACTTATATACTTTTTTTTAGAGATATTATTTTATACAAATATATTATTCAGTTTTAGAAGAAAAGGTGTTGAAAATGTCCAGAACACGAATTGAAGTTGAAAGCAAGGATAATCATTATTTGTCACAAGTCATTGATGAAATTTTAAATTCCCATAATTATGATTTCAATGATAAGGGTGATGAACCGTACTGGCAACAGGGTATAGGGGTCACTGCATCCCCTAAGTTTATTCGCTATTATTTTGAGGGAGACAAGGTAATCCTGGAAGGATGGGTGAAGAATTTCGGAAGGGATAGTGAATTGAAGGGAGCTGTAGGAGCTCTTCCAAAAAGGTCATGCAAACAGGTGCTTGATGAAATAGTCGAAGCGATAAAGCAAGCCAATAAAAATGCAAAAATTCCCTCTTCAACGGAGAATAGCCAAACTATCGATGTTCAAACTGGAGATGAGGATTTAACTGATCAATTATTTGCCTATATGCTAAATGATGAAAAATCAGATGCCAGTTCAGGCAATGTTTCAAAAGTTTCCAGCATGGCATCTATAAAAAAAGATTCAAAATCATCTAATGCGAATTCACAGAATTCAACAGTTTCAGATAAATCAGCTAATAAAGGCATAATTCCAAGAAAATATAGGGGAAGTAAAGTTCAAAATGTGTTTGAAATATTGATTGCAATTTTTTATATTATTGGTGCATTGAGTGGAAGAATGGTGCTTAGATTTACTGACAGCAGTGAACTGCTTTTAATTGTTGCATTGATAATCCTTGTTCATGGAACTCTCTCTTTAATTTCAAATATGATGGATAATTAATTATTTTATTTAAATGGGGGTGAAAATGTATGGTTGATGGAAATGATGAAAATATTCCTCTGGAATTTGAAAAAAGGGTAAATAGGGATAAAAAAATCATTTATGTTGCAATTGCTCTTGTAGCTGTCATAATTGTTTTATATTTGCTTGCTATCCCTGTAATTCAGGATGGTGCAGGTAGTTATCCAACTTATGATTTAAGTGGATATCCAGATATATCATCCACATCGGGCATCAACGTTCAGCTGACTGATGTTCGTCAGGACAGTGATGGCTGGTGTTGGGTTTATGGTAAAATTACTCCTAAATCAATAAACACTACTGATTATCGGGTATTTGTAACTTATAATGATAGAAATGGATATGAAATAACAATGGATTTCAATTACTTGGAAGATGATAATGGAGAAATGAGATTTAGTGGAACTTCAATATCCGAAGATGTGGGAAGCATTGATGTAAACCTTATTGATGATAAGGACAACATCGTGGCTAAGACCAGTTATAATCTTTGATATTGTAAATGAGTAGGAGGTGAAAATATGTATGTTGGTAATGGCGAAGATTTATTAAAGAGTCTCATGAAAGTTCAAAGCAAATGCCCAAATTGCGGCACTACATTAATATTTGAAAATTCTGCACGTCTTGCAAAGGATAATGGAGTTAGTGAAAATGCCATAATGTGCCATGAATGCCGTAAAGTGTTTAATGTAAACATCACTCCAAACAATATGAGTATTTTAGGTGAATTGACAAAATATAATTTCTCAAAGGATACTAAAAAACAAGCAACCAAGCCGTTGTCTACACGAAAAAGCAGTGAAAAACCAGAAATAAAGCCTTTATCTACAACAACTGCTTCAAAAAAACAAACAAAACCAAAAGTTACACAAAAATCGAATGTAAATGAAACTCGTCAGCAGGATTCATCAGGTAAGGGCATTGTAAATATTCTGTTTTACAAAACTGATGTTGAGTTCGGCCTTTTAAGATTGTCCAAGACTAAAATATTCTCTGAATTGTGGTTTATTTTATTGCTGTCGATATTTTTAATATCTTCATATGCGATTTTGGGATTTGCTGATATTATTTCTTCTTTAATTATGGCATTCATATTAACAATTCCAGTATTCGTTATCGGATGGGTTATTTCCAAGTTGATTGCAAAACCAAAAGTTCCCAATGAAGTTTCAAATCCTGTAACTGTCTCTTCAGACACTATGAATGCACCTCAGCAGGAATTAAATCAAAATGTTGGGAGAGGCATAGATGTTAAAAAGGAAACAGTTTCAGAAAGTTCCGATGAAAAATACTTAGAAAAGGATAATATGGGCACTCGCCATGATGATGTAAATAAGGCAAATGCCTATTGGTTAGGTGAAAGGATGGCAAAAGAAGAAAAAGATCCATTTACATTATATTCATTCAGCTCTGCTAAAGATGCTGAGGACGCATTGCTTGAATTGCCATACATTCACAAGGCAGACGATACTGGCAGTTTGATTTGTGATGATGTGTACATTTTCGGATTTTATGAAGTCAGCACAAACAACTATGAAGCGATTGTCTGTGGTAAGGACTTGACATATGATGACTTCAAACTTGCTGAAGACTCATTTATAAGTCATGGGGGCACTCGTAAAAATAACTTGGAACCTGATAAATCCGTTAAAAAAACCAAATCAACTAAAGCGACCGGTGAAGTTAAATTCAGAGAAAAATTCAACCACAATCAGGGAATTTATGAATGTTATGATGCAAAAACAAAAGCTGATGCATTGGAATTCCTAAAACAAAAGGAAGTATCTGAAAGATTGTATTATGTCTGTGTATATACTCCTGAAGGAGATTATGGGAGGGACATTGACGGTATTTATCAGATGTAAGTAATTTAACCATGAGGGTTATTCCACACCCTCTTTTTTTTCTTCTTCTTTTGCACATTAAAAATGTATGCATTTACAGGTCAATACAAATTCAATAAATAATGATTCCCACAAAGCCATTTTTTCAATATAATTTTTACCAAAATTTTTATCCATTAAATAATTAATTTCAGCATTGATTAAATCATGTTAAAATATGTTACTATTAGTTTTTTTCATTGATTTTTGAATTAACTGGAATGATATTAAAGAACAATTTTATTTTAATATTTGTATATACATGCTTATTTTTAAAAATATCTTTTCTTTAAAAAAGAGGAGGTTAATGTAATTCAATATTTGTTTCAAAAAATAATAAAATAAACCCCAAAAATCATTGAGGTTCAAAGTTTAATTAATAATAGTCATCATCGTCATCTTCAACAGGTGTTCTGTCTATCTTTTTAATCGAACGGATGACTTTATTGATTTCATCAATACCTTCTCCTTCAATTGCTGAGATGAAAATGGAATTGTCTTCATTGTCAATATATTCATTGAGATATTCTGTATCTTCAATTAGATCCATTTTATTGAAAAGGTAATATACAGGTATTTCAGAAAATATCTTTTCGATTTGCTTTAAAAGGTTATACTGATTTTCGAGATGGAAACCGCAGGTTTCAGATGCATCAAAAATAAAGAGTATGGCATCGGCCAAATGTTCAAGAGCTACAATAGCGTTCATTTCAATGTCATTCATTTCAAGAACAGGTCGGTCCAATAATCCTGGTGTGTCGATAATTTGTATGCTCCTCCAGTGCATTTCAGTATGTCCAATTTGAATCCCTTTTGTTGTAAAAGGATAATTTGCAACCTGAGGGTCAGCACCTGTAATCTGTCTTAGGAGAGTTGACTTTCCAACATTCGGAAAACCTGCTATTACGATTGTTGTTGCATCAAAATCTATGGTTGGCATGTTTCTTAAATTTTGTTTTGCAAAATCCAAAAAGTCCAAATCTTTTTTGATTTTATTCACAACAGAGGATATTCTCCCATAAGCTTGTTTTTGGATGGCTGTTGATCGTTCAGATGGATTTTTCCTAATTTTAGCACCATATTCCTTTTCAAGTTGGGTAATAATTCCATAAGCCCAGTTCAATGCTCCTAATGACTGTTTCAAGTCATCCACGCCGACGGTAATGTCAATATAATCTTGATAAAATGGATGGAGTTCTTCTATTTCAGGAACTGCATCGATGATTGATTTTAATTTGTCTTTTATAACCTGACAGGAAGTGACAACTCTTCTTTCTTCAATTCTTTTACCTTTCAAGTGTTTAGGTATCTTCTGACTTCTGATTAGGTCCGCCTGTTTCTTTCCCCTACTGAATCCCTTGTCCAATAATTCTTCGGGCGTAGGTATTGTTGGTATCATCATTCTATCACCAAAATGTAAATTATTTTAAAAATCATTATTATGTTAAGTTATGATTTGGATAGTTAATTAAATTTATGGAAATTTTGATGTAAAATTAAATGTTAATAGATATAGTAATCTAATTTTAAATTCTTTAAGTAATTGGTGGTGATTATTTCATTTTTTTGGTGATTGATTTGCAAAGAGTATCATCGTTTGTTTTAGCGTTTTGTAAGGAATCAATTTCCGCATCTAGTGATGTTAGATTTTCATGTCATAAAGTTTGCATCAGCCGAGTAATGTACTTGCGCATATTAAAGCAAGTGATAAAATAGTTAATGATATAATAAATTTTTCCATTATTTAACCTCCTAATGGATTAATTTAATTGAGTATTTTCTATCAAATATATTTGAAAGAGAGTATATAAATTTTTTCGAGTGTAAGTGCTTGCTTGCATCTTAAAAAGTTAAAATGATTGTAATCGTTTAAAATAAATTAAAACTATTTTAATGAAGTTTAAATATGATGTTGATTTCATAAAAGATTAGTTTGATATGCTAAAATTTTTTTCAGATGATTGGATGGAAATATTCTAATGGAATATTTTGTTTAAAAAAAGAATTAGAAAATCAGTTATAACTGATTGTTTATTTGAAAATTTGTCCTTGGAATTTGTAGACATCGCAGCTTTCATCCATCCAGCTGTCTGCACTGATGCCCGCTTTCATACAGGTATGTTCTAAAAATTCCTCTTCATTAAACATGTTCTCTGTTGCCACTTGGGGAAGCAACAGGCCTCTTGAATATCCCTTTTGAACAATCAATCCGTCTCTTCCAATCTCAATTTCATTAAAGTATTGTTTTGGATGAGCTACATAAATTACTTCGGGTTTTGTCAAGACGGTAACTTCAAAGTCCAGGTTTTCAAATTCGTCTTTGGTCAATGCGGGAAATCTAGGATCATTGAAAGCTGCTGCAATTGCAACTTCAATTGTTGCATTAATTGCAGGTTCGATAGGTTCTGCATATCCTATGCATCCTCTTAGAGCATTGTTTTTATTCAATGTAACAAAGACTCCTAATTTTTCATCAAGTTCTATCGGATGATTTTCAGGAATTTCTAATTTTTTTCCTGTTTCCAAGTAATGCAT
This sequence comes from uncultured Methanobrevibacter sp., assembly GCF_946184425.1. Taxonomy (GTDB): domain Archaea; phylum Methanobacteriota; class Methanobacteria; order Methanobacteriales; family Methanobacteriaceae; genus Methanocatella. The sequence continues at coordinate 16,161 of NZ_CAMHFP010000009.1, read as the reverse complement.
TATTGTCTCTTTTGCAAGATTTACCAAATATTGTCCGCCATTTTCACTTATCATTATCCCATTCCTCCAACTAGTGCATTTAAAATTTTGGTATGTGGACCTCCATCTCCCACAGGTACGGTTTGTCCGTCTTTTCCACAGAATCCGACACTTAACTTAAAGTCATTTCCAATCGCATCAATGTTTTTTAAGGTTTCTAGGATATTTCCTGATAGGGAAACGTCTCTGAGTGGTGTGGAAATTTCACCGTTTTTGATAAGGTATCCTTCTGCTGCATTGAATTGGAAAATACCTTTTCCGGTATCGACTTGTCCTCCTCTGGATCCTTTGAGATAAATTCCATCCGGAATGTCTTCAATCAATTCTTCAAATGTATTGTCTCCAGGTTGGAGGTAAGTGTTGCTCATTCTCACTATTGGTTTGTCTGCAATGATTGATCTTGCATTTCCTGAGGATTTCATTCCAAATTTGGATGATGTTTCTCTTGAATTCAATAGTGAAATTAATTTTCCGTCTTTCACTAATTGGTTCGGTTTGGTTCTGACTCCTTCAACATCATATGGGTAGTACCCGAATCCGTCCTTTTTGCTGGCATCATCAAATATGTTCACAATATCTGATGCAATTTTTTCTCCTATTTTGCCTTTGAGTATGGAATCGTTTTGCAAAATCAAATCTCCCTCCGCAGCATGACCTAATGCTTCATGTATCAGTACTCCGGTAAGTTCCGGGTCAGCTATTACTGGGAATCTGCCTGATGGTGCAGCTTCGGCATCAAGTAGTCTTACTGCTTTTTCACCGATGTTGCGTCCAAACTCTTCGATATCAGCATCAGCAATTACTTCAAATCCTTTAACGCCTCCAAGGCTACCATGTCCAAACTGAATTATTTCTCCATTTGTTGCAGATGCGTTTAGAGCCATTCTAACTTTGCTGGTTTTGGTTTGTATTTCACTGCCTTCGCTGTTCATGAACAATTCGTTTATTTCCCCGTCAGAGTAGCTAACTGTGGTACTATTGACTTTTTCGATTGTTGCGGCGTCATTGGCTTCTTTTAATATTTCTTTTTTCTCCTCGATTGAAATGTCCTTGAATGGAATCCTGACGTCAACTTCCATTTTATCCTTTATCACTTCACTTTCACTCAGTTCAACATCTCCTGTAAGTGAATTGGATAATTTGATTGCGGTATCGGTGATTTCATCCAATTTTGATAAATCGGTAGTATATGCAAAACCCCAAGCTCCATTATTTAACACTCTTATTCTTGCTCCTAAACTCATTCCGGTGTTAATTTCATCTACATTTCCATCTTTCATCAATATGGATGTATTATCGCTCATTCCAGCTCTAATATCTATGTAGTCTACATTTGGGATTGTTTTTTTAATTACATTTTCAAATAAAGAAATATATTCTTCCATTTTTATCCCTCAAAATTTTATTAATGTTATATATGTTAGTTTCAATGTTAATAAAACTTTTTTAATATTAAGGGTTTGCTTTTATTTGTAATTTATTTTAAAAAAAGAAAAAGAAAAATGCGAAATTCGCATTATTTACCAGTCTATGGTTGCAGGGTCGAGAGGTTCAAATTTATTTAATTTGTTTACTTCCGTTAGTGCATCATTAAATCTTTGAAGGTCGCTGCTATTAGAACCTGTTTCTGTCCAAAATGTTATGACTGTCGGTTTGTTATTGATTTTGACTATTTCAAGTACTCCAGTTTCGTTATTGATTCCGTCAGTAAAGTTGAAAGTGTTTTTAATTTTACCCGGAACTACGGTATAGTTAATTGAAGTGTCATTTTTTACACTATTTTCGACGTCTTCTACAAAAACATCGATTTCAACATCATCAACTTCACTTCCATAACTTCCATCACCTAAATTCATGTAGTTTTCAGGCATTTGTAATTTTGTGATGTCAGTTGCGCAAACAACGCCCATGGCACAAATCAATATTAATGCTCCAATAAAAATTTTTGATATTTTCATTTTTTTCACCATATTAATTTTTTAGGTACTCCTAAATAAAGTTATTGGGTTTGAAATATTTTGCCAAGTTTTTTATATTATAAAATAAAATATAACAATTGATATATAAAAAATTGGGTGATTTAATGATAATTATTGTAGGTACGGGTGCAGGTGGAGGAATTTTGGCTTATGAACTTGCAAAAAATAAAATTCCTGTTACTATTCTGGAAAAGGGGCCTTATATAGATTCAAAAGATGCATTTAATTATTATGATAAATATTCTGAAGATGTGGATTTGTTGACAACCACTTGTATTGGTGGAGCAACCATAGTTTCAATGTCCAATATGGTAAGGGCACTTGATGAGGAGCTATTGGAATATGATGTTGATTTGACTGAAGCTTATGAATATGTTGAACAGCTTGTTGGTGTTCATCAGCTTGATGATTCTCATATTGGAAAAGGTACTCAGGCATTTTTGGATGCCGGACGTGAATTGGGTTTGACAACTTTAAAAATGCCTAAAGCGATTAGGGAGGAAGACTGCATTCAGTGCGGAAGATGCGCATTCGGATGTCCGGTTAATGCAAAATGGTCTGGAAAAGATTTTGTGGACATGGCAATTGAAGCGGGAGCGGAATTGATTTGTGACGCTGAGGTAATTGAAGTTTTAAGTGAAAACAATAATGCAACTGGAGTAAAATACATTAAAAATAACAATGAAAAAATCATTTCAGCCGATACTGTTGTTCTAGCTGCAGGGGCTATAGGTTCCACTTTAATTTTAAGAAAATCTGGAATTGAAGAAGCAGGTCGCCAGTTATTCTTTGACCCCTTTGTTTCAGTTGGAGGATATCTAAAGGATGTCAATTTCAACACTGAAGTTCAGATGGCGGGTTTGGTTATTGGCGAAAACTTTGTATTGTCTCCTCACTTTTCTTCATTCATTAGAGCAAATATTCCTGATGATTCAGTAGCTGACGGTGACATATTGAGTATCATGGTAAAGACTCCTGATGAATGCAGAGGATATGTCGATGATGAGGGGGATGTAGTTAAAATTAACACTATTCATGATATTAGATTTTTAGCTGAAGGAACAGCTACAGCAGGATTTATCTTAGAAAGAGCAGGAGTTGACCCAAGCACAATCGGTTCAACAGTTTACAGGGGAGCACACCCTGGCGGAACCGCACCGATAGGAAAAATAGTAGATTCAAATCAGCAAACAGAAATAGAAGGTTTGTATGTTAGTGATGCAAGTGTATTGCCAATATCACCTGGAAAACCACCAATATTAACAATACTTGCATTGTCTAAACGATTAGCAGATTATTTAATCAATAAATAGAAGATTATTCGAATTGTTTGTCGATATCTTCTGTTTTTATTAATTTTTCACAATAATGGCATCTGACAACCGGAGGATACTTGTTTATTACATTGAAAATTGGTGTAATAGGTTCATTTTCATAATTTGTAATACATTTCGGATTGGTACATTTAATAATTGATGTAATCTTGTCCGGAAGTATAATCTTATCTTTTTTAATAGGTTCAAAGTTTCTGATAATGTTAATGGTAGCTTTGGGAGCAATTAAAGCAACTTGATTAAGTTCTTCATGATCCAATTCCCTATTTTCAATTTTTACAATGTCTTTTCTGCCAATTTCTCCAGAAGAAACATTCATTGCTATTGTAACGTTCTGTGTTTCATTGTCTGGAAGCCCTAATATTTTAAGAATGTGCAATGATTTATTGGCAGTAATATGATCGATTACAGTACCATTTTCAATAGCTTTAATTTTCAATTCAGATTTTTTATTTTTTGTCAATTTAATCTACCTTTTATACATTTTCAAGTCTTTCATTTCGATTATTGCTTCAGTATCGTTAACTAATTGTTCTGCACTTTTGTTTTTTGTTGCAATGGTAAAGCTTTCAATGACTCTGGCTCCGCGCATCTTAACTTTTTCTTCAAGTCTGTTTATGTTTGTATCTCCACGATTGCTGTCCATTGTAGCAAACAAAACAACATCTTTGCCTGTAAAATTGCACCTGTCGATAATTGTTAGTATTGCGGGTGTTGGATTTCCAGCCCATGTTGGAGAACCGATGTAAACTGTATCATAATTTGTCAAATCAATTTTAGGGGGGATGATGTCAGTTTTTTCTTCCCTGAATGCACTGATTGTTGAAAACAATCTGTTTTTAAATCCTTCACGATTTTTTAAATCCTGAATTCTAATCAGACTTCCGTTTAAGTTTTTAGCTAATGTTTTTGCAACTAAATCTGTTGTTCCTCTTTGTGAATAATAAATAATTAAAGTTGCCATTTCATAATCTCCTTATATTTAAGGATGAAGACCGAAGTGAGTTAAACCTGCTTGCTCGTTAATTCCTAAAATAATGTTCATGTTTTGTATGGCTTGACCTGATGCACCTTTAACAAGGTTGTCAATGCATGACAACATCACTATTCTTCCGGTATCGTCTATTTCAAATCCGCCAATGTGAACAAAGTTGGATCCTCTAACAGAACTCAGGTGAGGTATTTCTCCTTCATCCATTAGTTTAATAAAGTATTCTTCACCATATTCTTTTTCATATAATTTTCTTAATTCGTCAGGTGTAATATCTATATTTTCATCATTTAAAAAGCTGTGGCTTGTTGTTTGGATTCCTCTGATGACTGGAACCAAATGAGGAGTGAATGAAACTTTCACTTCATCAAATCCATGTAATTCCTGTTTGATTTCAGAAGAGTGTCTGTGTGTTGAAATTTTGTATGGGTTAATGTTATCTGCAATATTTGGGTAATGGGTAGTTGAAGATGCATTTACTCCGGCTCCGCTTACTCCAGTTTTTGAATCGATTACAATTCTGTCAACCAATCCATTTTTAACAAGAGGGTATGAAGATAAAATTGCACCTGTTGGGAAACATCCTGGGTTTGCAACAAGGTCTGCTTTTTTGATTTCGTCCCTATATATTTCCGGAAGTCCGAATACTCCTTCATTTTCACTGTCAGTATGTTCCATGCCATACCATTCTTCGTACACTTTTGTATCACGGTATCTGTAATCTCCACTTAAGTCAACCACTTTCATTCCAGCATTCAATAGTTCTGGAACTATTTTCATAGATGCTCCGTGAGGTGTTGCGGTAAATGCCACATCAGCATCCAAATCAGACGGACTTTTGTTGGTGAATACCAGTCCTGAGTCTCTTATGTGGGGGTGGATCTTATGTGCTGGAGTTCCGTCATACTGTCTTGATGTAATGTCTGTAATTTCTACTTCAGGGTGGTTCAATAGCATTCTTAAAAGTTCTCCACCTGTATATCCGCTTGCTCCTATTATTGCTACTTTAAACATTTTTTCATCTCCTAATCTTCACAATGGTCCATTATTTTTCCTTTAAAATCTGTATTTTGTATTTTACGAATAATTTTACAGCTGCTGTCGAGTTCACAGTCACGATATTTTTCAATACGGACTGCTTTTGCTTTTAAGCCTCGTTTATCGATAGCTTGCTGTAGTTTGGTTACATCATGATTTTGATCTGCTCCTACGGTGATGATGTCGGGGTCTATTTCACGAACGATTTTAAACACGTCTCCATTTGCATCACCCAAAAAAGCATCTGTTACGGGTTTTAACATTTTTATTAATTCCAACCGTTGGTCTTCTCCAACAATGGGGACTCGTTTTCTTCTTTCTACTGTTGCATCACGTGCAACAACTACATAAAGTTCAGCATCTTCTCCCCCAAGCTTTTTTGACTCTTCAAGGTAAACTCCATGGCCTGGGTGGAGTATGTCGAATGTTCCAGTCGCCATTACTTTCATTTTATTGGCCTCTTTTGATATTTTAAAGCTTCAGTTAAATCAATTTTATCTTTATAAAGTGCAGAACCGATTACAACTCCTTCCACACCACTTTCATTTAATTTTTTAATGTCTTCAATAGTTGTTATTCCTCCAGAATAAACAATAGGTAAATCCACGGACTTTTTTAAATTTTCCACAGGTTCTGTGTAAAATCCGCCTAAAAGCCCTTCAACATCCACATTTGTAAATAAAATACTTCCAGCACCATGGGCTTTAAACTCTTGGGAAAGTTCTACCGGACTTTTATCTATTTTTTCCTGCCATCCTTTAATGACTACTTTGTTATCCTTGCTGTCAAGTGAAATCATAATTCTTTCAGAACCATATTCATTTGATAATTCTGTAATTGTTTCAGGGTTTTGTATTCCCATTGTTCCAATTATGAGTCTTTCAATGTCAAGATCCAATAACTGGCGTGCATATTCAACGCTTCTTATTCCTCCGCCTAATTGAATTGGAACTGAAACTTCATCTAATATTTTTTTTATGATGTTAAAGCTGGCTATGCCATTTATTGTCCCGTCCAAATCAATAACGTGGATATTTTTTGCTCCTAAATCCTGCCAGTGTCTTGCAACCTTTTCGGGATTTTCAATTTCGACCATTTCACTTCCAGGTTCGCCCTGCACAAGTTGTACGCACTTGCCGTTTTTTATGTCAACGGCAGGCATTATTAACATTTCATCTTTTTTAAATGACATTTGGATTTTCCTTAAACATTTTATTATAATATAATTATATGTTTTGAAATGTTTTATATGTATTGTTAATTGATATAATTTTTTACAAGAATGAAAACTCTATTTATTGTTTGAGAATATATTTTGACATTTGACTTCAACATTCATTCAAGTCATTTTTTTTGAATCAATTTAATTTAAGTAAAATTTAGGTATGCCTAAATTTAAATACTAAAATTAATAAATATATTCTTAAATAATTATTATAAAGAAGGCAATAATAATGTGTACAATTATTGAATTTAAAAATGTGAATAAAGAGTATAAATCTGGGGATCACATTTTAAAAGCTATGAATAATGTGAATTTCACTATTGATAGTGGGGAATTTGTAGTTATTCTTGGTCCGTCAGGAGCGGGTAAATCTACTCTGTTAAATCTTTTAGGGGGTTTAGATTCAGTCACTTCCGGTGAAATCATTGTGAATAATCAGCATGTCGAGTCATTTGATGATAATCAGCTGACTGAATACAGAGCTAAAAATGTTGGTTTTATTTTCCAGTTTTATAACTTGATTCCTAATTTGACTGCATTGGAAAATGTGGAATTGATGAAAGATATTGTAAAGGTTAATATAGATGGCTTAAGTGTTCTTGATTCAGTAGGTCTTAAAGACCATGCTAATCAGTTTCCTGCACAATTGTCTGGAGGAGAACAGCAAAGGGTGTCTATTGCAAGAGCTGTTGCCAAACAACCTACAATGCTTTTATGTGATGAACCAACTGGTGCACTGGACTCAAAAACGGGAGTTTTGATTTTAAACCTGCTTCAAAGCATGAGTAATAATCAAAACACAACTGTTGTAATTGTAACTCATAATGCAATACTTGCTGAAGCTGCTGATAAGGTAATCAGAATTAAAAACGGTCAGATAGAAAGTATTGTTGTTAATGAAAGCCCAAAAATGGGCACTGATTTAGACTGGTGAGTATATGCTTGCTAAGAAGATGTTGAGAGACATCTCAAAGCACAAAGCTCAATTCATATCTATTTTTTTAATGGCATTTTTAGGAGTATTTGTGTTTTCAGGTGTCGGAGGGGAATCAGTGGGTCTTGAAGTCAATGTCAATGATTTTTATAATGAAACTAATCTGGCTGACGGATGGATTTATTCATATGGTATAAATGATCTTTTTTTAGACCAGATAAATGCATTAGGTGCAACTACTGAAATGGAAAGGCAATATGTAGTGGATTCGGTGGCGAATTTTGACAATGATCCTGACGTAACACTTCATTTTGTGGAAAACAACACAATATCAAAATTCTATTTGCTTGAAGGGGATAAATTTGATATTAATGATGAAAACGGGGTATGGCTTGACAAAAGTTTTGCCGATGCAAAAGGATTGAAAGTTGGCGACAACATTAGTTTTGAATTTGAAGGTCATGTAATTGAAAAGGAAATTCGAGGGCTGGGATATTCTCCTGAATATGTTTATCATGCATCAAGCGCATCAGTAATTCCGGATTTTAACAAAATAGGTTTTGCATATTTGTCAAATAAAGCATTTCCTGGTGATAATATTTCATATAATGTTTTGGAAGTCAAATTTGATGGAACTTCTGAAAACTACAATGATTTGCTGTCTTATCATATGGACGGTTATTACAGTTCATTTGTTGAAAGGTCACAGCATTCCAGTGTTAGTCAATTTGCAGATGAAATGAATCAGCACAGGATGATGGGGGATATTTTTCCTGTTGTATTCATATTGATTGCAATGCTTATTCTTTTAACAACAATGACTAGAATTATTACACATCAGAGAATGCAGATAGGTATTCTAAAAGCCAGTGGATTTAAAAATCATTCTATAATTTTACATTATGTGTCTTATGGTTTCTGGCTGGTTTTAATCGGATCCATTTTGGGATTGATTTTGGGGCCAATGACTTTGCCTCAGCTATTTTATCCGTCAATGAGTGCTACATATAAACTGCCTTCATGGAATCCTGCATGGAGCATGAATTTTGTTTATGTGGCTGTATTGATGGTATTGATGTCCCTTGCGGTTTCATATTACTCAGTTAAAAGTATTTCCGATGAAAAGCCTGCGGATACAATTAGACCAAAATCACCGAAAGTATCCACTTCAGGTTTTATTGAAAAATTAGACATTTGGAAGCATCTGTCATTTAATGCCCGTTGGAATTGGCGTGATGCTAAAAGGAATAAATTCAGAGCATTAATGACAATTATTGGCGTAATAGGTTGCAGTGCACTTTTGGTATGTGCATTCGGAATGTATGATGGCATGAATGATTTAAAAGAGTGGGAATATAATCAAATTAATCATTATGATTCAAAATTGGTGATTGAAGAAAATGCAACTGATTCTCAAATTGATGAGGTTGCCGAAGCAGTTAACGGTGATAAATTAATGGAATCTGCAATTGAAATTGAATCGGATAGTGTTAAAAAGTCGGGTTCGCTTACAGTATTGAACAATACTGATTTGGTGACACCAACTGATTATGATTGGAATAAGGTTGAAATTGCAGATGATGAGGTTTCAATATCTCAAAAAATGGCTGAGATGCTAGACGTAGGTGTTGGCGATAAAGTTAAATGGCATATTATGGGTTCTGATAAATGGGTAAATACAACTATTGATAAAATCCATGCAGACCCAATTTCACAAGGATTCATAATGTCTGCAGATAAATTGGAGGATTTGGATTTAAACTACACTCCAACAAGCATTGTTACTGTGGAACATGTTGTAAATGATTATGGTGGCGTTAAAGCTGCTAATTCAATGAAAAATATGACTGGCAGTTGGGATGAATTGACTGAATCCATGTGGCTGTTAATATATATTTTAATATTCTTTGCATCTCTTTTAGCAGTGATTGTCCTATATAATTTGGGATTGCTCTCATTTACAGAAATTGAAAGGGAAATTGCTACACTAAAAGTTTTAGGATTTAAAACTGGTGCTTTAAGAAAGCTTTTATTAACTCAAAACTTATGGTTTACGGCTATTGGATTTATATTAGGTCTTCCAGTAGGTTATATAATCTTGGATATTATGTGGAAGTCATCAGGAGATTCATTTTATATTCTGCCTTCCATATCATTATCAAATTTCCTATTGGCTGCAGCTATAACATTTGCATTATCCATATTGGTTAATTTAATGTTTTCACGCAAAATTAAAAAGTTGGATATGGTCGAATCACTAAAAAGTGGAGAGTAGGTTCAAACCTACTTTTTACCCATTAATTGTGACAAAATCTTTAAATCTGATTAGAATTAATTGTTATTTGGGTGATATTATGGTTGAAGTTACAAAGGAATCAAAATATATGGATTTGTTAAATGAGTATCCTTTATTAAAAACAGACCTTGTACATAGAAATCATCAATTCAAGTTTTTAGTTACTCCTATGGGCAAAATTTCCTTATGGGAATCTAATCTTGAGGAAGTTAGCAAACGCGCTGATATGAGTGTTGAAGAAACAGTTTCACTATTTCAAAATTTGATTGATTCTTACTGATTGTGACATTAACACACAATTTAAATGATGAATTTTATATCCTATTTATTATAAACATTGTATCATGTCACTTACTCGAAAAATGCTGAGGGATATAAAAATCAATAAAACACAGTTCATTGCAATATTTCTGATGGCATTTATAGGTATTTTTGCATATAGTGGAATTTATGGGGAGTATTACGGTTTAATTCAAACTTCAGATGAATTCTACTCTCAAACAAACCTTGCTGATGGGTGGGTTTATAATTCTACTTTTGATAATTTGTCAGTAGATAAAGTAAGTGATTTTGCAACACAAACAGATAGGCAGGCGGTTGTCAAATCTGTTGCAGATCTTGAAAGTAAACCTGACATTACTCTGCATTTTGTTGAAAATGGAACGATTTCCATGTTTTACACGACTGAAGGGTCTCAGTTCAATGCATCTGATGATTCTGGTGTTTGGTTGGATGCAAGATTTGCTGACGCTAGAGGTTTGAAAGTCGGAGATAACATTACATTTGAATTTGACAATCAAACAATCGAAAAGGAAATAAAGGGTATTGGTTATTCTCCGGAATATGTATTTGAAGTTTCGCCTGCTTCAATGACTCCTGATTTTGCCCAAATGGGATTTGCATATCTGTCAAGTAAAGCATATCCTGAAGATTTGGAATATGATACATTACTTGTCAAATATGATTCTTCAGACACCAAATTCAAAGAAAAATTGGATGATTCCATTTCATATCTTTCATTCACTAAAAAAGAGGACCATCTCAGTGTATCCAAGTTTGCAGATGAAATGGCACAACATAAGATGATTGGGGATGTATTTCCCATAGTTTTTGTTTTAATCACTTTTCTAACACTTCTGACAACAATGACTCGTATTGTATCGCATCAAAGGACACAAATTGGAGTTTTAAAAGCGGTTGGATTTAAAGACAAAACAATCATACTTCATTATATTTCTTATGGATTTTGGCCGGTTTTGGCAGGTGCTGTTTTAGGTTTGATAACTGGGCCTATGATAATTCCTCAAATGTTTTATCCAACAATGGCTACAAACTATAGTATGCCTTCATGGCATCCTGGCTTTGACATGAGTTTTGTATACATTGCAATATTTATGGTTTTGTCTTCAGTTTTTGTAACCTATCTTTCATGTAGGAGAATATCAAAAGAAAATCCTGCAAATACAATGAGATTAAAATCTCCGAATGTTTCAACCAATGGATTTATTGAAAGGTCAGGAATCTGGAAATATCTGAACTTTAATATTCGTTGGAACTTAAGGGATGCAAAAAGCAATAACTTTAGAGCGTTAATGACTATTGTAGGGGTTTTAGGTTGTGTGGCATTGCTTATTGCAGCATTTGGGATGAATGATAGTTTAAATGAATTGAAATCGTGGGAATATGATGACATAAATCATTATGAATCTAAACTTGCATTTTCCAATTCTCCAAATCCTTTGGAATTGTATTATGTTTTGAACGAAACCAATGGCAGTTTCATAATGCAGCAGTCTATTGAACTGAAAGCAAATGATATGGGAGATACGGTATCGCTTTTAGTTTCAAACAACACTGATTTGATATCATATACAAACAGCAGCAGAGATTCGATTAAAATTGGAGAGGGGGATGTTTCAATTTCTCAAAAACTTTCTGATAAATTTGATTTAAACATTGGCGATGAAATCCGGTGGCATATTGTGGGCAGTGATGATTGGGTAACCTCAAAAATAGGTCAAATTCACGCAGAACCAATTTCACAAGGTTTGATAATGTCTCCAGACACTCTTGAAGACCAAGGTCTGAACTTTACTCCTACCAGTATTTTAACTAAAGAAAAATTCGGTGAAAACTGGGAGTCCATTAAATCGGTCACAACCCTTGAGGATATGAGAGAAAGTTGGGATATTATGACTTCTGCGGTAATGATGATGGTTTATGTTGTAACAATCGTTGCGGGTGTACTTGCCATTTTAGTTTTGTATAATCTGGGCATATTATCATTCACCGAAATGGAAAGAGAAATTGCTACATTAAAAGTTTTAGGTTTCAGGACAAATGTTTTAAGAAAGTTACTTCTAACGCAAAACCTGATTTTCACTGCGATAGGATTTGTTTTAGGAATTCCTGTAGGATTTTATTTCATGACATTGATGCTGAATGCCGCAGGGGATTCTCTTTATTATGTTCCATCCTTAACATGGGGTAACATTTTATTGTCTGCATTCATTACATTTGCAATATCTATAGGGGTTAATTTAATGTTTTCAGATAAAATCAATGATTTGAATATGGTTGAAGCACTAAAAGATGTTGAATAATTGCAGTGTAGGTTATTTTAGACGTTCAGATAATTTAATATGGAAGCTCGTATAAATAATTAATCATGAATTCAATTAAGGATGCAGTTCAACTATTTGAAGACGGTTATATGTGTTCTCAAGCTGTTTTTGCAGCATTTTCTGAGGATTTGGGTCTTTCAAAAGAGCAAGCATTAAATATTGGGGCTTGTTTTGGAAGTGGAATGCGCAAAGGCGAAGTCTGTGGGGCTTGTACTGGAGCTCTTATGGTATTGGGTCTGAAGTATGGGGACAACAAAGCCAAAAGTGGTGAGGTATGTGACAGATTTTTAGATGAATTTAAAAACCAAAACGGATCATATATCTGCCGTGATTTGCTTGAATGTGATATTGCTACTGAAAAAGGCGTCAGGTATGCAAGGGATAATAATTTATTCAAAGAATTCTGTCCGAAGATGGTTGAATCTGCTGCAGAAATTCTAGAAGCAATGTTATGAGTGGAAGGTGTTTTTATGCCCAGCAAAGGAATATATGTTATCGTATCTATTTTGATTGCAATGATTGGCCTTGTGGCGGCTTATTCAATAACAGAATATCCTGCGGATAATTCCAAAGTTGTATCAGTTTATTCTGAGGGACCTATTGAATTGGGTGAACTCATTATGAATATAGAAAATTATTCTTATTACCAGGGTTATGATAATGACACACTTAATTGGATGAAGACTTTGGGGAAAAAACAGGTTTTCAGCGGAAATGGGACATTTGTTATAATGGATTCCAACGATGCAGATAAAATTCCGTCAGTGTATGCAACAGATGTTTTCATAATTGAAGATTTTAAATGTCATGTTTTGGAAAATCACTCTTTGGGTAATATGAAATATCCAAGAGATGTTTTGCTTGTAGGAGATGTTGAATATATGGGTGAAAAAATTATTGATATTCCGGGAGGTGGAGCCTGAATTCCATTTCATTGATTTAGATATTGATGATGCTTGCAGGTATTTTCGCGGAATTCATTAATAAGAATTACTAATCAAAGTTATTTTGATATTTTTATCTGAAAATATCTTGTCATTTTTTTTATTTTCTCACCTCTTTTTTTTCATTTTCTACTTTATATTATTGATTTCAGTTTATAAAATTTACACATAGTTATAAAATTTATTTAACTATTTAAAATTGATTTAATTTACAACTGGTTGTTTTATATTCTGTTAATTACTAATATATTCTTGTGTATGTCGGCATACCATAATTGAAATATTATGGTGAGAAAATGTATATTCCTTTTGCTAAAGATACATTGCAAAAACTATCACTCATTACATTTGCACAGGCAATATTAGCAGTCATGGGGGATACCAGAAAAGTCGTAGGTTTTTACCCTACAGAATTGATTATTCCAACATTTAGGAAAAGATTGATGGATGGAGTGTTGGAGCTTGATGACGGAACGTTAATGAACATAGAGTTTCAAACTGGAAACATAAATGAAAAATTTCTTTTGAGATGTGCCCAATATGCGATTAATCTCAGGATTGTCAGCGGAAAATATGTTGAAACAAACGTATTTTCCACAGGTTTGAAAATTAAATCTAAATCAATCGCATATGTCTCTAAAATTTTTCATTTTAAACCAAGGTTATTTTTCTATGCAGAATTAGATGGTTTGGAAAAATTAAAATATATTAAAAATAAAATTAAAAATCATGAAGAGTTAACCCAGATTGACAGGTATAATTTAGTGTTCATACCATTAATGGGAAATGTAAATGGTGTAAAAGTAGCTTTTGAAGTCTTTAAGATAGTTAATGATAAAAAATTTTTCAGTGAAGATGAACAGGCTGAAATTAAGCAATGTCAATACATTGTTGCACAAATTATTGCAGATGATGATGAAAAATTGTTTAATGAATTTTGGGAGATTATTAAAATGAATAATGATTTTTTAGTTAAATATGAAACTGATTTGATAAATAGAACTACTGCAGAAGTTACTAAACAGGTTACTAAACAGGTTACTAAACAGGTTACTAAACAGGTTACTGAACAGGTTACTGAACAGGTTACTAAGCAAGTCACTGAAAAGGTGACAAATAATGTCAGTAGGAATATTGCAAAAAACCTAAAAGATTTTCTTTCAGACATGGAAATAGCTAAATGCACTGGATTGTCTCTTGAAGAAGTTAAAAATCTTTAAAATATTCTCATTAAGTAAATTAGGAATATTTGTTAATCTGTGTTATTGTTAATTTTCATTAATAAACAGTTATATAATGTGGTTTTCATATACTATATTAATATTCTGGGAGGTATTTTTTCCATGAAGTATATTAAAGGTAAATTTGCAATATTGGTATTGATTTTAGCTATTTTATCAATTAGTTGTGTTAGTGCTAGTGTTGATGATGGCAACAGGACCAATATGACCGAGTTAAATGTTTCTTCTGCAGGACCAACTGATTTAAATAAAATAATTCATGAAATAAGATCCAATCAGTATTATAAAGGTTATAATAATGATACTGTAAATTGGATGGAATCATTGGGTTCAAAAGGTGTTTTCTCTTCTCCAGATGCACTTATAGTAATGGATTGGGATGATGCAAAGAAGCTTCCTTCTGAACATGTCACTGATTTATACATTGAACTATTCATTAAGTGTGAAGTTGTTGGAAACCACTCTTTAGGAAATGGGACTGTTTTTAAAGATGTTTTAGAAGTTAAAAATGTGACTTATCAAGGAAAAGAAATTCATGATTTACGTAGCAAGTAATTAATTGTGAATTTTAATCTATTTTTTTTATTTTTTTTTCTCAATTTTTGAAATAATTTTTTCCATTAACATATCATAATATCATGATATGACAACATTTAAATACATAAACATATCATAATATGTAAATATATAATATATGTGATGGAAATGAAAGAAAATAATCTTGAAAATAAAGATGAAGGTCTGTGTGATGTGTTCAACTCTCATGAAGATGCTGTTGAACGTGTTAAAGGACGCATGCCTGCTGAAGAAGAATATGCTGAGCTATCTGAATTCTTCAAAATATTTGGAAATCCTACAAGATTAAAAATTATTTCCCTACTGACTGTAGAAGATTTATGTGTATGTGATATTTGTGAGGCACTTGATTTAAATCAAACAACTGTTTCAAATCAATTGAGGATATTACGTGCAAATAATATAGTTAAATTTCAAAAAGAAGGAAAAATGGCAAGATATTCATTAACTGACCTCCATATTGAAATGATTTACAAAGTAGGATTGGAACATATATTAGAATAATTTTTAATTGGTGATATTATGGTAGAAAATAGATGTTATGATGCTGATTGTGCAGATGAAAACTGTCACAATCCTGAACATTATAATTACATCTGTTTTGATCCAAATTGCGATGATATTCGTTGTACTGATACAAATCATTATGATAAACAGTTGTTAAAAGACTTTCAAGAAAGTTCAGATTTAAGTATATATGACCATAGAGAAGAAATTGATTATGATGAAGATGTTAATATAAGTATTTGTGGTTGCCCTGATTGTGCAGACGACCATGATCATGACCACCATCATCATGAACATGAAGATTCTTGTTCTGATTCTGATTGTGGTTGTCATGATGAGCATGAGCACCATGAGCATCATCATGATTATGACGTTGAGGATTCTTGTTCTGATTCTGATTGTGGTTGTCATGATGAGCATGAGCACCATGAGC
>NZ_CAMHFP010000008.1 GCF_946184425.1 uncultured Methanobrevibacter sp. | reverse complement strand
CTGACCCAATGATTGGTGCAAAAAGAGAATGGTTAGACCCAACTGAAATGGCTATCTTTAACGCTGACATCTTAAAAGTACTCGCAGAAACTGGTGCTTTAAGATTAGTTCAAAAAACCATTGACGGTGTAATTGAACAAGCTGAAGCAGGTGAAATTGAATTACCTAAACTCATAATCACTGCTGAAAAAGCTGTAGAAACTGCTGAATTTGCTAACCCATATGCAAAAGCAAAAGCTATTGCTGCATACGAAATGGCTGGAGCAGTCGCAAACTTAGACATGAAAGGTTGTTTCATGACCAAAGGTTTCGAAAACTTCATCCCATTAGTTGCTGCTGCACACGAAATGGCTGCATGTGCTGCTAAATTAGCACAAGAAGCAAGAGAAATTGAAAAATCTAATGATACTGTCTTAAGAACTCCTCACATGAAAGAAGGAAACTTAGGCTGTAAAACTGAATTAATCTCTAAACCAGAATAAGTAGCATAACGCTACTTTTACTTTTTTTATTTTTTTTACAAATTTCAACACTTTAATGTTAAAGCTCTATTTTTTGATAATTCTGAACTTTTAAATTATTTTTTGATATAATTTTACATTTCGTAAATTTAATTAATTAATAACTATATATTAAAATAACATAAGAAAATATGATGTGATAAAATGGCTTGGGATGATACAGCTAGTAAAATATGGATAGATGGAAACATGGTTGATTGGAAAGATGCAAATATTCACGTTCTTTCTCATGTTGTCCATTATGGTACAAGTGTTTTTGAAGGTATTCGTGCATACAAAAATGATAATGGTGTTGCAGTATTCCGTTTAAAAGAGCATGTACAACGTTTATTCGACTCTGCAAAAATTTATAAAATTGATATTCCATTTACTCAAGAAGAAATTGAAGAAGCAATCTTAGAAACCGTTCGCGTAAACGATTTAGATGGTTGTTACATCCGCCCTATCGTATTTAGAGGATATGGGGAACTTGGAGTAAATCCTTTAAACTGTCCTGTAAATGTAGTTATTGCCGCTTGGGAATGGGGATCATATTTAGGTGAAGAAGGAATGGCAAATGGTGTGGACATTGGTGTTTCATCATGGAGAAAACCAGCACCTGATACTTTCCCAGCTCTTGCTAAATGTGGTGCAAACTATATGAACTCTCAACTGGCAAAACTTGAAGCTATTGAGCACGGATATGATGAAGCTATAATGCTTGATTATGAAGGTCACGTTTCTGAAGGTAGTGGAGAAAACATATTCCTTGTTGAAGGAGAAAAATTATTCACTCCATCAATGTCTTCTTCTAATCTTAAAGGTATTACAAGAGACTCAATAATGACTGTAGCCCGTGATTTAGGTTATGAAGTTGTTGAAGAAGTAATTTCAAGAGAAAGATTATATTCTGCTGATGAAGTATTCTTTACAGGAACAGCTGCTGAAGTAACACCAATTCGTTCAATTGATCACAGACAAATAGGTATTGGTAAAAGAGGACCAATCGCTGAAAAATTACAAAAAACTTTCTTTGACATTGTTGAAGCTAAAGCTGAAGATAAATACAATTGGTTATCTTATATCTGAGCGGTGTAATCTATGAATATACTTCAGGCGATTATAATTGGTATTGTTCAGGGTTTGACTGAATTTTTACCGGTTAGTAGTTCAGCACATTTGGTATTTATTCAAAATATTTTAGGGGTAGAAAGCTCTCTTGCTTTCGATACTTTTCTTCATTTAGGTTCACTGCTTGCAGTTTTATGGTTCTTCCGTGCAGATATTCTTAAAATGATTTATTCCTGGTGGTTAAGTTTATTGGATATTATTCATGGAAGATTCAAGGAAGGTTTTTACGAAGACCCTTATAAAAGGCTTGCATGGTATGTTATTCTTGCCACAATTCCTGTAGGTATTGTAGGATTTTTATTTGAAGATTCCGTAGATGCACTGTTTTCAGGTGCACTTTATGTCCCGGCATTCTTTTTATTTGTGACAGGTACTATTCTATTCTTATCTCAAAGGATGACAAGTGGAGATATAAATTTCCATAATGTAAGTAAAAAAGAAGCATTATTTATGGGATTGGGGCAGGCATGTGCAATATTGCCGGGACTTTCTCGTTCTGGTACTACCATAGCAGCAGGTCTTGTTATAGGTTTGGATAAAGAATTTGCTGCAAAATTCAGTTTTATTTTGTCCATTCCCGCAATTCTTGGCGCATTTTTATTGCAGGCTAAGGATATCGGAACTGCAATGGATGCAAATTTCTTGCCGATAATTTTAGGTTTTATTGCGGCATTTATTGCAGGATATGCAGCTATTAAATGGATGCTTGAATTAATTCAAAAAAGAAATTTGGATATATTTGCTTACTATTGTTGGATAGTGGGTATTGTTGTCTTTATGGGCACAATCGCTCATATATTTTAAAAAATAAGATTATAGAGATTATTTAATCTCTATTCACATACTTTTTCTATTTTTCTTCTTAATTTTTCAACAGATTTTCCTGAAACAAGTGCAGAATACATTGCTCCGCCAGCACCCGCACCCTCTTTAACAAATCCTTTCAGATAATTTCTTAAACCTTCATGTTCTGATTCTTCAAATTTAGGGTCTACCACATTAACTGTAATGTTGTCATCAATCTGTTTTAAGATACCGAATAAATCTGCAGTTTCATCACCGGCTACATAAACGGTTGTTGCAAGATTAATTCTTGAAAAATCAAAGTTAGGCTGTTCTGATTTTATAATTGCACAGGCTGCAGCCATTTGTGTTCCTCCTGATAGAATTATTGGAATATCAGAACCTAAAACTAAACCGGCTATTGCAGGCAATGTTGGATCACCTACAGCACCAATGGCCTGCATCGCATCAGCTTCGCCAGGTTTGATTCCAGCATTTTTTAACCCTTCATCAACGACTTTTGTTTTCATGTCATGAGGATTGTGAGGCATGCTTCCGCTTACTTTTTCGTTAGCTTCATAGCCAAGTGCTCTAAGAACTCCTAATGCAGTTGTTGTACCTGCAGCTATGCTTTCACCAATTAAAAGCATTTCGTGTCTTCTTGATAATTCAGCACCTAAATCTTTTGCATTTTCAAATATTTCAAGTGGATTCAAGACTCCTTTCCCGGTTCTAATATCTCTTCCATATTCTTTTCCAAAACTTAAGTATTCCACATCCGGTTTAATTTTGGAACCTGCATCCACTATTACAAATGGTATTTCAGAAAGTTGGAGTGATGCTTTGGTCAGTCTTGCAGGGGTCGGAGCCGCAGCATCTCCCACTACAGTTTCAGCAGGTGCATCACAGCATCTGACCTCTCCCAGAACCATAAATTCAACATCGGAAGCAGGTGTATATTCAGTTAAATCGGCTGAAGGTCCTGCGCCTGAAATTCCATCAATCAGGGAGGTTTCAGTTGTTCCGATTGTAAGTATAAATACTGGATCATCACAGTTTTGTAATTTTTTTGTTAATTCGTCTGATCCGTAGGTTGTAATTCCATCAATCATCTTTTTCACCTAATCTTTTCAATTGTTCAATGATAATCTTGTTTTGATTAATAATTTTCTTATTCTGATTCATTATTTTTATTAACATTTCCCTTTCAGGCAATTCGTTGTCTGTTTTGAATGTTTGTCCGTCTCTTGCTCTTGGAGGGATTTTAATTTGATCTTTTGGAGGAAGCTTATTTTCTTGTTTTGGCATTGCAGGAATTACTCCTCTGGATGCACTGTCCTCTTTTGATACGAAATCAACGTATCTGTGTGTCACTTTGTTTTTTCCTCTCTCGTCAAGCAATTCCATCAGTCTTTCATCTACTTTGTCAACACCGACGAGTTGTTCTTCTTCCACTTCATGAATTAATCTTTTTTGAATGTTATATGCATTGTAAATTGGAATTCCTCTTGCTTTACATTCATTTTTGAACATATCATGAATGTTAATGTCTCCAGTTAACTGTTTAACTCTTTTTTGTTCTAATGTATTAGCACTATAAAATCCCATATTTTCACTTTTGTTTTTTAAATTTAAAAAATATTTTTATATACTTAATTAGTAATATACTAATTAATTAAATTTTTCAGTTGATTATTTTGATAAGTTTGGGAATTGAAGGAACCGCAGAAAAAACAGGTGTAGGTATTGTTGACAGTGAAGGAAATATATTGGCCATGGCTGGAAAACAATTGTTTCCGGAAGAAGGTGGAATTCATCCTAGATTAGCTGCCGAACATCATGCAAGATGGATTCCTGAATTAATTCCTCAAGCCATTGATGAATCTGGGTTGTCTTACTCAGATATAGATTTAATTTCATTTTCACAGGGTCCGGGTCTAGGTCCTGCCTTAAGAATTGTGGCTACTTCTGCTCGTAGTCTTGCTTTATCTTTAAATAAACCAATTATTGGTGTAAATCATTGTATTGGTCATGTTGAAGTTGGAAAATTGGATACTGGTGCTGTCAATCCGGTATCTCTTTATGTAAGTGGTGGTAATAGTCAGGTAATAGCATATGAGAGTGGCAGATATAGGATTTTTGGCGAAACTTTGGACATTGCAATTGGAAACTGCCTTGATCATTTTGGACGTGAAACTGGATTAGGACATCCTGGCGGACCCGTAATTGAAAAATTGGCTAAACAAGGTTCATATATTGATTTGCCTTATGTCGTTAAGGGAATGGATTTTTCTTTTTCCGGATTATTGTCTGCTGCTTTAAGGGAAGCTCAAAAAGGAACTGCAATGGAAGATATCTGTTTTTCACTTCAGGAAACTGCATTTTCAATGCTTGTTGAGGTGACAGAACGTGCTTTGTCTCACACTCAAAAAGATGAAGTGATGTTGTGTGGAGGAGTTTCAGCTAATTCACGATTGCGCAAGATGCTTAAAACAATGTCTGAAGAGCATGGAGCCAAATTTTACATGCCTGAAATGAAATTGTGTGGGGATAATGGTGTAATGATTGCATGGTTGGGACTTTTGATGTGTAGAGAGTTCGGACCAATGGATTTGTCCGAAACAGGCATTATTCAGAAGTTCAGAACTGATGAAGTTGATATTCCGTGGATTGACAACTCCAAATCTTATTTGGAATTGAGTGAAGATTTGATTGCTAAAGGAGCTGAGTCAAATATTGTCAAAAGCAGTTATCTGGGTCAAAAAGCTGTATTGAAAGACAGAATTTCAAAAAGCTACAGGGTTCCGGAAATTGACAATAAGATTAGAAAAGCAAGAACTAAGGAAGAGGCCAAGTTATTGTCCGATGCTAAAAGGACAGGTGTTAAAACTCCAATATTATATGATGTTGACTTGAAAAATAAATCTATCCTGATGGAAGAAATTGATGGTGTAATGGTTAAGGATGTCATTGATGAGGATTTATCTTTTAGAATTGGTCAGGAAATCTCAAAACTTCATGATGCAGATATAATTCACGGAGACATTACCTCTTCAAATATAATGCTTCAGGACGATAAACTGGTTTTCATTGATTTTGGTCTTGGAAGATATTCAAATATGGATGAGGATAAAGCAGTTGATTTACTTGTTTTAAAGAAATCTTTACAGAGTATTGATTATAATTTAGCAGTAAAATACTTTGATTGTGTTTTAAAAGGATATTCTAATGATAAAATGGCCAATAAAATCTCTGATATTGAATCAAGGGGAAGATATACTCATTAGTTAACTATATAAAAAATTTTATTCATACTATTTTTATGATAACATTTATAACTGGTAACGAACATAAAGTTATAGAAGCAGAGAATATTTTCAAAGATTATGACATTTCATTAGAGCATATTGATTTAGGTTACACTGAACCTCAAGGAACTCTTGAGGAAGTGGCTATATCAGGCGCAGAATATGCTTGTCGTGAACTTGGAAAACCTGTGATTGTTGAAGATGCTGGTTTATTCATTAAGGCTTTGAATGATTTTCCTGGAACCTATTCACATTATGTTCAAGATACAATAGGAAATCAAGGAATTTTAAAGTTATTAGCAGATACTGAAGACCGTTATGCCGAATTCAGGTCAGTTATTGGGTACTGTGCCCCCAATTCTGAGCCCAAGACTTTTTTAGGCAAGGTCAAAGGTGAAATCGCAGTTGAAGAAAAAGGAGATTTAGGATTTGCTTTTGATCCAATTTTTTATGTTCCGAGCGAAGGTAAAACATTTGGTGAACTTACAACTGATGAGAAAAACCAATTTTCACATAGAAAAAATTCATTAAAAAAATTTATAGAATGGTATTCTAGTCAAGAGTAGCATTGTAATTATTTAAAAATTTATAGAGGTTATATTATGGCAAGACCAGAATGGGTAACTTATAGTGACGAAGAAATTGAAGAAATGATTTTAAAATTTAACAGAGAAGGTAAAAGTACTTCCGAAATTGGTATTGTATTAAGAGACCAATACGGAATTCCATCTGTAAAAGATGTAACTGGTGAAAGAATCACCGAAATCTTAAAAAGAAATGGTCAAGCTGGTGAATACCCAGAAGACTTATTAAACTTAATTAAAAGAGCTGTTAATATCAGAGACCACTTAGAAGAAAATCCTAAAGACTTACATTCAAAAAGAGGTTTAACTATCATCGAATCAAGAATCAGAAAATTAGCTTCTTACTATGTAAGTGAAGGAGCATTACCAGAAGGTTGGAGATACAATCCAAAAGAAGCAGCACTCCTTGTTAAATAGAGCCGGGGAAGCTACTGGTGTGCTTCGTGAGCACATTGAAAATGATAGTGTTATTAGAATAATTTCTCACAATGATGCTGATGGAATTTCATCCGCAGCGGTTATAGCTAATGCTTTAGCCGAAGAAAATGTTCAATTCCACACTTCTTGTATTCCTCGTCTTAAGGAAGATATTGTAAATCAACTAAGACATGAAAAATATGATTTATTCATATTTTCAGATATGGGTAGTGCATTTGTAAAAGAATTTAATACTTATAAGCATGATGTAATCATTGCAGATCACCATCAGGTCAATGACACTGAAGCTGAAAGTAATGTTGTTCACATAAATCCTCATTTGTTTGATATAGATGGAAGTAAGGATTTATGTGGGGCGGGTTCTAGCTATTTGGCGGTACGTGAACTTGGAAAAAAACATTTGGCTTACTTTGCGTTAGTTGGTGCTTTTGGAGATATGCAAGGCCAAGGAGGATTCACTGGAGTAAATCAGATGATACTTCAGGATGCTTTGGAAAGTGGGGTTTTAGAAATTAATGAAGGTTTGAAAATTGTTTCAAAAGCTTCGGAACCTATTTATAAATCCCTTGCTTATACATTTTCACCACCTCTTCCAGGTATTAGTGGAGATTTGGAAGGTGCTCAGGAATTTCTAGAAAAAAGAAATTTATCTTACGGAATCAAATTCACAGACCTTGAGGATGAGGAAAAGGATTTCTTGAAAGATGCACTTATGGATATCAATCCCGATATTTTCGGTGACTGTTATACTGTGCCAAAAGAGGTTCCTATACTTCGAGATTTAGAAGAATATTCATATATTCTTGATGCATGTGGCAAAAACAAAAAACAAGGTTTAGGTTTAAGCATAGCTCTTGGTGAAAGAGACCAGGCCTTGGATGCTGCTTTAAAATTACAAAGACTGTACCGTGATCAAATAGTCAAAGGGCTTGAATGGATTAAAAGAGAAGGGGCCCAACAATTAAATGCTATTCAGTATTTGTACTCTGAAGATAAGGTATTAAAGGCTGTCATGGGAACTATTGCAAGTATAGGTCTGTCTGTTGAATTGTTGGATGATTCCAAACCTGTGATTGGAATGTCAAGATTGCATAAAGATATAAAGATTTCAGGTAGGACAACAAGGGACATGGTTGCAAAAGGTGTTGATTTAGGAAGAGCCTTACAGGATTCATCAAATAACTTTGGTGGAAATGGTGGAGGTCATGATATTGCGGCAGGTGCAATGATTCCATATGAAAGCAAAGATAATTTCTTGCACTTGGTTGATGAGATGGTTGAATATCAATTAGCAAATGATTAATATGTTTTTAACAAAAAAAGAAGAACAAATGTGTGACGGAGAGTTTGGAGAAACTATTCGTAAAAGTATGGATATACTGGTTGCTTTAGGTGATATCTACGGTGCTTCTAAGTTAGTGGATATTACTTCTGCACAAGTATCCGGAGTTTCTTATAAAACCATTGGTGAAGCTGGTTTAGAATATCTTCAAGATTTGGCCGGTGATGGTTTGGGTGTTGCTAGTGTTAATGCATCTTTAAACCCTCCTGGAACTGATTTAGATAACTGGGAAGAATTAGGATTTCCTCGTGAATTTGCAATTAAACAGAATCAGATTGTTGATGCTTATGGTGACCTTGGAATAGCAAAAACCTGTACCTGCACTCCGTATTTGGTTGGTAATGTTCCAAGATTCAGAGATCATATTTCCTGGTCTGAATCATCTGCTGTTGCATATGGAAATTCTGTTATCGGTGCCAGAACAAATCGTGAAGGTGGACCGGCAGCACTTGCAGCAGCAATTGTCGGAAAAACTCCTTTATACGGTTTTCATTTGGAACAGAACAGGAAAGCTAATCTTGTTGTCAATGTTTCAACTGAATTAAAAGGAGCTGACTTTGGAGCATTAGGTTATGTTATTGGAAAAGTTGTAGGCGGTGGAGTTCCATACTTCAAACTTCAAAATATTCCAAATAATAATGATTTAAAGACATTAGGTGCAGCTTTAGCATCATCAGGTTCAGTAGCTCTTTATCATGTTGAAGATGTTACTCCTGAAGCGAATGTCGCCGGCGAAGATGATGTGGAAGATATAATGTTTATATCTGAAAAGGAAATTCTTGAAACCCGTGATAAATTAACTACAACTGACAGGGACCCTGATTTAATTTGTTTAGGTTGTCCTCACGCATCTTTGGAAGAAATTAAAAACGTAGCTAACATTGTTAAAGGAAAAACTATTAAAAACAAATTATGGATTTGCACATCTGTTAGTGTAAAAGCAACTGCTGATAGGATGGGCTATACCGAAACCATTGAAAAGGCAGGAGGTAATGTGGTCTGTGATACTTGTATGGTTGTAGCACCTATTGAAGATATGGGCTTTGAAGTAATTGGTGTGAATTCAGCAAAAGCAGCAAACTATGTTCCGTCAATGTGCGGATTGGATGTTGTTTATAATGATGTAGAAAATCTTGTTCGGTTTGAATAGATTTTCTTTCAATACTTTTTTTTTAAAACTTTAAATTTGATAAGAAATTAATAGTATAATACTGTAGACAAATTGGGATGTTAAATATGGATGAATCTGACTTTAATAAAGACACCACATTTGGAGTAATTGGTGTTTGCGGCGCTAATGGCAATTTAATTGCAAGAATCCTTAAAGATAGAGGATTTAATGTCATCGGAACCGATATTTCTAAAAAAGAAAATTGTAAATTTGCAAGTTCTTTTGATGGTTATGACATAGAAGTTTTTCATGGTGAAACTCCTGAAGAATTTTTTGAAAGGTCAGATTATATAATTCCTCCAGCTAGTTTATCTAAAGATTCTGAAGTTTATAAAAGAATTAATAAACCTATTTTAGAATTAACTGATGTAATTAATATTTTTAAAGCTAATAAACCAGTATTCGGAATAACCGGTACCAATGGTAAAACCACCACTACAACATTGCTTAAAAAAGTTGCCGAAGATAATGGAATCTCTCCCTGCAAACATAATCTGGAAGGTATGCAGGGGAATGCTGAATTCATTCCTATTTTGCAATCAAGATTAAATGGTGATGTTGGGATTTTGGAAGTTGGAACATTCGGTGTGCCTGGAACCGTTGGAAGAATAGTTGAAAATACAGATATGGAAGCCGGTTTAATCACTAATATCACTCCTGATCATTTAAATGATTTGGGCAGTTTTATGGATTATGCAAATGTTAAAGGAGAATTCATTAAGGAATTGAACGGTAAGAAAATCATTGTTAATGGTCATGACCCGACTGTCATGGGTTTATTGAGAAAATTAAACTATGATGGTGAGGTCATTACATTCGGTGTTGATGAACGTCCGGATTCAATAGGTTTAAAGGAATGTGTATGCGGTAATGAAATTACTGTAAAGGAAATTATCTCCGGTTGCGGTTATTACTTCTGTAAATGCGGCATTACAACTCCTCAAGTTGATTACATTGCAACTAATGTTAATTTAAACAACAGAACTTTTGATTTGCATACTCCTGAAGGAAAATTAACAGTTAAAATGGCAATTGATGGACTTCACAATGTTTATAATGTCATGGGTGTTATTATTGCAGCACATGAATTTTTAAATCTGCCTTTCGATAAGATTTTGGAGCCGATTTCCACTTTCACAGGTGTTGAAGGAAGAATGGAAAAAGTGGACAAAATAAATGATAAAACTATTTTTGTTGATTATGCTCACAATCCTGCAGGGGTTCAGACTGTTTTAAAGGAATTCCAAAAATTATTCGGTGATTTCACTACTGTCATTACTGTTTCTTCTGAATCAGGTTACTCCAGTGATTTGGATATATTTAATAGTGTACTTAAATTTTCAAAATTTGTGGTTCCTGCATCTTATGTTTCTCAAAAAATAGCGATTGAAAAGCTAAATGAGAATCCGAGATTGAATGATAGGATATTTTTAAACAATATCACTGAATTCAAGAAAGACGGAACCCTTGGAGCTGATAGGACAGATGTCTATAATGGAATAAAAAAAGCTTTGAATTTAGATTGTGAAATGATAGTGGCTATTGGTGAAGCAGCTACTAAATTCAAATCTGTTGTTGATGATTTAAAATCATAAACGTAAGTTTTTGACTGATTGTCTGATAACTCAGCAATGATTGCTTTTTCATAAATTCTGATTACTTCAAAAATTCGTGTGTCAGTTTTTTAATGTTTTTTTTACTACTTCATTTCATCTATAATCTATAGTTATTTTAATAATAAATATTTTTGAAGTGTAACTTTATGAAATAACACAGGTTAAAAATCACTCAGAATTTCAATTAAAATAGTTTATATTAGAACATGTAAATAATATATTACAATGGCTGATAATATCCTGAGGAATAACTATGGACAAAAGTTTAAAAGAAATCATGAGGACAAAATGGATGTATTTGAACGGTGAGGAACTTACATATTATTCATTAGGCATTTTTATAGAATGCATCTGTTTGAGTGTCATTATTTCAATACTATTAAAATTGCTGTTCAAATCTGATTTCATGCTGTCTATGGTTGGTTTTACAATTGTCAGTATCATGTTTACAATTTTAATATATAAACGTGACTTTTTTGATGAAAAATTTCAATTATTTTCTGATGATTTAATGCAAGGTACTAATCAGGGAATGATTCTATTTTTATTTATATCGTCATTTTTAGTATCTTGGGCTTATTTCTGTGCAGCTTTAAAATATGGGTTATATAATGCTATTGCATTTTCTTTAGCAGTGTGCTTTCCTGGAATATTCATGCTTTTAAGAATAAATTTATACTCTAATAAAAACAACAATTCTGTTTATGATGATAATATGGGATTTCATCCAATTTTTCATTGGGTTATGGGTATTACTGTAGCTTCCGGGCCTTTGGGGATATCTTTAACAAGTTTTTTAAAAAATATGTTTGTTAAAGGTTCATTTTTGAATATGGATTTAATTTTAGTCATGTTAGCATTACTTTTAGAATGCTTTGTTCTCTCCTCTGATGTTGCGAATAAAATATTGCCATTTGAATTAAAAGGAATTGAAGGTATTAGGAAATTTATTCTAATTTCATTTTGTTTAATGAGTATATTGCTGGTTTTTAATATGATAATTTAAACAATATCTAAAAATCACCATTGATTCATAAGCTTACCTGTACCTATTGGAAAATCATTCAATTATCATTTTTTAAAACAAATCTTCTGATTAATAAAATTATCTCATCTCGTTAAAGGTTTATTACAGAGTATAGTTAAATTTCTACGCTTTAAAAATAATCATTAATAAAATTAATCAATTAGTTCATGATTAGTTGAAAATAGAGTTTTATACATCAATTTAATGTATGCAATAATGTGATGATAACTAAATTTATATACTATAAAGAATTAAAATTACATTTAGTAACTAAAACTTATTAATTGTTTTTTATAATAATTAGGTAACAGAGTAACCCTTTTCTAAGTGTAATTACTTTTCAAATGCTCTCACTAAATGTTTTATAAGTACTAAAAATAATATGATAATAAGGGTATTGGTAGATTTTAATTTAAAATCTCATATTAAATTCTGAAGGATTAATTATGACTAGTTATATTAATCATCCTTTGCTTAAAAAAGATGCAATTGAATCAAGATTATATCAGCAGATTCTGGCAGGGGATGTGCTAAAAAAAGGAAATACTATGGTTGTAGCTCCTACTGCATTAGGTAAAACTATTGTAGCGATTTTAGTTGCAGCCGATAGATTGCATAAGGTTAAAAATTCTAAAGTTTTAATTCTCGCTCCTTCAAAACCTTTAGCTATTCAGCATGAGGAAAGTTTTAAGGAATTCTTAACCCTTCCTTGCACTTCTATAACTGGTGCTGTTAAAACAGATGAACGTGTTAAAAGATGGGAGGAATCTCGAATTATTTGTGCAACACCTCAAACTGTCGAATCAGACTTGTTGAATGGCCGTTATGATTTAAGCAATGTTTCCTTGATGGTTTTCGATGAATGCCATCATGGAGTTGGATCTTATTCTTATGTATATCTGGCTTCAAGATATGTTCAGGAATCTAAATTTAATTTAATTTTAGGATTAACTGCCTCTCCTGGTTCGGATAAAGCAAAAATTAAAGAAGTTTGTCAAAATCTCTATATTCAAAACATTGTAGTTAAAACTGAAGAGGATACTGATGTTAAACCTTATTTCAATCCTGTTGAAATTGATTGGGTCAGGGTTAAAATGAGTGATGAACTTCAAAAAATTAAGGAAAATGTAGATAAAGCCTTAAAAATCAGATTAAAAGCCTTAAAGAATATGGGTGTTATTAGAACTGTTTCAGTTGGTAAAGTTGATATTTTAAAGGCAAGGGGAAGGATACAGGGTGAAATTGCAAGAACTACCAATCCCAATAAGGATTTATTTCAGGCTATTTCCATATTAAGTGCAGTTATTAATTTGCAGCATGCTCAAGAGTTAATTGAAACTCAGGGGGTATCCACTTTCAATAAATATGTGGCAAGATTGCGTAAGAAAAAGACCAAAGCTGCAAAATCATTGATGTGGGATGATAATTTTTCACGTGCTGTTAGGCTTGCAAAAGAAGCTGAAAAACATGGCTGGGAACATCCTAAATTAAGGGAACTATCAAAAATTCTTAAAAAAGAATTTGGTTCCAGTGATGGTCAAACTAAACTTCAGTCCACAAGATTCACTGATAAAGAGGATGATTCTTCCTCTAAAATTATTGTTTTCACTCAATTTAGAGATACTCTTGAAATGATTCATCAAAAACTTGAAAAGGAAGGAATAAAATCTGCCAAGTTTTTTGGTCAGGCAGCAAAAGATGGTGAAAAGGGTCTTACTCAAAAACAGCAAAAAGCCATTATCAAATCTTTTAGAATGGGGGAGTATGATGTTCTTTTATCCACCAGTGTGGCAGAAGAAGGTATAGACATTCCTGCAGTGGATTTGGTTATTTTATATGAGCCTGTTCCGTCTGAAGTAAGGATGATTCAAAGAAGAGGAAGAACTGGGCGTAAGAGAACAGGCCGTGTAAAAGTTCTGATAACTAATGGAACAAGAGATGAAGCTTATTATTGGTCATCTGTTAATAAAGAAAGTCGTATGAAAAATCAATTGATTGATCCTGATGTTTTAGAGGAATTGAATGCTTCTGCTGTTTGGAGAATGGAAAACGAGAAGAAAGTACGTGTCCTTGAAAAGCCTAAAAAAGAAAATAATTTCCCTGTTGTTTATGCTGATTCAAGAGAAGGAAATTCTAAAGTGATAAGGTATTTAACCGAAATGGAAATTGATGTTAAAGTTCAATCAATGGCAGTTGCCGATTATCAGGTAAGTGATGAAGTAGCTATTGAAAGAAAAACAGCAAAGGATTTTGTTGATTCAATCATTGATAAAAGATTATTTAAGCAGGCCCGTGAGTTGTCTGAAGAGTTTAAAAAGCCGTTGTTGATTCTCGAAGGGGATGATTTGTATGCGGGCATGGTAAATGCTAATGCGATAAGAGGGTCTCTGGCTTCAATTGCAATTGACTTTGGAATCAGTATAATCCCTACCCGTAATGCTCAAGATACTGCAGCGATGATTAAAAGAATTGCTGTAAGAGAACAAAATGGTGAAAGAACTCCTGTTCAAATCAGAACTGATAAAAAACCGGTCAGTTTACTTGAACAGCAACTGTTTATTGTAGAATCACTACCGAACATTGGACCTGTCAATGCTAAGGCATTGCTTGAACATTTTGGCACTGTGGGCAATATTATCAATGCTTCTGAAAAGGAACTTCAGGAAGTTGAAGGAATAGGTAAAAAAACAGCAGAAAATATCAGAAAAGTAGTGGATTCAAAATATCTATATTTTAAAAAAGAAATTAAAGAGAAAAAGCTTCTTTAGAAGTTTTTCTTCATATACTCAAAACTTTTTTTGATGGAATCGAAGTCATTTACCTCAAGTATGTAGATGCCATCATAATTTTTTGACTCTAGATTATCTATGATATGTTTTAAATCAATAGAGCCTTCATCTAATGGTAGGTGTGAGTCATCATCACCAAAATTATCATGCACATGTATGTGTTTAATTGAATCAAAAATCATTCCGTCTGCTGAGTATCCGACATGATTCGCATGACCAATGTCCAATGTCATGTACATTTCATTTTCTTCAAGAAGGTTATTCAAATCCTCCATATTCTGGTAAATCATTGATTCAAAGTTTGGCATATTTTCAATAGTCGCCATTACACCTAAATCTTTAGCATAATCTCCAATTTCTTTTATAGAATTGTTTGCAGTTTCATATACTTCCTTTTTAAAGAATTTATTCGCTAAAAATGAAATTGTTCCTGGATGCACTACAACCGCTTCGGCATTTATTTCATTTGCTAAATCAATGGAGTTTTTTATTTGGGCTATTGAATTTAATCTGCTCTGTTCTTGAAGACTTGCAATATTAACATCCATAAATGGGGCATGAATTGAATATTTCAGCTTGTAACTTTCCAATGTCTCTTTATCAATTAATTCTGTAGGATATTGATGTACTAGTTCGGCATATTCAATTCCTAAATCTTCTATAAATTCTAAAGATTTTTTTAAGTCATATTCTATTCCTGCGAGAGTTGATGCTCCGATTTTCATATAAATCCCCTTATTTTCTAACTGCAGTTATCTCCAATCCCATTTCAATAGCTTCTATGATGAAATCGGATAATTCTATTCCTTTTTTAATTTTAATTTCTCCTTTCTTGGATGTGGTAGCTGTAAGCAAATAATCTCCGTTAATACAGATATCAAAGTTTTGTCTTCCGTTGTCTCTTCCTAAATCGAGGATTAATTGTTTTCTTGTATGGATAATATCAATTTCGAATGGGGATTTATTGACAGGTTTTTCGTCAATCACTTCAACTCCCAAACTTATTCCTATACTTTCTTCTATTTCTGCAATTCTTTTGCCGTTTTTACCAATTATTTTTGGAATAAACTCATCTGGAATGTAAATATTGGCTCGTTCAGGTGAAATTACCTCAACATCCACTTTAGCTTTTTTCGGAAGAATCTTTTTAATTTTCCTTAAAATCTCTTTTTCAGCAATCTTATCAACTGAGGATTTATAACTTTCATCTTGTGATGTTCCGTTAACTAAATCCATATCCATTACAATTGTTTGCTCACCGTAAGTATAAATTTCGTTTTTAAGTTCTCCGGTTTCAAAATCACGAACTTCAATCACTGGTCTTGCAAGGTCCGCTTCCTTCATTCCAGTCGGAACTTTTACGGTCATTTTTGTTTCATAGACGCTTGTGACTTTTCCATCTTCAATATAAATGCTTGTATCGACAATTGACGGTATTACTCCAAGCTCCACTCTTGAAGCTATCCTTTGGATTGCATCTATTGGTCTTGTTGCATGCACGACACCAATCATTCCAACACCTGCCAATCTCATGTCTGCAAATATGTTGAAGTCGGTGTTTTTTCTAAGTTCGTCATAAATTGTATAATCTGGTCTTACCAAAAGCAATACGTCGGCTGTATTTTCCATACTGCCTTCCAGAGGGCTGTATTGTGTAATGTCATCAGGCAATTGCAAGTCTCTTGGAGATTCCATTGTTTTTACAATTTTATTTAATTTTGATGAATAATATTTTGCTATTGCTTGTACAAATGTTGATTTACCTGCTCCCGGTGAACCTGAAATCAGTATTCCTTCAGCATTTGTCCTGATTCTTTCAAGTAATTTATCTGACAATCGATATTCATCTAAATTAATGTTTGCAACAGGTTTTACAACAGTGATTTCCAGACCTTCTGAAAATGGGGGATAAGCAATTGAAATTCTATATTCTCTTGATTGAACAACGAATGAACCTTCTTTTGCAGATTCTAAATATGTTTTTGAATCGCTATTTGCCTTGTCAAGAATTTCATCTACAATTTCGTGAAGTTGTGAGTATGAATAAGGTTTATTTTCAAGTTTTACAAAATCAATATGTCCGGGTGTTCCTTTTTTAGCCATCGGGCAGACATTTTCCTTTAGGTGAATTGACATTGTGGTTTCATCAAAGAATTTTTCAATTGAGAGAGCTTTTTCAACATATTTTTGTTCATAGTAGTAAACTGGAATTCCTTGAGCTTTGGCTGTTTCGGCCTGCACTTTGTCATTTGTAAGCAATGTTCCCATTTCGGACCGGGCAATATCTCGAATAATGCTGTCGATTTCACCGCTTTTTGCGTATTTGATATCATAATTGGTGGGACGTTTGCCTTTAAAATCAATTGCCAATTCTCCTTCATATTGGAGGCGTTGTAATTTTTGAAGTTCTTTTAAACCTTTTCTGCCT
Source organism: uncultured Methanobrevibacter sp. (assembly GCF_946184425.1). Taxonomy (GTDB): domain Archaea; phylum Methanobacteriota; class Methanobacteria; order Methanobacteriales; family Methanobacteriaceae; genus Methanocatella. The sequence continues at coordinate 50,987 of NZ_CAMHFP010000008.1, read as the reverse complement.
TCACTTCTATTTGCATTCGCTTGATGTTCAAGCTCACAAACAACTGCTTCAGGTACAATGATTTCATGATAGTCCAGATTTTCCTTTTCTAAGATATCGCTAATTGCACCTATGATTACAGCGCTTGTGTCGGGTATTATACGTTTCATTTTAATACACATCATCCGGGTTTACAAGTCTTTCCAATATAACTTCCAAATCATCTTCTTTCAGGTCTTCAATATCAACATTTTCTGTATTCAATTTTCTAAAAAAGCATGAAAGATAACCTTCATGGCATGCTGCTCCGATCTGTTTTATTTTTAAAACGATCGCATCCATGTCGCAGTCAACAAGAATTTCCTTAACTTCCTGGAAATGCCCTGAACTTTCTCCCTTTAACCAGATTTTATTTCTTGAGGTACTCCAATAATGAGCTTTTCCTGTTTCAATTGTTTTTTGAAGTGCTTCCTTATTCATATTTGCCAGCATTAATATTTGGTTTGTGTCGGCATCCTGGGCAACAGCGGTGATAACTTTTTGGCCATTGATTTCATGTCTGAAGTTTATTTCCATTTTATTCACCTTTGAGGTATTCTACAATATGGTCTAGGTCAACTAATTCCTGATTTCCACTAATCATGTCTTTAACTGTTATTTTACCTTCTTCCAAATCTTTTGCTCCGACAATCGCTATTTTTTCAACGCCAATTTTATCCGCATAGTTCATTAGTTTTTTGAACTTTTTGCCGTTCAAGTCAACATCTGCCTTTATATTGTTTCTTCTTAAAAGCTGGGTTATTTCATAGGCTTTGTCACGCACATCACCGGAAATTGGAGCTACATAAATGTCTAAATATGGGGGTAGTTCTTTTTTGTCAGTCAATTCTTCAACTGCATTCATTAATCTGTCAAAACCTAATGCGAATCCTGTTGATTCGACTTCTTGACCGCCAAATACTTTTACAAGGCTGTATGATCCTCCGCCACAAATCTGTTTTTGAGCACCAAGTTCGGGAACATAAATTTCAAAAACGATTCCTGTATAATAATCAAGTCCTCTTGCAACACCAAGATTTAATGTATAGTTTTCAACATGGAAGTTTTCAAGAAGTGCAATTAACTCTTTTAGCTCTTCTAATGCTTCTTTTGGTTCATCATATGGTGCAATTAATTCTTCAACATCACTTATGATTGATTTGTCTCCAACAAGATCAATTAGTTTCAGTAAAATTTGATTCAGTTCATCATTGTCAATAACCGGATTCTCACCGCTTAAAGACTCTATTAACAGATCTTTATCACCCTTGTCAATAACAACCATGATTTCCCTTTGTGTTTCAGTTGATATTTCAAAGTGTTTGAATAATCCTCTGATTATTCCGAGGTGGTTAATATTCACATCAGCGGTTGTAATTCCTAAAGCATTGATTGAATCGGTACAAAGTGCAATTACTTCAGCTTCTCCCTGAGGTGTTTTTGCTCCAATCAATTCACATCCGAATTGCCAAAATTGTCGGAATCTTCCTTTTTGAGGTCTTTCATATCTAAAGCAGCTTCCATAATAATAGAGTTTAATAGGTTTTGAAGATATTTTTTCAAGTTCATTTAAGTATAATCTTGCAACAGGTGCTGTAATTTCTGGTCTTAATGTTAGTTCTCTGTCTGATTTGTCTTTAAAGTTGTATAATTGGTCAACAATTTCTTCTCCAGATTTTGTTGTAAACAACTTTAATTCTTCAAATAAAGGTGTTTTGATTTCTTGATAACCATAATTTTCAAAAATATTTCTTAAGGTACTTTCTGCTTGTTTACGTTCTCTCATTTCTTCAAATAAGAAATCTCTTGTACCTCTTGGTCTTGTAAATTCCATTTTAGCTCTCCTATGAATAAATTTATTATAATTAAAATTTGTTAATACAAATTTATATAATGTTTGTTTATTAATAAAATATTATATGAAAATTAAAGGTAGTACGAATATTGTAGGTTTGATAGGGCATCCGGTTGAACATAGTTTCTCACCACCTATGCATAATGCTGCTTTCAAACTTTTGGATATGAATTATGCTTATGTCGCCTTTGATGTAAATCCGAATAACTTGAATGAAGCTATTGCGGGTGCTCAGGCATTAAATGTTAAAGGATTTAATGTAACCATTCCTCACAAGGTTGAAGTTATGCAGTATTTGGATGAGTTGGATGAGGTTGCTGAGTTAATTGGTGCGGTCAATACAATTGATTTTAAAAATTTAAAAGGATATAATACTGATGGAATTGGTGCTGTTAAAGCTATAGAAGAGGTAACTTCCATTAAAAATAAGAATGTTGTAGTTGCAGGTGCAGGAGGAGCTTCAAGAGCAATATCATTTTATATTGCCAAATATGGCGCTGAATCTTTAACTATTTTAAATAGAAATGAGGCCAAAGCTCAAAATTTAGCCGGTGATATTTCAGATTCCGCTTTGATTGATGAAGTTAAATCTGGTTCTATAAGTGCTATTGACGGTTATGTAAGAAATGCTGATATCTTAATCGATACGACTCCTGTGGGAATGCATCCTCATAGTAATGATGATCCGATAGTTGATGCAGGTGTTATGGATGAGGATTTGGTTGTATTTGATGCAGTATACAATCCCAATGAAACAGCACTTCTGAAAGAAGCAATTAAAGCTAATGCAAAACCGGTTTACGGAATTAAAATGCTGTTATATCAGGGTGCGGAAAGCTTTAAAATCTGGACTGGAGTCGACGCTCCGGTAGATGTTATGGAAAATGCATTAAAAGATACACTTAATATAGAATGATAATATGGATTTGATGTTTGATATTTCTAAATTAGCAGAGGATAATGAAGAATTTACCACTTCTAAAAAGGATGTTCTAAAATACTTGAAAATAATTGGTGTCGACAGTCGTTTTATTTCTTATACTCCTCAGAAGATTTATATTAACAATTTAAGGTTTTCAAAATTTTCAAGAAAAAGGCAAGAAACCTTCAACAAGCAGTATCCTGAAATTGAAGTTATAAGAAACAGTTTATTTCAAAAAATATGCTCAAAATCATCAAAAGTTTTATCATTAGAAATAGAGCCAAACTCGGTTATATTAATGCCTCAAGATAATTTCATGGTTAATGTGCTAATGGAGCCATATACACGTAAATATGGGGTAAAATTAGTTTTTGAAGGTGATTATGATTATGTGGTTAATCCCACAATTCTGGATGATGAAGTAAATAATATTTTTTCAACAATCTTCAGTGGTGAAGGTTTAAAATTTAATAAAAAAGAAAATGAAATCTATCCATTAATTAATGTACCTTTAGATTGGATTAACTCATTTTTAGAAATGGATGGTAAATGTACAGTTAAAAATGAAAATAATGATGAGCTAGCAACTGCTTTTATGGAATTTTTGGAAGATGTAGCTCCTCAATATAGGGAAAATGTTTTAAAGGCTTCCGAATACATTGAAAAAAAATTAGAAACTGAAAAGTGAAACTTGTTTATCTGTTTTCTTTTTAGGTTTTTTCTCTTCAGTCTTTTCTTTATTCTCTTTTTTTTCTTCAGTTTTATCAATTTTTACTTCTGAGGTTTCTTCAACTATTTCTTCAGTTTCATCAATTTCAACTTCTGAAGGATTGTCAATAGTCACTTCAAATGGAATCTCTGCTTGTTCTGCTTCAATTTCAATTTCTTCGGGAGCATTCATCATCTGATTTTGAAGTTCTTCAAACCTTCTGTCACGTTCCTCAACTCTCATTTGAGCTTTTTGCTTTTCCATTTTGGTAACGACTTTTTTAGGGATTTTCTTTTTTCTAAACCTTTTTATTTCATTGTCTTCTAATTCTAAAAAGTCAGAAATTTCCCATGCAAGTTCATCATTTTGAAACATGATTTCCAAGTATGGAAACATGGAAATGGCAATAGCATGTGAAATATGCATCTTGTCAGACATTTTTTCAGCAATCCCATCTCTAAGGTTTCTTTTTCCTCTATTTCGTCCCATTAATGTAAATATTGTTGGAGTTTGAATTTTTGAGAATTTTTTATAAGTCTCTTTTTTAGATGAGCTCACACCAATTCCCATAAAGTCGCTGGCATATTTCCAATAACCGTAATTTCTGCTGCTTTGCGCTCTTCCAAAGTATAAATCTGCCTTTGCGATGTTTTCGTAAGCCTTTTTAATTTCGTTTTTATCTGTGTACTCTCTAGGAATATTTTCAGCAATATACTCCATTACGAGTGTAGGATCTTCATCGACTCTTAGGGCTTCCCTTACATGTTGTGGGTTTTTACTTTTCAGGACTCCTGTTATTGCATTGAAAATATCTGATCTGTCATCTTTTGTTCTTAAATTTTCAACATCGCTCGGTTCCAAAATATTGTCTGTATCCGCTAAAGCCTGCAGTGTATTTATAGCCGAACGCATATCCCCATTTGATTTTTTAGCAATCAGTTCCAATGCTTTTGGATTTGCTTTAATTTCTTCTTTTTGAGATATTTCCCTTAAAGCTTTTCTGATACTAGGGCTTCTCACCTTAGCCATTTTTATTACAGTACATTTTGGTTTAATGGATTGCAGGCGTTTTGAATAAAAATCATTGGCTATTAAAATCATAGGATGTTTGGAATTTTTGATGATTTCTCCAATTGCTTTAACTCCTCCACGGTCATTTGTTCCGTGAATACCATCCACTTCATCCATTATGATTAATTTATATTCATCTCCAAATAATGACCTTGATGATGAGGATTCTCCAATTGTAGCTTTAATAACATCTTGCGAACGCTTATCACTTGCGTTAAGTTCAATATGTTCTGAAAATTCTTTTGCTATCACTAGTGCAAGTGTTGTTTTTCCAATTCCTGGAGGTCCAACCAATAGTAGCGGTGTTTGTGGGTTGCCATTTTTCCAATTGCTGACCCAATCGGTAATTATTTTTTTCTCTTTATTGTTTCCAACCACTTCATCCAAGGTTTGTGGTCGGTATTTGTCAGTCCATAACATTTCTATACCTTAGATAAATTTGGTTAATAGTGCTTCAAGCTGTATTCTTGGATTTGCTCCTTCTCTTATTCTAAAGTCACAATCCGCTATTGCTTCAATTAAATCAATGTAAAAGTCGGCTTCCATTTTTCCTTCAGTTACTCTTTTGGAAACGTCGGAATAAATTTGACTGACCATGTCTTCTCCACTGGTTCCTTGTAAAACCATTGTTTCTCTTAAAATGGTTCTTGCACCTAAAAAATCGCCCATTAATGCTTTGTTAATCATATTTCCAATGTCTTGAGGTTTTGCTTTAGAAACTACTTCATAAACGGACTCTTCGCTGACGGTTTCTCCTTCGCTTGTAGCTGCTTGTAGGACATTAACAGCTTTACGCATGTCTCCTTCAGCAAAATAAACTATTGTTTCAAGACCTTTTTCATCATATTCAAAGCCTTCAGTTTCACAGATGAATTTTAATCTTTCAGCTATTTCTTCACCTTTTATTGGTGCGAATCTGAAAATAGCACATCTTGACTGGATTGGATCAATGATTTTTGAGGAATAGTTACATGAAAGAATGAATGATGCAGTTTTTGTATACATTTCCATTTCACGTCTAAGAGCATGTTGTGCATCTTTTGTCATGTTGTCTACTTCATCTAGAAAGATTATTCTAAACGGAGCTCCAACAGGTTTTAATCTACAGAAACTTTTAATGCGGTCTCTTACGGTATCAATTCCTCTTGCATCAGATGCATTTAATTCTAAGAAATTGTTTCTCCAGTATTCTCCTAAAATTGATTTTGCTAATGCAAGTGCAGTAGTTGTTTTTCCGACACCTGCCGGACCTGTAAACATTAGGTTAGGCATGCTTCCTTCGCCTACATATTTTTCAAGTCTTGTAATTATTTGTTTTTGTCCTACAATGTCTTCTAATTTTTGCGGTCTATATTTTTCTACCCATGGTCCAGTCATTAAATCACCATTTTTTTATGAAGAAATTTATGTTTTTTGTTAATAATTAATGTTGTGCTTAATGTTTTTATATATTAAAAATTATATATAATTCAATTGAGAGAGTGTATGAAAAGTATTCTCAAAAAAATTATTATGGTGTTAAAATGAAAGGTACATGGAAACTCAAATTAAGAATGATTTTAACATCAGTATTAATGTTTACAGTTATTTATTTCCTTATCATGGTTGTCGGATGGTATTTGGGAATAAGTAGCTGGAGAATATATGCTGGTGTGAGTTTAGTAATTGTATTTTTACAATATTGGTTTGGACCAAGTCTTGTCAAACGCTCTATGAATGTAAGACCTCTATCTGAACAGGAAGCACCTCATATTCATCAAATGGTTCAGGAATTGGCTGATGCAGCTGGTGTTCCAAAGCCTGAAATTGGTTTGTCTGAAATTAACATACCTAATGCATTTGCTTATGGAAGAACCAGTAGAAGTGGACATATTGCCATTACTCGTCCGATTTTAGGATTACTTGACCGTGATGAGCTAAAAGCAGTATTGGGTCATGAAATGGGTCATATTAAACATAATGACATGGCCGTAACTGCAGCTGTAAGCGTAATTCCTATGATTTGTTATTATATAGCATTATCATTCATGTTTTCCGGTGATGGTGAAAATGGTAGTGGATTCATCATTGGAATTTTAGGTTATCTTTTCTATTTGATTGGACAATTGCTGGTATTGTTCATTTCAAGAACAAGGGAATACTATGCTGATGAGGCAAGTGTTGAATTTGGAAATCGTCCTGCAGCTTTGGTTTCTGCACTCTATAAACTTTCTTATGGTGCTGCAAGATGCAGTAAAGAAACTATTGATGAAGTTAATGCTAACAGAGCTTTCTTTGCTACAGATGTAAATAATGCTAAGCATGATGTAACTGATTTCCAGCAAATAGATTTTGACGGTGATGGAAAAATTTCCGACGAAGAGTTAAGAAGACTTGCTAATTCCGACATTAAAATTTCTAAAACTAGTGGCATAATGGAATTGCTGTCCACTCACCCGGATTCCTTAAAAAGAGTAAAAAGATTGGCGGAACTTGAAAATTAGGTGTATTTATATGAAAATGATTTTAGATGAGCGTGGCAAAAAGTATATTTTAAAACCTGGCGAAGAATTTCAAAGTGATTTAGGAATAATTAAAGCGGATGTTTTAGATAATGCTGAGATAGGGGATGAAGTTAAAAGTCACCTTGACCACACATTTAAAATCGTAAAACCTAACATCAATGATTTCATAGATTTGATGGATAGGCGTTGTTCAATTCTTATACAAAAAGATATTGGGCAAGTTTTAGCGCACACAGGTTTAGGTGCAGGTTCAAGAGTGGTTGATGCGGGAACTGGTGCAGGGGCCATTGCACTTAATTTCGGAAATGTTGTGGGTCCGGATGGGCAGGTATTCACATATGAAATTCGTGAAGACTTTGCTGAAGTTGCAAAAAACAACATTAACAAGTTTGGAATCACAAATATCGAAGTCAAAAACCAGAATATTAAGGAGGGGATTGATGAGGATAACATTGACCTGGTCTTTTTGGACTTGCCGAAACCGTTTGAAATATTTGAAGATGTTATGGAATCTTTAAATGTTGGTGGTTGGCTTACTGTTTATGCTCCTTATATTGACCAGGCTGAAATTTCCTACCGTGTTGCTAAAAAATTAGGATTTTATGATATTGAAATCATTGAAACTTTAGAAAGGGGTCTTGAAGTCAGAACTCAAGGTGTAAGGCCAAAGACACGTATGGTTGGTCATAGTGGATATCTGATTTTTGCAAGGAAATTATAATATTTTCTATTAACTTTTTTTATTTGTTCATAATTTTTCAAACAATCAATCGTAAACTAAACTATTTATTTGAATAAAAACATAATTAGTTATGTCAATTTTTCGGTGAAAAGTTATGACCAAAACTAGAATTCAATGGATTGATCTTGTACGTGCAATAGCAATATTGACAGTATTGTATGTTCATGCTGCCGATGGGATTTTTATAATTTCTTCTGACATGATAATGAACTATACATTGTCTTCAAGAATTTTTAACTTTGTTGCATTGTTTATTGGACGTATTGGTGTTCCATTCTTTTTAATGATTACAGGTTATCTGTTACTGGATAGAACTTATGACGATGACAAAACTCGTAACTTTTGGGCGAATAATGTAAAAAATTTAATTATCGTTACAGTAATTTGGACTGTACTTTATGTGGTCAGTTTACAGTTTGTAACAGTATTTTATGATTCTGTTAACTATTCGGAAGCTGGAACATTGTTTTTCTCCCATATGTGGTATATGCCGATGATTATTGGAATGTATCTTTCAATACCATTTGTTACCGCTGCATTAAAACACTTTGATGTCAAAACAATTAATAATGCAACACTTATTTTTGCTATTTTAGCATTTGTTGTTCCATTTGTTTCACTTTTATTTGATATGTTTGGAGTTAAGGATGTTAATGTCCAATATTCATTAGGTTTCAGTGGTGGCGTTTATGGAATTTATATTATTTTAGGATACTTAGTTAAAAAAGGATACTTTAAAAAGTATTCAAGTTCCAAATTAGGTATTTTAGCTATTATTTCATTTATAATATGTGTAGCATTCCAGTATTACACATTTTTGCGCGGATATGATTTCTTCTTATGGTATGAATTCCCATTCATTTTAATAGGTTCATTCACATTGTTTGAATTATGTTCAAGAGTAAAAACAGTTAAATTTTATAGTAGTGTTCAAGTATTGTCTAAGTATTCATTTGCTGTATTTTTAATACATAACTTGTTCAGATTACCATTATTACCTTTCGTTGTTTTATTGCCCTTCGCAGAACCTGTTAAAGTGATAATCCTTTGGATTTTATTAGTAGTGTGCAGTTATGCTGCAGCAGCTATCATTTATAGAATCCCTTGGTTTGGAAAATTTATATTGTATATGAGATAATCTATTCCATTATCTCTTTTTTAATTTCTTTAAAAGCTTTTTTTGCCTCTGGAATGGGGAATAACGGATAGATGTGAAACATTCCTTTTCCGGTAATTAATCTTGCATCAACACCTTTATTTTTAAGGTCTTCATAGTATTTCTTTATGTCTCTGTAAAAAATTTCACCGTCTCCCGCAAAGATTAATGTTTTAGCAAGTCCTGAATTGTCTCCAAAAAGGGGACTTACTCGGTAATCCTTGGTATCAAATTCTCCTGCCCATGATTTGCCAATTTCTCTTAAACCGATTTCTCCCAAAATAGGATCATTTTCATTGTCATAAGGGGGATTGCTCATTGAAATATCGACCCATGGTGAAAAAGTAATGATGTGGTCTGGTTGAGATAAATTAATTGTTTTTAGATATTGGCAGAATGATAAAACAAATCCTCCTCCTGCTGAGTCTCCCATTAATGTGATGTTGTCATTTTTTGCAAGAACGTTTTTGTATAATTCGGTAATCTGGTCAAATGTTTCTTTTGATTTATGCAAAGGAGCGAGTGAATAAACAGGCGCAATAACATATGCATCTAATTTTCGTGATAGCAAGAAGCAAAATAAATAATGTTGCCAATTGATTTCATTAACATATGCTCCGCCATGTACGTATACGATTGTATTTTTAGAATTTTCATCTCCAAAAGTGAAAACTTCCATTCCACTAAACTCGGTACTTTTGAAAATACTTTTTGCAGGTTTACTTTCTTTTTTAGATTTTTCTGCTAAAAATTCATTAATTTTTTCATGACTGTCCATATAATCTGGTTTAGTTCTTTTTAAAATATTTTCAGCTATTTTTGAGATAAATGATTTATTTTGACTCATGTTATTAATCCTACTAATATTATTTTACTTTAACAATCAGTACTCTGGGTTGCTTTTAAAATCTTGGAGTTTATTAAAAAAAATCATAGTTATTGTTCAAATTTAAAAGTTCACTGTTTCGCCAAAAAAGAAAAAAAGAGGAATAATAGGATTATTCCATAAATATTGCAGGTTTATAAGGCATTGCATTTTTAGCCTTATTTTGTGGGTCATAGGAATCATCAGTGTGGATAATTACATCATTTCCACATTCCTGTTTGATGTAGTCAAGTGCATCGGTTAAAATTTCTTCTTCGTTGATTTTACCAATGTATCTGGTTTTAGTAATTTCTTTACCGATTTTTTTGGCTACCATAGCTATTTCTTTTTTATCATCATAGATGTTGGCTCCAATGGCTCTTCCCATAATTTGGCCAATGTCAGGTTTTCCAACTTCATCAGCTATTTTATATAATTCCCATTTCCAATCAGGAGCAAGATATATGTGGACTTTTTCAATATCGTCTCCAACCATTTGTTTAATATGGTCAATATCTTTAATAATGTTTTCCACCAGTTCTTCTGATTTTTCAATTTCGGAACTTACTTTTGTCTCATCAGCTTCCGGCCAGCTGGCTTCGCTGACAAATCCTTTTCCTCCATAGGTGCTCCATAATTCCTCCGATGTATGCGGTGTAAACGGTGCTAAAAGTCTAATCCAATTTTCCAGCACGGTTGATAAGACATATACAATTGCAGGATCTTGTGAGTCAAGAAGGTGGTTAACTCTGTATAGGTAGTGATCAACATCTTTTTTAAGTAAGAATAATGAATCTTGAAGTGCTTGTCTTGTCTGGAATACTTCCAGTGCTTCAGTTGATTTTTTAATGTGTTGGTTGAGTTGACTTATCATCCACAAATCGATTGTTCTTGTAAGTTCAACCTCTTCAATATTGCTTAAGTCTAAATCAGAACCTTTGATTTCTTCAACTTTGGCTGCGAATTCTCTAAACCATTCAAGTCTTCTTTTGGTTCCAAGTACTTCTTTTTCCCTCCAGTCGAAGTCTTGCCATGGTTCAGCGGAAGCCATCAGGAAAAGCCTTACAACATCTGCTGTGTAATCGCGAATCGCATCTTTTAGGAGAATCACATTACCTTTTGATGAAGACATTTTATTTCCTTCTAAAAGACCCATTCCAAACACTACAGTTCCTTTTGGCCATTTTGCTTCAGGATATATTGCACTGTGGGTAAACATTAAGAAGCTTAAGTGGTTACCTACTAAATCTTTTGCGGATAATCTCCAATCAAGAGGGTACCAATAGTTGAATTCATCCTGAATTTCTTTAACTTTTTCTGCAGGTACAGTGATGTCTCCTGAATCTTTGTTTAAAAGAACTTTATCGAAAAATGCAATATTTAAATCATCCGGATTCATGTCTTTTAAGTATTTTGCTATGGAATAATAGGACATGTAGATGGTTGAGTCGGTTAAAGGTTCAATTAACCATTGATTGTCCCAAGGAAGTCTTGTTCCAAGACCTACTTTTCTTGAGCATGCCCAATCATCCAGCCAATTGATATAATATTCAAAATTGCTTTTGAGTTCTTTTGGAATGATTGTTTCGCCTTCAAGAACTTTCAATGTTTTTTCAGTCCATTCCTCATTTCCATATTTCATGAACCACTGGTCGTCCATGATTTTAACTACACAGTTGTTACCGCATCTGCAGACCACAGGCCTTTCAGCAAAGTCATACATGATTGTAGCCATATTGTCGGAAATTAATTTTTCTTTTAACTCTTCACGAGCAAAACGAACTTTCATTCCTCCGAAACCTGGGATGGAATCTATGATTTTACCCTTACTGTGTTGCTGTTTGTATAACTCGTTAGTGGCTTCATGCAATTTTTCATCATTTTGGTCTGTAATTCCAAGTCTTTCAATAATATCTTTAGCAGGAATTTCTCCATATCCTTTTAGAGTACATACTGGTATCGGTTCTACATTTTCAATAATGCCTTTTAAGTTATATTTGCTTATTAATTCGTCATTATTTTTTAAATCTTGGAGTGCAATATAATCTGCAGGTGCATCGGCAGGTTCTGAAAATACTACACCGCTTCCGTAAGATGCACTTACAAAGCTGGCTGGGAAAATAGGCAATTCATCTCCAGTAAATGGATTTGTAGCCATTTTACCAATTAAATCATTTGGATTAATTTCTTCAATAATGTCTAAATCTTTAATTTGATTGGATAAGTTGTAGTGAGCTTCTTTTGTAATTACCCAGTTTTCTCCGTTTGCATTAACTAAAACATATTCTACATCTGGGTTTAACCAAATGTTGGTAGCTCCAACGATGGTTTCTGGCCTTAAAGTTGCAGTAACTAAAATTTTATTTCCAATTGGGAATTTTAAAAGAGTTAATTCGTTTACTCCAACTCCTTCTCCTTCAAGTAAATCGTGATCTCCGACTGGGTTGTCACAGTTCGGACAGTATTTGACAGGGTGTTCCCCTTTTGCAATTAATCCCTTTTCGTATAGGGTGGTAATCTGCCATTCTATAAATTTTTTATATGTCGGGTCGATTGTTCTGAATTCTCTTCTCCAGTCAATTGAATAACCCATTTCTTCCATCACTTCATGGTATTCTGTAGAGAAGTATTTTACGATGAATTCGGGGTCTTCCAATTGTGGTAAAGTTTCTTTTGGAACTCCGTGAACTCTTTCATATAAATCAAGTGTCCATGGGTCTTTTCTTTTAATCCTGTCTGCAATTCCAATAACTGGTGCACCGGTAACGTGCCAGGCCATTGGGAATAAAACATTGTAACCTTCCATTCTTTTGAATCTTGCATAAACATCAGGCACAGTATATGTACGTCCGTGACCTATGTGCATTGCTCCACTAGGGTATGGAAAAGCTACAGTAAGGAATAATTTTTCTCGCTCGTCTGGGTTGGATTCAAATAGCTTTGCATCTGCCCATTTTTTCTGCCATTTCTTTTCTATATTTTCGCTCACCAAATCACCATTATAAGATTGTTTTTTGAGGACTTTCAGGAACTTTGCTTTTGTGTCTGTTCCGGTTTATTTTATTAATAATCATATCAACATCATCTTGTGATATTTCTAAAATTTCAGAAATTTCACTGTCTTTTTTGTCATTATCAATGTATTGATAAAGAATTTGATCGATTAAGTCATAAGACATTCCAATTTCTGCTTCATCAGTCTGATTATTCCATAATCCTGCACGAGGCGGTTTGTCAATAATCTCCTGTGGAACCCCTAAATATTCACTTAACCTGTAAACATCAGTTTTGTATAAATCTCCAATTGGTTCAATATCACATGCGCCGTCCCCATGTTTTGTAAAATAACCAATTAGAATTTCACTTTTGTTACCTGTTCCGCTGACGAGGTAATTTTTAGCATTTGCATAGTAATATATGATTGACATTCTAATTCTAGCTTTGAGGTTTCCGATAGCTAAATTATTTTCTTCAAGTTGGGTCATTAATAAAAATTCATTTAATATGCTGTCAATAGCTATTTCTTTATATTCAATTCCTAATCCTTGAGCTATTGAGATTCCGTGAAGTTTATCTTCTGTTGGTGTTGTGGTAGATGGCATTATAATTCCAAATACATTTTCTTTTCCAACAGCTTCACATGCTAAATATGCAGCTAATGTGGAATCGATTCCTCCACTTAAACCAACAACTATTCCATCAGTTTTAGCTTCGTTTACTTTAGATTTAATGAAATTAACAATGTCTTCTTTTGTTTTTTCTACGTTAATTTTTGGAATTTCACTAATAGTTTCACCAACCTTTAATCATTCATACATAAATTATTATGTATTTATTAATTTATATAGTATATTATGTCAGATGTAGAATTAATTTGTGAAAAATCTTTTTCAAATGCCGATGAAGAGATTCTTAATAGATTTATTGAATTTCAACAGGCGTTAATAGATAAGGATGAAGATAAATTAAATGAAATCATTGATGAGAGTTACCAGTTAGTTCATATGTCCGGTAAAACTCAATCTAAAAGTGAATTCATTGGCGAAGTGATGGATGGAACACTCAATTATTACAAATCAGAAATTGGGGAGCCTACAATACTTTGGGGTGATAATAATGCTGCTTCTCTGATTGCTGATGTAACATTAACAGCTAAGGTATACGGGGCTCGTGGCAAATGGACTTTAAATACTGTTGCTACGTTTATAAAAATTGATGGTGTATGGTATTTTGGAAAATGGGACAATTAATTTTTTAATTAGATTAAATCTCTTCCCAATTATATTCTTGATGTCGGTTAACCTATCAAATAATTTATATACTTGATTAATTAAAATTACATTTAGTAACTAAAATCTATCTTATATAAGGAGGTCATTTATTTGGCATTTAGAGATTATTTCAAATTTAATAAGGATAAAACAACATTTATTTTTGTAGGTGGAAAAGGAGGAGTTGGAAAAACTTCTGTTTCTTCTGCTACTGCATTATGGTTAGCTGAACAGGGTAAAAAAACTTTAATTGTATCAACTGACCCGGCACACTCTTTAGCAGATTCTTTAGAAGTTCCAATTGGAAGTTATCCTCGTGAAATTAAAACTAATCTGTTTGCAGTTGAAATTGACCCTGATGAAGCAATGGCTCAAAAGCAAGCTGCACTTGAAGCTCAAAAAGCTGCTAATCCATCCGATGAAGGAGGATTATTGAATATGGACTTTTTAACTGATCAACTGGATATGGCATCCTCTTCTCCTGGTGCTGATGAGGCGGCTGCATTTGAAATGTTCATGGCTGTAATGAATTCCGATGAATATGATGTTGTGGTATTTGATACCGCACCAACCGGACACACTTTAAGGTTATTGTCCTTCCCTGAAGTAATGGACTCTTGGGTTGGTAAATTGATGATGGCTAAAGCAAAATTGGGTAGTGCTACCAATGCTCTTAAAAAAATCATGCCATTCATGGAGGCAGTTGATGATCCTCAAACTTCTGAAGATTTAAAAAGAACTAAAGAAGAAATTGACAAGGCAAAAGAGATTTTATCAGATCCTGACAGAACAACATTTAAAATGGTTGTTATTCCTGAAGAAATGTCAATTTATGAATCTGAAAGAGCACTTGAAGCACTTGGAAAACATGACATCACTGTTGACAGTGTTATTGTAAATCAAGTAATGCCGGATATTTGTGACTGTGATTTCTGTCATTCAAGACATAAATTGCAGCAAAAACGTTTGGCTTTAATTGATCAGAAATTCCCAAATCAGCATATAGCTGAAATTCCTTTATTCAAAGATGAAGTTAAAGGTCAGGACAAATTATTAAAATTAGCTCACATCTTATATGATGATGAGGACAATGATGAAGTTGCACAGGAAGCTATTGTGTTGTAAAAAAATTAAAAAAAGTTAAAATTTAAATTTTAACTTTATTATTCTTCTTTTTTAAAAAACCATTGACAAAACTCAGCAATAATTAATATTAAAAATATTGTCCAAGTAATATTGAAATTTTGGATTGTTATTAATTCAAATATTGCAGAAAGCACAAATATAATGGTTAATATTCGAATAATTATGTGTTGATTTTTGAATATATCAATAATTCTGTTTTTATCGGTAATCAATACTTTTAATATAAATATTGAAAGAATTGCTGTTACTAGTGCCCATATTAGGATTAATATTTCATTTCTAGTGCATGCTATTAAAAATAACAAGATAAAAAATATAACTCCCAATACTTCTAGAATTGTATTATTTTTCATTTGATTACACCTTTCCAGCTTTCATCCCAGTATTTTGTAGGAATGTTGATGGGACTCCAATATTCATCTTCAAAGTATGAATAAGTTTCTTTTTTAGTTAATTTTCTGGTTTTTCCATTACTAATATATAATGCATCCTCTCTATTTAAGGAATTGTCTTTATTGACGGTAACTTCCACATAATCATATCCTCCCTGCATATTGGGAATGTTGTAAATTTTTTTGCCTTGCAAATATCCTCCTCGTGTGAATGTAAAGTAATCATAAGCATAATGCCAGTCATTTTTTGCAATCATATCATTTTTAATTTTGTTTCCAATACTTTGAATGCTTATCATAGGGGAAACAAGTAATGATAATGTTATCATAGGGCCTGTTGCCACTTTACTTGCAAGACTAAGAGTTGTAGAAGCAATGCTTGTTCCTACTGAAATAATAGGTTGTATATTTTTAAATATATTATTTAAGAAATTATTTGCATTTTTTGTAAATTGATTAAATGCATCTTTAATTCCTGCAATAATGTCTTTAGGACTTGTCAAAACTGAACAACAGTCATGTGCTGTTTTAATGGATGATCCTTTATATGCAAAATTATCGTTACTCATCAATACGTTTGCAACGCCATTTGTTGAGTTTAATACAATTACCGAATTTTTTCCATCTTCACAAATTATATAAAACATCTCACCAAGTTCTACAACACTAAATAAATTTGATTTGATTGCATTCATGATATTGTCTAGGGAATTTGTAGTGTTATATAAGTATCTAGAGCCTATTTTTTTCATAGAATAATCTTCTATTTTGGGTAAAATGATGGAATTCATTAATCTAAATAATTTTATATTTGATGCATCCGTTCCTTTAATATCCATTCCCATATCGGCATTTAAAATATGTAGATATGTGTCTTCAAGGTTTATTCCTCCCAATATTGTTAATGTGTGTCCACGTTTCCAATTAATATTAAAATCTTTCGAATATCTTTCAGCTATTTCATCTGCAAGCCATGCTGTTTCAAGTGAAGCTAAATGCATGCCATATAGGTTCATCAATCCAAATTTAGTGATGTAATTTGGGTTTTTATTAATCCAGTCTTCAAGTATTTTTAGTGTTACTTTTTCATTGATTATTGTGAATGTTTGTAAAACTTCAAATCCGAAATTCTGGCGATATTTTTCACCAAGTCCATAACTTATGGTTTCATGCTTTTCAAGTTCTTCTTTACCATTGATGGTAAATGTCGTGATTATGTCTTCTTTTGAAATGTATCCTACAATATAACTTCCAAACATGCTAAATATTACTGGCTGTTTTGTATTTGCAAATTTCACGCTATTTTCATCAATGTTGTTGTAATTTATATCATAAATTGTTTTTCCGTAAAATTTTGATAAACTGTATTTTAAACCTAATTCATCGAATGAAAGAGTTTTAAAGTTGACTTTTGCTGTAACTTTGTCATTTTTGGTGTAGGTTATTGTTTCAAATCCGTCAAGTCCTTTGTCAGCATACATTCCGAATAGTTCTACATTGTCTGTGCTTGTATCTCTGTAGTCAATTTGAGTATATGTACCGATGTTATAAATTAAAATTCCATTTCCTTTCAGGTTATTTTTATTCAAATCACTTTTGATTCCGCTATTGTCAAAAGGAATAAAATAAGTTTTGTACCCAATATTTGTTGCATCATAACCGCTAATTTGTGTTGTAGTGAATTTATAAATGTTTGAACCAATTTGTATTGTAATATATTGATTTTTTGGCAGTTTTATTATGCCGTCAGTCCCAGTTTTGAGAGAATATACTGAATTATGAAACACGTAGGGCACTGTCACATTAACATAGTTCGGAATTTTGAAAGAATGTGTGAATTCACTATGTTTTATAATTTTGTTGACAGTTATTCGGTTTGTATTTTTTAATCCGTCATATTCGGTTGTTATTGTATACTTTCCAACATCTAAACTGATAGGAAGGCTTGCAATTCCATTTTTATCCGTGGTTTTTGTATAGCTTTTTCCGTTGACCTTTAATGTTACTTTTTTGTTTGGGGATGCCTTTCCATAGATATTTAGTATTTTAACGTTAAATTTACTTCCGTCATCACAGTTCATAGTCAAATCCGATGTTTGTATCAAAGATTTGACTGTAATGGTTTTTCTGATGGTTTCAGAAGTTTTTGAATTAATTGAGCTAATGCTATATTTTCCGGGTTTTAAATCAATATTTAATTTGGCAACGCCTTTGGTGTTTGTTTTAACGGAATATGTTTTGCTGTTCAGTTTGAATTTAACTGCAGTTTCCTTTAATAGCTTTCCTTTCTTGTCATATAATGTCGAATAATAAGCGGCACTATTCTTGTAATATTTAGCAAAATCACTGCATTTTATTGTGCTTATTATTGTTACTGTGCTTTTTGCGCTGCTTGGCTGAAATTCATTATTTCCATTGCATGTAGTTAAAACAACATAAGTTCCACTATTATATAATAGATTTAATGATACTTTTCCCTTATTGTCTGTTGTCTTTGTAAAAGTCTGTCCATTGATTTTAATTTGGATTTTTGCATTTTGTATTGCTTTTTTGCCATATGTTAAAGTTGCTGTAAATTTGCTGCCGTCTTTATAATGCATTTTTACATTTGGGGCTGTTAATGTTGTCTTTTTTTTAGCAATATTTGTCGATTGGCTTGCATCTAATATTTCTTTATTATTCGTTATTTCCAGTTTTTCTGTATTTTCATTTTCAACACTTATTTTAGATAACTTGGAATATGGTTGCTGGACACTTGCAACTGTTTCATTTTCGGCAGTGGCCGCACTTACCGCAGATATCAAGAAAATAAATAAGAAAATGAAAAAAATAGTGTTTATCTTTTTATTCATAGTATCTACCTTGATGTTAATTCTTTCAAAATCAACAATCAAAGTATGATTTATTGAATATAAATGATTTAATATTTAAAATAAATAGTAAATGACTTTTAAAATGAATTTTAAGGATAAATAATTCTATTTGATTATCATAATGCACATATATGTAAATTCACTTTGAGCAATATCTTTCAAAGTGGACTCAACAATTCTTTCATTTGGATAACTTAATCTTTCGCAAACTACAACTTTTCGGGTTTCATCAACACCATTATCCAGTAAAAACTGAGCCATATCCTTAACTTTTCTTGAAGGAAGTGCAATTGTGGTTTTTCCGTTGTTTATGACAGGCAAAATATCTTCAATATTTTCTCTTCCATGAAAGGTCATTACGTTTGCATTATCCCATTGGATATGGTTTCTTGCGGCGGCAAGCTGAAGTGAACTAATTCCCGGAATCACTTCGATTTGTTCTTTATCAAATCCTTTTTCTTTTGAAATTCTTAAAACAGTATTTAAGACTCCTGAAAAACCGGGATCTCCTGTTGATAATATTGAAACAGTATTTCCACTGCAAGCTAATTCGACACCTTCTTCGAGTTTGTCTAATAGGTCTTTGACATTGAATGCAATCTTATTGTTGATGTCATCAAATAATTCAATGGCTCTTGTACTTCCAACTGTGTAATCTGATGTTTTAACAGTGTCTATTGCTTTTTTTGTTAGATATTCACTTGAACCGGGACCAATTCCAACAATATATATTTTACCAGTCATTTTAATCATCAATTCTTAAAGTTTGTTTGAAATTATTTTTTAATTCATTCCTTTTATCTTCAGGATAGCTGTCATCCAATTCATCATTTAATGTAAACATGGCGAGTTCATAAACGATTTTATTCATAGACTGTCCATATTTTGTTAAGTAATACTCTGTAGTGATAGGAGTGGTATTCAAAACTCTTTTTTCAATTAATCCATTTTCTTCCAAATCTTTTAAACAATTTGACAATACTTTATTGCTTAATTTAGGTTTATCTTCCTTAAATTCCTTAAAATGTTTTTTTCCAAAAAACATGTCACGAATAATTTGAATACTCCATTTTTTACTGATTAAATTCAGTGTTTTATCGACGGGACAAACTATTTTTTCATTATTCATAATTAAAAATTGATTTAATTATTATTTAAATGGTTACTTTTTTCTCACCTGGTTTCTTAAAAGTTACAAAAATCATTTAAATACCTTAAATTAAATTATTTAGTAACTATTGTGGGAGGGATTAAAATAAACACTGCTGAACAGTTGGATTTTTTAATTAGATATCTGGCTGATGAACATGATGATGATATTAACATTCCCGATGATTATCAGTCAAAAAGAAATTTGTTGAGGGCACTGATGAATATAAGAATGCCTGGTGAACTTTCCTGTGAGTTTTTAAAAGTTCAGGATGAATTTTTAACAAAGGAAACATTAGATAAAGATTTAACTTCCGTTGAAGATATTGATGAGGTAAAAGATAGAATAATGTTGTGGCAGGGTGATATTACAACTTTAAATGT
The DNA here is from genome assembly GCF_946184425.1 of uncultured Methanobrevibacter sp. Taxonomy (GTDB): domain Archaea; phylum Methanobacteriota; class Methanobacteria; order Methanobacteriales; family Methanobacteriaceae; genus Methanocatella. Next base: position 30,930 of record NZ_CAMHFP010000008.1, on the reverse strand, counting down.
TGATGCCATTGTCAATGCTGCCAATTCCAAATTACTGGGTTGTTTTATTCCTATGCACAGCTGCATTGATAATGTGATTCACTCTGCAGCAGGTTTGCAATTGAGGGAGGAGTGTAACAGAATCATGAAAGTTCATGATGGGGATGAGGAAGTTGGAAGTGCAAGAATTACGGGCGCTTATAACTTACCTTCAAAGTATGTAATCCATACAGTTGGCCCTGCAATTAATCCGGGTTCAAAACCATCTGTAAAAGACAAAAATGATTTGGCAAGCTGTTATAGGTCATGTTTGGATATTGCAAGTTACAATAATCTGGAATCAATTGCATTTTGTTGTATTTCCACAGGTGTTTTTAATTTCCCTCAGGATTTGGCTGCGGAAATTGCAATTAAAACAGTAAATGAATTTTTAAACAATACTGAGACCACTTTGAAACATGTAATTTTCAATGTCTTTACTGATGAGGATTATTCGATTTATAAAAAATTATTATTTGGTGATGGTTAATGGATAAGTTTGTTTTAAGACTGGATAAAGCTAAAAAAGCTATTGATGATGCTGATCATATTCTTATAGGTGCAGGTGCGGGACTTTCTACTGCAGCAGGAATTGAATATACTGGAAAACGTTTTGAAAAATATTTTAAAGATTTTATTGAACGATATAATTTTACAGATATGTATTCATCCGGATTTTACCCATTTAAAACATCCGAAGAAAAATGGGCCTACTGGGCAAGACATATATTTGCAAATAGGTATGATGTTGGAAAAACAGATGTTTATCAAAAACTGTTGAAATTAGTTGAAAAAAAGGATTATTTTGTTTTGACAACTAACGTTGAGTCACAATTTTGGATAAATGGTTTTGATGATGAAAGAATTTTTGCAACTCAGGGCGATTATGGACTATTGCAATGCAGTAAACCATGTCATGATAAACTGTACTCTAATGAAGACAAGGTATTTGAATGGTTGGATAAAACTGAAGATTTTAAAATACCTTCTGATTTGGTTCCTAAATGTCCAGTTTGCGGAGAGGAAATGGAATTGAACTTAAGAGTGGACAACACTTTTGTCGAAGATGTAAAATGGCATCAGATGAATAACAATTATTCCAATTTCTTGAATAATGCTGATGGCAAAATTGTATTTTTGGAAATTGGAGTCGGCTATAACACTCCAGGAATCATACGATACCCGTTTGAACAGATGACTTACAATAATTCTGATGCAACATTAATAAGATTAAATAAAGATTTTCCTGATGCAATACCTGAAAATAAGAATAATACAATTAGTTTTGATGAAAATGTTGGGGAAATTTTGGACTATTGGCTTTCAAGAATTTAGTTCATTAATTTCTTTTTTCAAGAATTTATAAATGGATTCTGCACCAATCAGTTCTCCTGGATTTTCCCATTCTGAAGGATATAAAATAAATGGTTTGCTTTGGTCTCCTCCAAGCCCTCCATGGCTTCCTATTAATTCTTCAAATGCACATACTTCATTATTTTTTTCATCATAAAAACTATTGACTAGGATGTCGGGCATATTCTCGAAATCATTATGTCTTTTAAGATGTCTTGTAGCATTTTTGCCGAATTTTTCAAGAGGATTTTTACCAACGACTTCATCACTGTCAAGGTAATAGATTCCGTCTTTGCCTATAATCATTCCGCCATTTTGCATGGAATTGACTAGTATGAATCCGATTCCGGAATGTTTTACAAGTCCTGGAATCAAATCAGGAAATAGCATAACGATTTCCTCATAATTCAAACGCTGTTTCCATTGGGTCAGATAAATTAAACCCATATTTCCTGAACCTAAAACAATCAATTCAGAATCTTTTACCTTTTTGGTACTATGTTCGTTTGCTTCATATCCCTTAATATAATCCAGGCTGTTTGAATATCTTTTTTGCAGGTTTTTATATTGTTCATTTTCAAAGATTATTGCAGGTTTTCTATTTTCAATTTCATCTTTTAAATTATGCAATAATCCATCTTCTTCAAACAAATCGTCACGTATTGTTTTAACTTTTTCTTTAATAGTTTTTAATTGCTTATTTTCTGGCATAAGTGCGTCTCTGAAGTGGTCGATATTGTATTTATTTTCAAAAACTTTTAAATCGTCTGGAAGTAATCTTCTAACGTAATTTCTCAATGTTATTCCGTATCTTTGTTTGAAAGTTGCACCGTTACTTTGTCCATGGTCGGACAATATTACTAACTGGTAATCTCTGTCACTCATTTCAATTGCGGAGATTAATCTGGAAATCTGAACATCAATCTGTTTTAAAACTCCCCACACGTCATCATCCTGAACTCCTGAGTGATGTGCCACTTCGTCATATCCCATAAATGTCGCATAAGCGGTGTCAATATCTCCAGTTAATATCTCATTGGTCAATACATCTGTTGTTGCTTCTCTTAAAACAACATTAGCTCCTGCCCTTATTGCTGCATAAACAATTGTTCTTCTTAATCTTGGCTGTATATTTTTCAAATCATGCATTAACTGTGATTTTAATTCAACCAAAATATCCCATAGGAATAATACAAAAATTCTAGGGAAATTTTGTGAGTCAAGAAATACTGAATGAAGTGTTTTATTATATATTTTGTTTATTTTTTCTAATTTTGAGGAAGTTAGGGCGGATATCTCACTGTCACCTGAAAACATGTTTGCCACACTAATTCCATTAACTAACAACCCATTGCCGTCACTTATTCTTTTTTCAATTATTGGGGCATGGCTTAATTTTCCTGAAACGATAATTTTATTGTTGTTTGCCTTTTCAACCCATCTATAAGCCACAATATTTTCATTGTTACCATGCAATATTCCCGCTTGACTAGCTCCTGTCTGTGAAGAAAGATCGGTTTCCCATTTTTTCAAAGTGTGGGTTTTCTCATCAAGCCAATTTTTAAGTGTGGGCATCATATTTTTGTCAAGTGCTTTTTTTAAGGTATTGATTGAAAGGCCATCAATTTCAACCATTATGACTCCGGGATATTGTTTTTTAATGGAAGATTTCCGTTTAAGCGCATAATTTAGTATAATTTTAATATATCTGTCAAAGTAGTTTGTGTTTGTAATATTTGTAACAAATGTTGTAGCGATTGCCATGAAAATCGGAGCTTCAAAAAATCCGTAAATCCCTACATAAACTCCTGGAATGAAATATGTGGCAATATAAAAAATTAAGGAGTTGATAATCAGTGCACCAATTCCAAATGTCAATATTATGTATTTCATTAAAAATCTTCTAAAAAAAGGCCATAGGAGAGAATTGGCTATGAAAACTCCTATTACAATAATAAATAAATTATACCAAGGTCCGTAACTAAAATCACCTGAAATGTAATCAACGATTATTATTGCAACAATGTTGGACAAAATTAGCAATATTGTTGTTATCATTGTTTTTAGGGAACTGATAACTTTATTTTTAATCATTCTATCTCTATTTTTTGTTTGTTTTTAGTTTTTAGGGTTATAATTGTAATTTCAGGTTTACAATTGATTCTTATTCTAAATGAATTTGTTCCAAGTCCTTTACTGGTGTATTGTATCATATTTCCAATTTTATAAAGTCCAACTGGATATTTTGTTGAATTCGGACCTCTGAAAGGTGTTGTTTCAAATTTCGGAATAATGAATTGTCCTCCATGAGAATGACCTGAAATTTGCAAATCAAATTTGTTTGTTTGGGAGGATTCCTTTGCAAAATCCGGTTCGTGTGCAAGTAAAATGCTTGTGGTTTTTTCTGGAAGTCTTTCCAATACTCTATCCAAATTGTCTGCACAGACGGTGTAGCTATCAACACCACATAAGCTTAAGATTTCATCTCCTTTTTCAATGTTGTATACATCATTGCTTAAATCAACAATATTTGCATTTTTAAAGATTTTTCTGATTTTATCTGCACCCATCCAATGGTCATGATTTCCTAAAACACCAAATTTTCCATATTTTGCATTTAACTTTTTAAATGAATTTTCCAATGATTTTTCATATTCATCTATCACATAGGAGAAATAATCTCCAGTCAATGTAATTAAATCAATATTTAAAGTGTTTACATAATCGATTAAATCATCTAAGTATTCCGGATTAATCCATTGTCCCAAATGAATATCTGTTAAATTTAAAATCCTAAAATTATGAAAATTCCAACCTAAATTATTTAATTCAATGTCAATCTCAACTAGATCAATTTTCTTTTCGCTGAAGGTCTTGTCGGGTAGGGAATAGTTCATTGCATCCTGAATTCCTTGGCGAATTTTCATTGCTTGAGGTTTTTTGATATCATCATTTTTCATTGTTATAATATATGTTTTATGAAACTATTTATAATTTTAAAAACATAAATTAAGATGTTATAAATTATTAAGTGATTATTATGCTTCAAATTGCAGTTTGTGGAAAACCGAATGTTGGAAAATCATCTTTTTTCAATTCAGCAACTGCGTCTACGGTTGAAATGGCAAATTACCCATTTACAACCATTGATGCTAACAAAGCTGTAGCACATGTAATTAAAGATTGTCCATGTACAGAATTGGGTGTTACATGCAATCCTCACAATTCAATATGTATTGATGGAAAAAGATTACTTCCAATCGAATTAATTGATGTTGCAGGATTAGTTCCTGGAGCACATGAAGGAAAAGGATTAGGTAATAAATTTTTAGACGATTTAATGCAGGCTAAAGTATTTATTAATGTTATTGATGCTTCAGGTTCAACAGATCTTGAAGGAAATCCTGTTGATGCTGGAAGTCATGATCCATTAGATGATTTGGAATTTTTGGAAAATGAAATTGTAATGTGGATGTATGGGATTTTATCAAAAAATTGGGTTAGGCTCATAAGAAAAGTCGGTGCCGAACACTTGGACATTTCAAAAGTATTATTCGATCAATTGTCAGGTACTGGAATAGCTATTGAAGATATTATTGAAGCTAAAAGGAATATAGAACCTGACTACAACAAATGGGAAGAAGAGGACTTGATTGAACTTACAAGAAATATCTTGCACATTGCAAAACCTATGATGATTATTGCTAATAAGGCTGATTTGCCTACTTCTGCAGATAATATTGAAAGAATTAAAGAAAAATATCCAAATGTAATTCCAACATCTGCCGAATCTGAAATAGCGCTTGTAAGGGCAGCTGAAGCCGGTTTGATTAGTTATGTTTCAGGTGAAGATCACTTTGAAATATTAAAACCTGACGAATTAAATGACAATCAAAAGAAAGCTCTTGAATATATTCAGACTAATATTCTGGATAAGTATGGAAGTACTGGAGTTCAGGATGCCTTAAATTATGGTATTTTTGACTTGTTGGATAATATTGTAGTTTATCCGGTTCAGGATGAAAATAAATATACTGACCAAAAGGGCAATGTCCTGCCGGACGGTATTTTACTTAAAAGAGGCTCAAATCCACGTGAACTTGCATATCAGGTTCACACAGATATTGGAGATAACTTTATGCATGCAGTTGATGCAAGGTCCAAAATGCGCATTGCCAGTGATTATGAGCTAAAAGACGGCGACATTATCAGTATTATAACAAGAGGATAAATCCTCTACTTTTTTTATTTTAAGATTTTCATGTCAAAGTTATCAAAAAATTTAAAACCTGAAGAATTTAAGCAATATTATTTTTTAAAAGATGAATTAAAGGATTTTTGCAGGTCTGAAGGATTGAAAGTCAGTGGAAGTAAAATTGATTTGGAAAACAGAATAATCCATTATCTGAAAACGGGTGAAGAATTGGTTGAACATTCTTCAAGGCAATTTTCCTTTCAGCAACCTTCTGAAATTTCATTGGACTCTCAGCTGGGTGAAAATTTTAAATGCAGTGAAGACAAAAGGGAATTTTTTGAAAAAGAAATAGGCAAAGGTTTCAAATTCAAAGTAAAATTTCAAAAATGGCTAAAATCTAATCCTGAAAAAACTTATAGGGATGCAATAGATGCTTATCATCTAATTCAATATTCAAAAGAAAAAACAAAGATTGATAAACAATTTCAGTATAATCAATATATAAGAGATTTCTTTAAAAATAATAATGACAAATCATTGGATGATGCAATAAAATGCTGGAAATATAAAAAAAGTATTAAGGGCCATAACAGATATGAAGAAAATGATCTGGAGATATTGGAATGAAAAAAGTTAAGATTACCGTCATGAGAAAAGTCAGGCACGATGATTTGATTGACAAATATGAGAATCCGCTGGAGCATGAATGTGATGTTGAGGAAGGTCAGGTCTTTATTGCAAATGGTTGGGCTAAACCGGATAATTTCTGTGATAGTGCATGGGAAAGTCTTTCTCCGTTTGTAATGGGTTTGGCTAATGGTGCTAGCGATTTTTATGATGGATGGATGAAAAATAAAAAATCTGCTATGATATCCTGTAATGACGGTTTTAGGCCGGTAAGTTTTCTTTTGGAAACTCTGGATGAAGATGCAGATTAAAATTTAATTATTTTTAAATAGTTTATTATAAAACTTTTAATAAATTATTATCATGGCTTTTATAATTAATTTTTTCAAAAATGAAACGGTTTTTTCTATTTCATTAATTTTAGCCATACTTTCCTGTTTTTTTGTAAAACCTAATGTTAACTATTTGAATTATATAAATTGGGATACAATTATATTGCTTTTTTTAATCATGACTCTTGTTGAAGTTCTTAAAAACCTGTCCATTTTTGAAATTATTGTTAGTAAGTTATTGTTAAAAATAGGTACTGCCCGTGAACTGGTTTTCCTTTTGGTTTTCACTTGTTTTTTTAGTTCAATATTCATAACTAATGATGTTTCTTTAATCATATTCGTTCCATTTTCTATATTGGCTTTAAAAAAAGTCGGTAGAACTGATTTGTTAATTTTTACAGTTTCCATGCAGACTATTGCTGCTAATGTTGGATGTATGGTTCTTCCGATTGGTGCTCCTCACAATATTGTCATGTACACCATATCTAAAATTCCGTTTGAGTCATTTTTCATGCTTCTTTTACCTTATATTATTATTTCTTTAATATTTTTAGTTATAATGTCATTTTTAATTCCAAATAATCCAATCATTTTGCCAAAAATGAATAAAGTGGAGTTTGTTAAAAAAGATTTCTTTAAAAGAGTTTTTTCAGGTGTGGATTATTATTTGCTTTTAACTTTCATAGCATTATTTATTTTAATTGGCAATCTTCAAAATATTGAATCTTTCGCATTGTTTTTTAGGGAGTGGGTTGTTGGAAATGAGGTAATTTGTGGTGTTGTTTCATCGCAGATAATTTCAAATGTTCCGGCTGCAATGTTGTTAAGCGGTTTTAGTAGTAATTATGAGGCAATAATTGTTGGAATAAATATTGGCGGTTTTGGAAGTCTCATAGCATCTATGGCTAATTTAATCTCATTTAAAATTCTCATTCGTGAACGTGATGAATTTAAAGTTAGATATTTGTTAGAATTTACGGCACTGAATATTGTATTGTTGGTAATTTTATTGGGTGTTCATTTTCTTACTTAAAGGTTATATTGCAAAAAATGTAATATCTATTTAGGAGATTTTTGCCATGAATGATTCGTTAAAGATGTATGATGATTTTTCAAATGTTGTTTCAAATGAAGAGAGTATTTCTACAGAATCTGTTTTAGATATTTTAAAGGAATATTCCGCCACTATTTCCGTTTTCGATTTGATGGCTGTTAATGCAGAAATGATTGAAGAAAGTAAATATGTGCAGGATAGTTACAAACATAAAAGTCATGCCGTATATGCAAAATATTTTTTAGGGCGCATTAAAGATGTTCATAGCGATAATAATAGTTATGACCATGATATTGACAAGGAAGAGTTTATTGATGCTGTCGCAACTTTAAAATCATATCACATTAATGAATCTGTAACCTCAAAAACCAAATTTCCGTTAATTTACGGAATTATTTCAATTTATACTACTTTTATTTTGGAAGAACCGATTCATCCTGTAGGCACTCCTTTTCCGGGATCTTTATATGTTGAAGAAAAAGATGGTATTTATTATTGCCCTGTAAAGGATGCAAATCTTGAATCTCCTAATGCAGTTTGTAAAATGTGCATTGCAGAACAATTGGATTTTTAATATAGGGTAAAATAATCAATTTTTAAAACAAATATATAATAGTAATTCTAAAATTAAATCCATATTCTATTAAATTTTGGGATTAATTTAAATTGTGACTGATAATATGGCCAATAAAAATGTTGAATTAATGAGGGGAGAACCGGAAATTGCTGTTAAAAAGTTAGCTATTCCAATCATGATATCCATGCTTTTAACAGCTTCATATAATATTGTTGACGGTATTTGGGTTGCAGGACTGGGTCAGGCGGCTATTGCAGGAATTGGTTTTGTAACACCGATTTTCATGATTTTAAATGGAGTTAGTGTAGGGCTTGGAAATGGTGCAACAAGCAGTATCAGTCGTGCAGTGGGTGCAAAAAATCATGACGGTGCCAGCAAATCGGCTATTCATTCAATTTTAATATTTTTAATGGCATCAGTTTTACTGACTTTAGTTTTGCTTTTTATTCAGGAACCTCTGCTTAAATCTTTTGGTGCAAGTGGCCAATCATTAATTGAAGGAATTAAATATGGTACTCCCTTGTTTGCCGGTTTATTTGCATTCATGTTTGCAAATGGTGGAAGTGGGATTCTTCGTGGTGAAGGTGATATGAAAAGGGCCATGTATGCAATGATAGTATCAGTAGTTTTAAATTTTGTGTTGGATCCTCTTTTCATTTATGTTTTGGGCTTAGGATCTGCAGGAGCTTCCCTTGCAACAATTATCAGTTCTTTAGGTTCAGCTATCGTAATAATGTACTGGATTTTAATTAAAAAAGATACTTATGTTGATGTCACCTTTAAAGGATTTGAATTCGATTTTGGCGTTGTAAAGGATATTTTAAAAGTTGGTATTCCTGCCTCTCTGGACATGTTCATGATGTCACTTGCAATGAGTTTTTATTTGATGTTTGTTGCATCAATTGGCGGTGAATATGGTATAGCTGCATTTACATCCGGTCAAAGATTGTATTTATTTGGAATAATGCCATTAACAGCTATTGCTAGTGCTGTTGCTGCAGTCAGCGGGTCTGCTTTCGGTGCCCGTAACTGGGATTATCTTTCAAGAACTCATATTTATGGAACTAAATTTGCAATGATGTTTTCAGTTGCAATAATGCTTGCTCTTGTAATATTTGCACCGCAATTGTCATTAATTTTTGCATATACTCCCGAAACAGCTCCGTTAATTCCTGAAATTACAAATTTCTTAAGGATTGCGTCATTCGGATTGCTTTTGGTTGGTATTGGTATGCCTTCAAGCTTTTTCTATCAGGGAATCGGAAGAGGAACTACAAGTCTTTGCTGGACAATTATACGTGAGTTGATTTTAACCGTTAGCTTTACTTATTTATTTGGTATTGTATTTGGTTGGGGATTAACAGGTATTTGGGTAGGTCTGGCTGTAGGTAGGATAATTGCATCTGTTCTGAACTTTACTTATGCAAGATATACAATTAGAAAACTAAAAAATACATTAAATTCCTGATATTAATTATTCAAAGGTGAGGTCTGGTTGGTTGTTTTTTTGATAAGCGTACCATGTACTGTTTTCAATCAGGAATTCTTGTGCTAATTTTAAGATTAGCTCTTCACTTTCTTCTTCATTGTTTTGCAATATTTTATTTATGCACTGTTCGTACAACATTTCCATTCTTCTGTGATCATCGATTGTATTTGATAATGCCATCTTTCCGTAATAACTTCCAACAAATAATGTTATTACAGACATTGTTCCAAGCACTATTTTTAAAACTGCACGAATCATATCAACCTGGTCATATCCGACCATTATGTTCCACTGTTGAAGTGCTGTTAAAATTCCATTGAGAATATCGATGTTTATTTCTCCTGTTGGGGATATCATCATGTAGATTTCGAATAATGCGGCAATAAGGTAAGTAGCAATTGTAATATAAATTACTCTTCGTCCGGTTCTGCTTTCCTTTTCGTGTTGTCTGGTTAATCTTACGCGAGCTTTGTAATGGTAATCGCGCTGATTTCTAATCCAACAATTTATAATTGGTTTTTTTTCATTTGTATTTGTTTGGGGCAATTCAGATAATACTTCATTGATCCATGGCACACCTGCCTTCACAAACCATGGTAAAATATCGCTTACGTTCTTCTTAATGCCGGCTATCGAAAGAAAATACTGGACCCGAAGACATTCCGCAAGTAATCTGTATTGTGTATATTTTCTGTGAGATTCTTTCCTTTCAGTGTATTCTAAACTGATGTATATGAGAATAATGCAGACTATACATCCGAAAACAAGTAAGTGTAATTCAGCTTCATCATAAAGAAGGAATAAAAATGCTGTTGCAGCTCCAAAAACTGACAAAAACCAAAGGTTCCAGTGGTGTGTTTTTGCATGTTCCATGCTCAAAACATCAGCAGCCCCATATAATTCATCAATTTCTTTTAGTATTGGGTCAGTTATTCCATCCTCAATATGTGTAAAATTTTCATTACAATTCTCTTTATCCTTTAAAAAAATCTCTGTTTCCTTCATAGATGTTGAATGTTTTATTTTTTGTTATTAATAAATTATTCTTTCATTATGTCAGCTACTTTATTTGCAATAAAAACACAACAGTCCACGCATGGAGATTTGTCTTCACCGTTTTTACTGATTTTATCGCAACGGACGGTTCCATATTCTTCTTTAAATGAGTTGAAAATCTCTTTGGCATTAGCTTTGATTATGGATGTGTCGTCATTAAGTAAACCATTTGCTATTAGCGCTCCGGTTACGGCACCACATGTTCCTTCATCGAATGTTCCTCCCATACCTCCTGCAAATCCGCAAGCTAATTTGCACATTTCTGCTTGGCTTATAGGGTAGTCAGCGGTTTCACAAAGTCCCATTAATGTTGATTCGGAGCAACTTTTAAAAGTCCTGTACTCTCTAATTTTTTCTTCTAAAATTTTTTTATCAAGTTTCATGCCAGTCTCTCCATTCGTTCAATTATATAATTATATTAACTACGAATTTAAAATATTTATTTATTATAAAAAATTTTAATAGGTGAAAAAAATATGCATCCAAGACCAAGTCCAATTGCTGCGTCTCTTTATACATTAAGGGACATGAATGTTGATGTTATTATTATGCATGGGCCAAACGGTTGTTGTTTTAGAACAGGCAGGCTTTTAGAAAGTGACGGAGTAAGAGTCTTAACAACTGCGATGGCTGAAAATGATTTTATTTTAGGCGCCGGTGAAAAACTGGAGGAGACTTTAATTAAAGCTTATGAGATGTTTGAACCCAATCTGATGGGGGTTGTAGGAACATGTGCAAGTATGATTATAGGTGAAGATTTAAAGGAAGCTGTGGCTAATGCTGATTTGCCATGTACTGTAATTCCGGTTGAATCACATGGGGGATCTGGTGAAGGCGATAATACGGTTGGTGCCATAATGGTTCTTGATGCTGCAGTTGAATGTGGTGTAATTCCTCGCCAAGAAGCAGACAGACAAATTGAAATGCTTGAAAAAGCAACACAAGTTGAAAAAACTCGCGGAATGGCGCAGGGTAAATATATTAAACCTAATTTCGGAGATTCAAAGGAATCTGTTGCAAAAGTCGTTGTTCAAGCTATTAAAGATGGAAAAAAAGTAGCGTTTGTTCATAATGCTAAAAAAGAGACTGCTTACTTGTTTGCAGATATTATTAACTTCAACTATGAAGACATTAACAAAGACAATAAGCCTATTATTGTTGCAAATTTGGATGAAAATATTGGGCTTGAAAGAATCAGGAATCATGCAAAAAATATACGTGAAGAATTGCCGATGGGTATTGATTATATTACTGGTGGACTTGATGAATATCCAATAACTGCTGATGCTGCTGCGGATTACTTAAATGATAAAGATTTAGATTTAATTATTGTATTTGGAGTTCCTCATGCATTTCCAATAGAAAATTTCGATGTTGAATCTGTTGCAATTACAGACGGGCCTCGTTTGGTGGAACCTTTAAAAGACTTGGGATATACTCATGTTGTTGCAGAACTTGATGCACATTCTAAAACTCTTGGAACTGATAAAATTGTATTTTCAGACTTTGGTGGAATGATTAGGTCAGCTATTGGGTGGTTGGACGAATGATAACAATTATTGATTATAAAAGCGGAAACTTAAAAAGCATTTCAAACGGATTTAAAAAAATTGGCGCCGATTTTCAAATCACAGATGATAAAGATTTAATTGCTGATAGTGATTATTTGGTTTTGCCGGGTGTTGGTGCATTTGGAAGTGCCATGGAAAATTTAAAACCATTTGAAGATATTATTCATGAACATGTTAACGATGATAAACCCTTTTTGGGAATTTGTCTGGGCCAGCAGGTATTGATGAGTTCAAGTGAAGAATCACCTGGCGTTAAAGGTTTGGATTTATTTAAGGGACATGTTGAGTTATTGTGGGAAGGTGTAAAAATTCCCCATATGGGTTGGAATCAATTGAAGGTATGTAATGATTCACCTATTTTAGAGGGAATTGATAAAGAATTTTTCTATTTTGTTCATTCTTATCATGTTGTTCCGGATGATGAAAATATCATTGCAGGAACTTGTGATTATGGAGGGGATGTTGTTGCATCACTAAACCGAAATAATCTGTTTTCAACACAATTCCATCCAGAAAAAAGCGGTATTGCAGGACTTAAAATTTTAAAAAATTTCACTAATTTGGAGATATAACTATGGATATTGAGGGATTTGTAAGAGCTAGAATAGATGATTACTCATACGAAGATTTAGCAGATATTTTAGCAGTAAGAATAAGGGAATATAAAAATATTTCAGAAGATAATTCAAAAGAAATGGCGAAAGCGGTAATTGATGAGGTTTCTACAACTTTAAAACTACAGGAAAGTGATGATGAATTTTTAAAAGAAATCGCTAATGTTAATAAGGCAGATGTTTTAATGGGCGAAATGGGAGTTGGTTCCCGTGGAGCGGGTGACTTCTTTGTTCACAGAAAAATAGCGGAAATAGTTTCATCCACTAACACTGCCTCATTGGTAAATCCGTCAGAACAGGATGATGGGGGAGTTGTCAAAGCTCCGGCTAATAATGATGAAGTTTATATAACCACCGCTGTAGATGGGATACATTCTCGTTTAAGTGAATATCCTTTCCTGGGTGGTTTTCATGTAACAAGAGCAACACTCAGGGATGTTTGTGTAATGGGGGCGGACCCTGTTGCAATATTAAGTGATGTTCATCTTGCAGATGATGGGGATGTTGCAAAAATATTTGACTTTACTGCCGGTGTTGCTGCAGTCTCAGAACTTGTAGATGTCCCGATAGTTGCAGGAAGCACACTGCGTGTCGGAGGGGACATGGTTTTAGGCGACCGATTTGTTTCAGCTGTGGGAAGTGTTGGTGTATCTAATTATCCGCCAACTGCAAGAAAAGGAGCAACTGAAGGAGACATTATTCTTTTAACTGAAGGCTCTGGTGGAGGAACAATAACCACAACTGCATTATACAACGGATTTTTCGATGTTGTATGGGATACAATGAATGTTAATTTTGTTCAGGCATCACATGCATTATTTGAAGCTGGTCTTGTTAAAGATATTCATGCAATGACTGATGTGACAAATGGGGGACTTAGAGGTGATGCTCATGAAATTTCAAACACCACTGGTGTCGGTTTGGAATTCTATGAAAAGGAAATCCGACAAATGGTTGCTCCAAATGTTTTAAAAATGCTTGAAACTTTAAACATAGATCCGTTAGGTGTTTCAACCGATTCATTGATGTTGATTGCACCTCCGGAGATAGTTGGAGACATTAAAAAGGCAGTTGCTAAATATGATGTTGCAATTTCAGAGATTGGTGAGGTAAACAATTCCGGAGAACCAATTCTAATGAAAGAAGATGGTTCTGATGAGAAATTGGTTCCACTATTTAGGGAAGCGGCATATACTAAAATCAAAAAGTTAGTTGGTGAAACAACTCCTGAAGACTTTGAGGAAATGAAAAGAAAAGTTCAGGAAGCTTCCGATGCTGCAATTGCTAAAAAAGATAAAGTGATAAAACACATTCGTGAAAATTAATTTTTTCACACTTCAACTTTTTTTATTAATTTTAAAATCCTATTATCATTCATGTTGGATGAAAAAGGAAATTTTTTTATTATTGAAGCTATTTTAGCAATTAGTTTACTTTTATTTGTATTTGTAATTTTTAATCATGTTATTTTCACTGAAAATTCTGATTATTCGACTGTAATAAAAGATTCTAATAATGCTCAGGATATAATGGAGATTTTAAGTGGAAAAATTAATTTCACAGATGGAACTTTTGTGGAAGACATTACGTTAATTATGAAGAATGGTAAAAATTCAAAAGAGTCTATTGAAGAGGTTTCACAGATGTGTAAAAATAAATTTTCGAGTTTAAATATTAAAAATTATCAATTCAGTGAAACTAATGTATTAAATAATAAGGTATTGTCTAGTTCTGGAGATTATTCAAATGCAAATAATGTTTCAGTGGCTATAAGAACATGTTATGAGTATTCTTATACATTATCGGTATGGTAATAATTTAAATACTATAAGAATTATATAATTAATTGTTATCTTATTTTGTTTGCCCTGGTGGTGTAGTTTGGATAACACATGGGACTGCGGATCCCATTCCCCGGGTTCAAATCCCGGCCAGGGCATTATTATTTTCCGTGATTACTATGTTAAATGCTAATACTTATGTTACAGCTCAAGAAGGTATTGGTGGAACAATCAGAAACCAATATGAAGACTTTTATGTTGAAGAAATTCCGGAGATAATTCCTGAAGGTGAGGGGCCAAATGTTTATATTTGGATTGAAAAATTGGGAAGAACTACTTTGGACGTTGTTTTGGATATTGCTCGTGATTTACATATTTCCAGAAAAAGAATGGGCTTTGCCGGAATGAAAGATAAAAAAGCTATTACTAAACAATGGATTTGCATTGCAAATATGGATTCAGAAGAGCAACTCAATCAGGTAAAGGCATTGGATGGAAATATTTACAAAACTGATTTTTTAAAGATTGTTCGTGGCCGTAAAAAACTCAGAATGGGTCAGCTTAAAGGAAACAAGTTTAAAATACTCATTAAAGATTTGGATGATATTGATAATAGTGCTGATATAGCTAATGAGGTTTTAAAAGAATTGGAGTCTACAGGTGTTCCGAATTATTTTGGCTGGCAAAGATTCGGTAAACCAAGAACAATTACTCATCTTGTCGGCGAAGCATTAGTTGAAAATGACCTTGAAAAAGCCGTTGCAAGATATATTGGAAATCCTCAGGATGATGAATCTGAGGAAAATCAAAAAGCAAGACAGGCATTTGATGATGGAAATCTCGAAGAATCTCTTAATTTAATGGGTAAAGGAATGAGATATGAAAAGATGATGATTAAGGAATTGATAAGAGATTCTAAAAGAGGGGAGTTGACTGATAAATCATATATGAATGCATTGCATGCTCTTCCTAAACCTCTTCAAAGAATGTTTGTTCATGCTTATCAGTCTTATCTATTTAATGAAGCAGTAAGTAATAGGGTAGAAATGGGAATCAATACATATGTTGAAGGAGATATTGTCATTGATAATGAAGAGCATATAGTTCATGATAAAACTCCTGAAGAATTCCAGGAATTAATTGAAACATTTCAGGCAAGTCCTACTTGTCCACTATATGGTACAAAAGTTCCATTCGCTGGTGGAAAAGTTGGGGAAATGGAAGAGAATATTCTAAAAAATTACAATATTACAAAACAGGACTTCGAAGTTCCAAAAATGCCTCGCTTAGGAAGTCACGGTTTAAGACGTTCTATGAGATTCAAGGTGTGGGATGCATCAGCTATTGCGACTGATGATGGTGTTTTATGCGAATTTTCGATAGATAAGGGATCTTATGCAACTGCAGTTTTAAGAGAAGTTATGAAAAAAGATGTTATTTAGGTGAAATTATGGTAATTTGTCCTGATTGTGGAAAAGATGTAAAAGATGCTAAATTTTGTTCTAACTGTGGAGCTTTACTTACTAAAAGTGAAGCTGAGCCTATTCCAGATGTTGAAGAAATTGATTCTACCTTGGATGAATCTTCTGAAAGTATTGAACAGGAGACTATTGATGTCATTCCGGTGGAATCAAAAAAATTTAAATTCTGTACTAATTGCGGTTATGAACTTAATGGTGAGTTTAAATTCTGCCCTGAATGTGGTTTTGATTTGTCTAAAAAAGTAAATACTGCAAAAACTACTGTTCCAGTTGTTCAAAGTGAAAAAAATATTGTTCTAGCTATTCTTTTAAGTGTTATTTTCCCAGGTTTAGGCCAATTTTATTTAGGGCTTAACCACAAGGGAGTATTATTCTTAATAGCATATATAATCTCAGCTGTTTTGATTTTGTTATTGATTGGATTTTTATTAGTTTTAGTAGTGTGGATTTGGGCATTGGTTGACACAATCCAATCAACTAATGCACTCAACGATGGAGAATATGTTGAAGATAAATTATTCTAAAATAAGTGATTTTTATGATTGAATGTAGAAATATAGCAAAAGGAAAAGCAAAAGGGGAATTGATTGTTTCCACAGAACCTATTAGTTTTCTTGGAGGAGTAAATCCTGAAAATGGTCAAATTATAGATCCAAATCATGAATTGAAAGGAGAAATAATTAAAGATAAAGTATTGTTTATTCCTGGTGGGAAAGGTTCTACTGTTGGTTCATATGTTATTTTTCAGATGATGAAAAATAATACTGCTCCAAAAGCAATCATTTGCCTTAATGCGGAACCGATTATAGCCACAGGTGCTATAATGTCAGACATTCCAATGGTCGACTCACCGGCTGAAACTAAGGATTTGGTAAATGGAACTTTGGTGGAAGTTGATGGGGATAATGGAACCATAGAAATTTTATAGGGGATTGTTATGCAAACTCTAATTGAAAATATTAATGTTGTCAATCCATTTGATGAAGTGAAATCTAATCAGAATGTTTTGATTGAAGATGGTCTTATTAGGGAGATTTTTTCAGGTAAAATATCTGTTAAAAATAATGTTCAACTAATAGATGGTGAGGATAACTATCTGCTTAGTGGATTTATTGATTGTCATACTCACATTTTTGCAAAAGGATTTCACAAAGAGGAAAATATGGCAAATCCGTTAGGGATTCATTTTTATAATGCAGTTCCTCATGCAAGTCAGACAATTAATGCAGGCGTTACTTCAATTAGAGATTGCGGGTCTGCTGATTTGAGTTTTAAATTGGCCCAACAAAGAAAATTATTCCCTGCGCCTAAAATTTATTTGTCTGTTGTTCCATTGGTTATGACTGGTGGTCATTTTGATCTGTTGTTGCCTTCAGGATTTGATTTGGAGATAATGTATCCTGGTCTTCCGAAGGGAAGATGCGATGGTGTTGAGGAGGTTCTAAAAAAGACTCGGGAAGTAAAACGTGCCGGCGCTGATTTTATTAAGGTAATGTGCAGTGGTGGTGTTTTAACAACTAATTCTTCACCCGAATTTCCCCAATTTAATAAAAAAGAACTTAAAACTATTGTTAATGAGGCTAAAGTGAATGATATGAAAGTTTCAGCACACTGTCATAGTTTAAAAGGAATGAATAACTGTATTAGTGCAGGTTTTTCATCTATTGAGCACGGAACTTTCATTGATAAAAAAACATCTAAGAGAATGGTTGAAAAGGATGTTAGTTTGGTTCCGACCATGCTGGTCCATCAATTTTTATATGAAAATGGTTTTCCTGCATGGGATAATTATGCTGAGGAAAAAACAGAAAAATTAAAAGAAATTGTTAAGGTTCACAAGGAGAATATTTCCACTGCATATGAAGAGGGAGTAAATATTTTAATGGGGACTGACAGCGGTGTTATTCCTCATGGGCATAACTTGGAGGAACTGATTAATTTGGTTGAAATCGGAATGTCCAGTGATGAAGCAATAGCTAGTGGCACTGTTAAGGCAGCTGAATTTTTAGGTCAGGATAATTTAGGTCTTGTAAAAGAAAACTATGTTGCAGACTTGATTTTAGTCAATTCCAATCCTTTGGATGATGTTTCTGTTTTAGGTGATACTGATAATATTTTAAATGTATTTCAGGATGGTGTTTTAATAAAATGAAATTAATTATTGATGTGGGGTTATGTACTGCATGTAAACAGTGTATGCAAGTTTGTATTCGGGACAATATTGTTGTAGAAGATTTTGCTGTTGAAACCGGAAGTAATTGCTTTGAATGCGGTCATTGCATGGCAATCTGCAGACAAAATGCCATTACTCTTAAATCTTACGCTGGTCATGAAGACAGAATAGTTGATTATAATCCTCGTGAAATTCCAATTGGATACGACGATTTGCTGCAATTTTTAAAACAGAGAAGATCAATTCGATGGTTTAAAAACAAAAAAATTGATAAAGAAATTTTTTCTAAATTATTTGAAGGAGCTTATTACTCTCCGTCTGCTCAAAACGAACAGGATGTTGAATTTGTTGTCATTGATGAAAAATTGGATGAATTCATGGAACTTGTTTATGATATTATTAAAGTTGAAGAAAATGAATTCTTTAGAATTAAGGAATTCGGCGATTATTTAAGGGATAATTCCACAAAAAATTTCCATCCGCTTCTTTGGGAAGGTAATCAGCTTATTTTAACATTTTCCACAGATAAAACCAGTGCAGTTATAGCCAATACTCGTTTGGAATTGTTAGCTTATTCATTAGGTCTTGGAGGTTTCTATTCACTGTTTATACTGAAAGCTGATGAAATTGATCACGATAAACTAATGAAATTTTTCCCAGAAATCGATAACAATAAACATATGTATTCTACGTTTATTATAGGATATCCTAAAAAGAGATTTAGAAGAACAATACCTCACAAAGACATTAAAGTTAATTATTATTAACTTCTTTTTTTATTTTTTGGTAATTTTAGTGTTACCTAAACTTTTATAATATGTAAAATAAATATTTATTTTCATAATAGTGAAGGTTGTGATAGTGTGGTAAAGCATAAACATATGGATTTACCGATTGAAGGCATGCACTGTGCTTCTTGCGTATTAAGTGTTAATAAAACTTTTGAAAAAATTGAGGGTGTGGAAGAGGTTGATGCGGATTTGGCAGCCAATAAACTACATTTGACTGTTAACACTAAAAAGATATCTTATGAGGAAATGGAAAGGTTAGTTAAAAACTTAGGTTTTGAGCTGCATTCCGATGAAATGACTTTAAGAATTCAGGGCATGCATTGTGCCTCATGTACAATGAATGTTGAAAATTTTTTGATAAGGCTTGACGGTATTTTTGATGTAAAAGCGGATTTGACTTCTCAATCAGCAAAAATAAGGTATGATTCATCAAAGGTCGATATAGCAGAGATTGAAAAAGTCATAGAATCATTAGGTTTCGAGCTTTTAGGTATTGAAGGACAAACTGAAATCGATGAGGAAGAGATATATCAACAGGATTTAAAAGAAAAACGTAACAGGATTATTGTAGGTTTAATTTTTTCAGCAATTTTAATGATTTTAATGTTCAGTGGATGGGATCCCTTAATGGGCATCACAGAATCTATTAAACACTTCGCTGGCATCAATATATCTTCAATGGGATTGCTTTCTTTAATTGTAAGTATTGCACCGTTTTTATATGTGTCTTTACCAATTTTAAAAGCTGGAATCAACGGATTAATGCATAAAAACCTCAATATGGATGTAATGTACTCAATGGGTATTCTAGTCGCTTATGTTTCAAGTATTTTAGGAACATTCCATATAGTCCTTGATCATTCATTCATGTTTTATGATTCAGCAGTAATGCTTCCTTCATTTTTGATGATTGGAAGATATCTTGAAGCGAGAGCTAAAAAAAGAACTTCTGATTCAATTCGTGAATTAATTGGTTTGCAGCCAACTGTTGCAACTGCAATTGAACTTGATGAAAATGGGGAAATTGTCTCTCAAAAAGAAGTTTCCATAGCTGATATTGTCATAGATGATTTGCTGCTTGTAAAACCTGGTGAAAAAATTCCTGTTGATGGTGATGTTGTTGGTGGGGAGTCTTATGTTGATGAGTCCATGATTAATGGAGAACCTATTCCAAAAGTTAAAAAAGATGATGAAGAGGTCTTTGCTGGAACCATTAATCAGGATGGTGTGTTATACATTAAAGCTCAAAAAATAGGAAAGGAAACTGTATTGTCCAATATAATTCGATTAGTCGAAAAGGCTCAAAGTTCAAGACCTCCTGTTCAAAAATTTGCAAACACTATCGTTACTTACTTCATTCCAGTTATTTTGTCCATAGCCATTATCGTATTTTTAATATGGTATTTTGTCCTGGGGGCTCCGTTACTGTTCTCACTCACATGCTTGATTTCAATATTGGTCGTTGCATGTCCATGTGCATTGGGTTTGGCCACTCCAACTGCAGTTACTGTTGGTGTTGGAAGAGCAGCTGAATTCGGTATTCTAATTAAGAATGGGGATACTTTAGAAAATGCTGGCCAGATCGATGTTGCGGCTTTTGATAAGACAGGTACAATAACCGAAGGAAAACCTGAAGTCGATGATGTAATCGGATATGGCATTAGTGATGAGGATTTGATAAAATTGGCGGCTAGTGTGGAACAAAATTCAACACATCCTATTGCTAAAGCTATTGTAAATAAATCTAAGGAACTTAATATAGGTTTAGATTCAACAACTGATTTTGAAAATGTAACTGGAAAAGGTTTAAAGGCTAAGATTAACGATGTTGAAATTTTAGCCGGAAACCTGGCTTTGATGGAGGCAGAAAATGTTGAAGTATCTTCACAGCTGATAGAAAAATATCACAATCTTGAGAAATTAAGCAAAACAATAATCTTTTTGGCTCAGGATAAAACTGTAAAAGGTCTTTTAAGTTTATCTGATAAAATTAAAGCTAATTCTAAACGAACTATTGAAGAATTGCACAAGATGGGTGTTGAAACTTATATGCTTACTGGTGACAACGAGTCTACAGCACTCACCGTTGCCCGTGAAGTTGGTATCGATAATGTCCGTGCGGGAATTCTTCCTGAAAATAAATTGGATATCGTAAAAGAAACTCAAGCTAATAATACTAAAAAGGTTTTATTTGTTGGGGACGGTATTAACGATGCCCCTGCTTTAACTCAGGCAGATATTGGTGTTGCTATGGGTAATGGTACGGATATTGCAATGGAAAGCGGAGACATTGTTGTTATGGAAGGCGATTTGGAAAATGTTGTTGCTGCAGTACAATTTTCCAAAAAGGTCATGAGAAGAATTAAAGAAAATATTTTCTGGGCATTTGCGTATAATACAATATTAATTCCAATTGCGGCTGGTGTTTTATATCCTGCATTTGGCATTACATTTGAACCTGCACTGGCAGGTCTTGCAATGGCATTAAGTTCAGTAACTGTCATATCTCTCTCATTAATGCTCAAGAGATATGTGCCAGAAATAAAAAGAAGTAAAAATTAATTGATTTTTAAATCAATTAATTCTATTTTTAATTTTCCAATTTTTGGAGCTAATAAATTATATCCTGCTGCAAATATTGCTGCAATAATAAATCCAAGAATCAATCCACTTAATACATTAGTAATGAGACTAATAAAACTTCCACCACTAATTAACATTATTGCTCCAATAATTAAATTTAATATTGCATAAATGATTGCGATAGCTATTGAAAAGGATAATATGTCTATTGATTCAATTGCAGTTAAATTATTTTCTTCAGATAATTCTAAATTCACAGCTCTGCCTTTGGATGCAATAAAATTGTATATGTAAGTTCCAATCAAAACAAATACGAATGTAATTATAAAAGATCCGAAAATTATCATTATAATTGTCATCGGTTGGCTTAAAAGCATTAATATTTGATATAGATTATAAGCTAATACTTGCTGGCCTCCAAACAATAAAGTTTGAATGGTTGCATTAATAACTAATGGAAGTATCAAAACAGAAACTAAATAAAGCAATAGAACTTGAATTAATGTAATGACTGCAATTATTGTTGCAGTTCCGGTAGTGGATATTTTAATAAGTTTGTTTTCATCAAATGCCAAATTAATATTTCTTAATTTTGTTGAAAGGAAATTGTAGAATAATCCGTTTGAAAAATTTTGATAAATTCCTGAAATAAATGAAATGACAATGATGGTTGGTATGACATAAATTGCAATTCCAAGGTTTCCTGGAGAAGTCACACCGATTGCTATTGTTGCTACTATTGCAATGAATATTCCGATTAATACATTAATACCAGTTAATATGGTTGTGAAGGAACTCAGGTCAATTGATTTTAATTGTTTTACACTAATCATGGTTTCACCTAAAACCATTCTTTAGATTTTTCAAGTAATTCATCAATGATTATTGGCACAGACCCGATGTATGTGTGTGGATCCATAATTTTTTCAACATCTGCTTCAGTCAGGTACTTTTGAACATCTTCATCTTCCAAGATTAATTCGCCAAGCAATAATTTTTCTTTATTTGCTTTAATTGCATTTTTTCTTACAATTCCGTATGCAGTTTGTTTTCCCATTCCTGCACGGGTAAGTTCAGCCATCAATCTTTCTGCCATAATCAATCCATTGGTTAGATTCAAGTTTCTTTCTATATTTTCATCATAGAATACTAAATTGGTCATTAATTTTATGGTTAGATTTAAGATGTAATCAGTCAAAATACAACTTTCCGGAAACATTATTCTTTCACAGGAAGAGTTTGTCAAGTCTCTTTCATGCCAAAGAGGGTTGTTGTCTAAAGCAGCATTTACATATGATTTAATTATTCTTGCAACACCACAGATTCTTTCAGCAGTAATAGGATTCATTTTATGTGGCATGGTACTGCTTCCAACTTGTTTTTCAGGATCGAAGTATTCGCCAACTTCCATAAGTTCAGTTCTTTGCAAACTTCTAATTTCCAATCCTATTTTATCTAATGTACTTGCAATATTTGCTAAAACACTAATGAATTCAACATGGTTGTCCCTTTGAACAACTTGGTTTGTTATTGTAGCTGCTGGAAGACCTAATATTTCAGCAACGGTTTTATGGATTTCCCAACCTTGTTCTCCTAATGCTGCAGTAGTTCCGACAGCACCATCCATCATTGCAATACAAACATTTGATTCTGCATTTTCTAATCTCACATATTGTCTGTGAAGTTCATCAGCCCAAATACCGAATTTCATTCCATATGTGGTTGGAAGTGCATGTTGACCGTGTGTACGTCCTATACACACTTTCATTTTATTTTCTTCAGCTAATTTAAGCATTATTTTAGTTAATCTTTCTAATTTTTCTTTTAAAACATCAATTGAGTCTCTAATGAGTAATGAATTTGAACTGTCTACAATATCATTTGATGTAGCACCGAAGTGCACGTATTCTCCAGCACCATTTTCACAAACTTCTGTAATTCCTTTTGAAAGTGCAGCAATGTCGTGATTGGTTTCAGCTTCAATTGCTTTTACACGGTCTAGTTTTACAAATTCAGTAGTAGCTTTTGCGGCAATTTCATCTGCAACTTCTTGGGGAATAATTCCAAGTTTGCCTTCCGCCTGTGCCAATGCGGATTCGACATCCAACATTCTTTGTAACTTATTTTCTTCCTCCCAAATTTTTTTCATTTCAGGAGTACCATATCTAAATTCAATAGGGTGTATAGCCATTTTATATCATCTCATAAAATATTATATTATATATTTTGTTCAATGATGTTATTATATTTTGGTTTAATACAACACATTTATATATAATTTAATAAAAGAAATAATATCACCATTTATATTTAAATATAAATAGGTGGATTATATGGAAACTAAAATCAGACAGTTTCGCCAAAAATTAGGAATGACTCAACAAGAGCTCGCAGATTCAGTTGGTGTAACTCGTCAAACAGTAAACGCTTTAGAGAATGCTCGCTATAACCCTTCCTTATTATTAGCCTATAATATTACTAAAATGTTGGGAAAAAAATATATAGAAGATGTTTTTATCTTCGATGACGATTAAAACAAATATTACTTTTTCAAATACAGTAATACTAAAAAATGAGGAAAATGTTATTATGCATAGGTGATAAGTTACATTAGATATTAGCTATGCGTATGTCGATTTATGATGATGTAAAAATAAGTGAATAGGTATTTGATTATTTAAAGGATATTTGTTTTTATTTTTAAAAGCAACATTATAAATTATTCAAATTTAAAATTTGTGGATTGTTTCCATTTATTATTTTTTTTTTGATAATATGTCTGTGTTAAATGAAAAACTTAAAAATATTCCGCTTGTAGAATTTTTGATATTGTTCATTATTTTATTGGTGGTATTGTTTAGTTTTAATTTTTTAAACATTGCTATTCATTCATCTTACTTATATCTGATTATTCTGGTTTATTTCATATTCAAATTAAGGAATTCATCAGATCAATTTAAAATTGAAGTTTCCAATATATTTTCCAAGATTTCATTTAAGAGTATTGCTGCTATTGTTGTGTTAAATATTTTCTTTTCTTATGGGATGCTGTATTTTTCAAATTTTCTTCTGGACATTATTAACATTAATAATTTTAGATTTTTTCCTGCAATGAGTTTGAATGTAGGATTGTTTGGAGTCTTAGGATTTTTATCTGTTGTTTTACTTTCTCCGATTGTTGAGGAATTAATATTCAGAGGTATTTTTTTAAATAAACTAAAGTTAATTGTCCCTACCACTTTTGCAATTTTAATATCTTCATTGCTGTTTGCTTCGCTTCATAGTTTTGGAAGCATGTTTTCAGCTTTTATTTTTGCAATATGTGTGGCAATTTTATATTTGAAAAGTGAAAATATTTTAGTTCCTATTTTTGGACATTTTTTAAATAATCTGATTGGTGAAAGTGTTTATCATCTTGACAGTTCACAGATACTGTTCACTAATCCATTTGTTGTTGGAGTAATGTCTTTATTTGCAATAATCTCTTTTATTTTGCTTTTAAAGTTCATTAATTCAAATTGGAATAATATTTAAATATTCAAAAATAAAGAATATTTTTAAAGGTGTTCACATGGATTTAAGAAAAATTGGTGTTATTCTAATTTTCATTGGAATTATAGCAGCTATTGCATTTTTAGGAAATGATAAAATTTTTGTCCCTGCATTAACTGTTACTGTTTTAGGATTTTTCATAACTGTTGTTGGTTTTGTAACTGAAATTAGAAAAAGAAAAATTATTAATGACAGGCTTGATGAAGATATTGGCAAGATTCTCCAACCGTTAATTACCAAATATTCAAATTTGAATAAACAGTATCGCAGTGAATTTGATGGCGATGAATATGTTCAAAAAAGATTGGAACTGAATAAGAATTTAGAAAGGGAAATAACTGAAAATTTACCTTATTTGGAAAGTCGGGAAATAAAAAAGATTGTTATTGAGTTCAGCAAGGAACAAGATAAGATGAATTAAATTTTTTTGCCAATATTTTACAATGTACAAAAAGTTACAACAAGGTTTTAAATAGTACATTATACAATTTTATATTAGTGATAAAATGTTTTCCCCAAATATTGATGAAGTTAAAAAATTAGCAGAAAATAAGGAGTATAAACGTATTCCAATATCTTATGAACTTTTTTCAGATATTGCTACTCCTATAGAAGTTTTACGAATTTTAAAAGGAATTAGTAACCACTGTTATATGTTGGAAAGTATTGAGGATGTAGAAAATTGGGGAAGATACAGTTTTTTAGGATTTGATCCTCTTTTGGAATTCACATGTCAAAACAGTGTCGTTCAAATTAAGGGTGATGCAGATTTTAATGAATTTAATGATAATTTAATCATTGTTGACACTGATGATCCCGGTGAAATAATAAGGGATTTGATTTTAAAAAACAAATCTCCAAAATTAGATTATCTGCCTCCATTTACTGGAGGTTTTGTCGGATATTTTGCATATGACTATATTAAATATTCTGAACCCTCTCTTAATCTGGATGCTGAAAATCAGGACCAGTTTAAGGACATTGATATAATGTTATTCGATAAGGTAATCGCTTTTGATAATTTCAAGCAAAAAATAATTATTATTTCCAATATCAAAACTGACGATTTGGAAAACAATTATAAGAAAGCTTGTGAAGATTTAAAAGACATTGCAAATTTAATAAAAAATGGCATAAAAACAGAAATAGAACCTTTAAAATTAAAATCTGAATTCAAGCCATCATTTTCACGTGAAAAATATTGCAATATGGTGAATAAGGCTAAAGATTATATTCGTGAAGGCGATATATTTCAAGTCGTTTTATCAAATAGGATAGAGGCAGAAATTTCGGGAAGTTTATTTGATACATATAGGGTTTTAAGAACAACCAATCCTTCCCCTTACATGTTTTATTTCTCAAGTAACGATATAGAAATAGTTGGTGCGTCTCCTGAAACATTGGTTAAATTGGATAATGGAAAATTATATACATTTCCTCTAGCCGGAACCCGGCCTCGTGGAAAAACACCTGAGGAGGATTTAAAACTTGAAGAAGAACTGCTTGCTGATGAAAAGGAATTGGCTGAACATAATATGTTGGTTGATTTGGGACGTAATGATATCGGCAGAATATCTGAGATAGGTTCTGTAAAGGTTGATAAATACATGTCAGTTGAAAGATTTTCCCATGTTATGCACATTGGCTCTACTGTAATTGGGACATTAAGGCAAAATCTGGATTCTTTAGCAGCTATTGACTCAATTTTGCCGGCAGGAACTTTATCGGGCGCTCCAAAAATAAGGGCATGTGAAATTATTAACGAGTTGGAAAATAATAAAAGAGGAATCTATGGTGGAGCTATTGGATATTTGGATTTAAGCGGTAATATTGATACATGTATTTCAATTAGAATTGCTTTTTCACGCAATAATAAAGTATTCATCCGTTCCGGTGCGGGAATTGTTGCAGATAGTGTACCGAATAATGAATTTGATGAATGTTTGAACAAAGCGGCAGCTGTTATTAATGCTTTAAAAATCGCAGATGGTGGTTTAGAATGATTCTTTTAATTGATAATTACGACAGTTTTTCTTATAATCTGTTCCAGTTGATTGGTGAAATTAATTCTGACATTTTAGTTTACAGAAATGATAAAATTACATTGAATGAAATTAAAAATCTAAATCCTGATGCAATAATTTTATCTCCAGGACCTGGAAAACCGGAAAATGCTGGAATATGTATTGATTTAGTTAAGGAATTTTATGATAAAATTCCAATTTTGGGAGTTTGTTTGGGCCATCAGTCCATCTGCACCGCATTTGGAGGCAAAGTTTCATATGCCGGAAGATTAATGCATGGAAAATCCTCTGAAATTTCAATCAATAATGATGAAATTTTTAAAAATTTAGGCTCACAGATTACAGTTGGAAGATACCATTCGTTAAGTTTGGTTGTAGAGAGCATTCCGGATGATTTAAATATTATTTCAATATCAAATGATGACGGTGAGGTCATGGCAATTAAACATAAAAAGTATGATGTATATGGTTTGCAGTTCCATCCCGAATCTATTTTAACTCCTGATGGATCAGCTATTCTTAAAAATTTTGCAGAAAAAATAGGGGTGATTTAAGTGATTAAAGAAGCAATTTTAAAAGTATATCAACATCAAAACCTAACTTATGATGAAGCATACCAAACTATGGATGAAATCATGAGTGGAGAAGCAAGTGAAGTTCAAATGAGTGCTTACTTAACAGCCATGTCAATGAAAGGAGAAACAATCGATGAAATCACTGCATCTGCTGAGGCGATGAGGGCGCATTGTGTAAGATTATTGAATGATAGGGAAGTTTTAGAAATTGTTGGAACTGGTGGTGATGGTTCTAATACATTTAATATTTCAACAACTTCTTCAATTGTTATTTCTGCGGCGGGTGTCCCTGTTGCAAAGCATGGAAACAGGTCTGCGTCCAGTAAATGTGGTGCTGCAGATGTGCTGGAAGAGTTGGGTGTTAATATTCATGTTCCTCCAGAAAAAAGTTTAAAGTGCTTAAAAGAAATTAATTTATGTTTTTTATTTGCTCAGAATTATCATTTGTCTATGAAATATGTTGCAGGTGTTCGCAAAGAATTGTCTATTCGAACAATATTCAATATACTGGGACCTTTAACAAACCCTGCAGGTGCTACAATGCAAGTGCTGGGAGTATATGAAAAAGAATTGGTGGAACCTATTACTGAAGTTATAAAAAATCTTGGTGTAAAGTCTGCGGTTGTTGTTTATGGTTTGGATGTGATGGATGAAATATCTGTTAGTGATAAAACTTTTGTATGTGAACTTAAAGATGGTAAAACAATGTCTTATGAAATATCTCCAGAATACTTTGATATGGAATTTTCTTCAAAAGAAGACATTGTAGGAGGAGATGCCAAAGAAAATGCAAGGATTACTCTTGCAGTTTTGAATGGTGAAAAAGGACCTAGAAGAAATGCTGTTTTACTTAATTCAGCAGCAGGACTGTATGTTGCAGGCAAAGTTCAATCTCTAAGGGAGGGAGTTGAACTTGCAGCTGAAATTATTGATTCGGGTAAAGCTTTAAAACAGCTTGAAAGATTTATTGAATGTACAAATTGCTGATTATTATGTTGGAAAAAATTGTTGGAAAAACTCAGGAAAGATTAAAACAAGCTAAGGAAATCAAATCTCTAGAAGAAATCAAACGCGAAGTTTCTCAAATGGAAATCAGTAATGATTTTCCGTTCAAAGAGGCTTTAAACGACCCTCAAATAGCGATAATATCTGAAGTTAAGAAAGCTTCTCCATCAAAAGGTGTAATTTGTGAAGATTTTGATCATGTTGGGATTGCAAAGGAATATGAAGATGCGGGGGCTTCTGCAATTTCAGTTTTAACAGAGCCGTATTTTTTTCAGGGATCAAATGATTATCTAAAAGAAATTTCTGAAAATGTTTCAATTCCTATTTTAAGGAAAGATTTCATCATAGATGAGTATATGATTTGGGAAGCTAAATTGCTTGGAGCTTCTGCGGTTCTTTTAATTGTTTCTATATTGGATATTGTTCAGTTGAAGAAATTTTTGGATTTGGCTCATGATTTGGGTCTTTCTGCTATTGTTGAAACTCATGACGGTAATGAAATCAGAACTGCGATGAATGTCGGTGCTGAAATTATTGGTGTCAACAATAGGAATCTTGAGGATTTTTCTGTAGATATTGATAATAGTATTAACTTACGTAGATGTGTTAGTGATAATATCATATTTATTTCAGAAAGTGGCATTAAAACAAAGGAAGATGTCACCAAATTAAAAGAAAATAATGTCGATGCAGTTTTAATTGGCGAAACTTTAATGAAAAGTGATGATAAAAAATCTTTAATTGAGGAACTGAAGAATGGTTAAAATTAAAATCTGTGGACTTAAAAGATTGGAGGATATTGAAATAGTTAATAAGTATGAACCGGATTACATAGGTTTTGTGTTCGCAGATTCCAAAAGAAAAGTTTCTCATGATTTGGCTTTAAAAATGAAAAGCAATTTAAATTCAGACATACTTTCTGTAGGAGTTTTTGTTGATGCAGATATTGGTGAAATTGTTGAACTGTTTGAAAAAGGGGTAATTGAAATTGCTCAACTCCATGGTAATGAAAATGAAGAGTATATTAGGAATTTAAAAGAAAAAACTAATTATGAACTAAAAATTATTAATGCTATTGAAATGTCCGATGAAAAAGATTTGTTGGAATTTGATAAATCAATTTCTGATTATTTGCTGTTGGATAGTGGAAAAGGCAGTGGCAAAACTTTTGATTGGAGTTTGATAAGAAAAGATTTTAATAAAAAATTCTTTTTAGCTGGAGGAATTAACATTTCAAACATTTCTAAAGCTATTGAAGAATTCAATCCTTTTGCAATTGATTTAAGTTCGGGTGTTGAAACTGACGGTTTTAAGGATGATTTGAAGATAAAAGAAATTATGGAGGTAATACATTGAGTAAAGGAAGATATGGTGAGTATGGTGGCCAATACATATCTGAAACATTAATGAATGAGTTACTTTACTTGGAAGAACAGTATAACTATTATATTAATAATCCTGAGTTTGTAGAAGAGCTTAACACATTATTGAAGGAATATGCAGGGAGACCTTCCTTGTTATATTATGCTGAAAGAATGACTGAAGACCTTGGTGGCGCAAAAATTTACTTAAAACGGGAAGATTTGAATCACACTGGGGCGCATAAAATCAATAATGTTTTAGGTCAGGTATTGCTTGCTAAAAAAATGGGTAAGACAAGAGTGATTGCAGAAACTGGCGCGGGACAGCATGGTGTAGCTACTGCAACAGCGGCTGCACTTTTAGACATGGAATGTGAAGTGTTTATGGGTGAAGTAGATACTCAAAGACAGGCATTGAACGTTTATCGTATGGAATTATTGGGGGCAAAGGTTCATTCAGTAAAATCCGGAACAAAAACTTTAAAGGATGCAGTAAATGATGCGTTTAGAGATTGGATTGCCAATGTTCACAATACAAATTATGTTATCGGTTCTACTATGGGGCCGCATCCATTTCCAATGATTGTAAGAGATTTTCAATCTGTAATTAGTGCGGAAGCTCGTGAACAATTCCTTGAAAAGGAAGGTAGACTTCCAAATGCGGTCATTGCATGTGTTGGTGGCGGAAGTAATGCTATGGGTGCATTCTATAATTTCA